>RGVP01000221.1 GCA_010027235.1 bacterium
GCCTCGTGGTCACACGAGACAGCGCAACCTCCTTGCGGCGGCTCAGCTCAAGTTAAGACGGTTGGACGAGGCCTGGACAATTCTCGAACGTTCAGAGCGACTTGACACTGATTCTGCGGATACCCGTGCGCTAAAAGGCTTGGTTCGAAAGGCTCAGGGGCGGTATGCGGAGGCCTACCATCTGTTTAAGGAGGCCATAGAGTTTTCGCCTACGCATTTTGATAGTCTCCACAATGGTGCTGTTGTGGCAACCGAGTGTGGAGAAACCGAGCAGGCGGAGGTTTGGGCGCGGTCTGCGCTATCGGTGATGCCGGACCATGCCGAGTCAATTAAGTCTTTGGCGCGGATCCTCATCATCCAACGCCGCGCAGAAGAGGCGCGCGGCTTGTTTGATCGGCTTCAGGCGTTGATGGGTAACAGCGCCGAGGTAGAAACCGGATACGGCGCGTGTGCGCTGCTCGAGCACCGACCAGCGGAGGCGATAGGGAGTTTCGAGAGGGCACTTAAGATATTGCCCGGTTACGCGACTGCACTCTCCAATCTGGGCATTGCCCTGAGGGCCGTCGGCCGCCCCTCCGAGTCGGTTTCGGTACTCGAGCAGGCGACAGCGTTAGCCCCCGACAACCCAGAAAACTTCTGGAACCTCTCGTTGGCCCAGCTATCGGTGGGCGCCTTTGAGGCAGGCTGGAAAAACTATGAGGTGCGCTACGCTCCGAATCGGCTCGCGATGGATCGCGTTAAGTTGCCGGGCACCGAGATTCCGATGTTGGGTGCTCAAGAGGCGGTCAAGGGCAAGATCGTGGCCGTTCTCGCCGAGCAGGGCTTGGGCGACTTCCTGCAATTTTGTCGGTACGTCGAGTTGCTGCGCGCCGAGGGCGCGCGGGTGGTCGCGATCTGTCCCGACGCCTTGGTGCCCCTCATCCAAACCCTGCCATGGCTCGACTCGATCAATAACGGCATCCCCCGGTCTGGCAGCAATATTGATGCCTATGTTTTTGTGATGAGTCTGCCGTATCGGTACGGCTCACGGTTGGATAACGTGCCTTGCACGGTGCCGTATCTGGCACCGTGCAGGCCGCATCTAGAAAAATGGGCGCACCGATTCGCCTCGAGTCGTTTCAAAATCGGCTTGGTCTGGGCGGGGCGCCCAACCCACGGCAATGATTTTCACCGGTCGATGTCAACTGCGCACTTCTCGTTCTTGAGCCGGTTTGCGGATCAAATCGAGGTTTTTTCTTTACAAATGGGTGAGCGCGCCGACGACCCGGCCCCCGACGGTCTAGAGTTTGTTCGTCTCGGGGGTGACATCGTCGATTTCGCCGACTCCGCCGCGATTGTGTCTCACCTTGATCTGCTCATCAGCATCGACAGCTCGCCGGTTCACCTTGCTGGAGCGCTCGGCATTCCTTGTTGGGTTCTGTTGTCGATGTCGGCGGATTTTCGCTGGCTTGTGTCTGGCGAGGCCAGCCCGTGGTACCCCTCCATGCGGCTGTTCAGGCAGTCATCTCTCGACGATTGGGACGAAGTCGTCAAACGCCTTGAGAATGCCTTAGAGGACCTGTTGGCAGGTGGGGGCTCGCGAAGTAAGCCCCCAATTGGCGTATCCGAAATCGACTGGACGGCCGGCCAATTCGTACCGGCGGGGCTTGGTCCCCAGCTGCGCAAAGCGATTGAGTTGCAGAAAGCCGGCGATGACAGGGCCGCCGCTGACATTTACCAATGGATCTTGCGATTTGATCCATACAACCAGGACGCGTTGCGTAATCTCGCGGTGGCCTTCAGAAGGATGGGCGACCTCGCAAATGCCAAAGACACATACACCAAGGCGCTCGAACGCTACCCCAAGGACGCCATCCTTCTAGCAAATGCTTGCAACTTACTGGCCGATCTTGACGAGTTCGAGTCCGTCCTCGATTTCGCCACCCGAGCGGCTAAGTTGGATGATTCAAACGCCGGCGTGTGGTACATGCTTGCTCAGGCTAGGGATCGTCTGGGCATTGAAGATGGCGGCATCGCTGCCATCGAGCGCGCACTCGCGTTGGCGCCTGATCGGCCGGATTACAAAGTGCTAAAGGCCCTAATCATCTACAAGTCAGGCGACTATGAGCGCTCAGAAGCGTTGGCCCAAGAAATAATTCGTTCCGACTCTCGTAACGCAGATGCTTGGCTCATTGTTGCGCAAATACGGGCGCGTCGACGTGAGTTCGCTGCAGCCCTCGAGGCCTATTCGTTTGCGGAGCGTTTGAAGCCGGATAACTCGGCCATTTTTATCGGGGGGCGAGATGTCGCCTGACAACCCTGAGGGCCGCTTTAATCTGAGCCTCATTCACCTTACCCGCGGTGAGTACGACAAGGGCTGGTCGCATTATCGCTGGCGTACAGACACTCGGCGTAAGGCTGGTGATCGGGTGCCCGTTCCGCCACTTCGTCAGCCACGGTGGGGTGGCGAGCCGTTGGCGGGCAAAACGATCCTGCTCATGCCCGAGCAGGGTTTTGGGGACACAATCCAGTTTGTTCGATACGCGAAGCTTGCCAGAGAGCGGGGTGCGCGGGTCTTTCTGGCCGTGCACAAGCCTCTGCACAGGCTGATGCTCAATTGTCCACTCGTCGACAAAGTTTTTCTGGATGGTGACCCGCTTCCACAGTATGACTACTGGGCATTTCCGCTCGATTTGCCCGAATACCTAGGGACCGAAGCCGGTTTTACAATCTGCTCCTACATCCATCCTGCAAAAGATTTGGTGGTCTTGTGGGCTGCGAGGCTCGAGCAACTTTTTGGCGGACACCGAGTCAGGCCGCGTATTGGGCTGGTCTGGAGCGGCAGGCCCGGACATGCTCGAGATGCTCAGCGATCTGCCACTCCGGCAGTGTTTGCGCCGCTGGTACTTGATGAGCGCATTGACTGGGTGGTCATCCAGCAGGGCGAGGGCTTCCCACAGGCCTACAAGTTTGGCGAGCGGCTGGTTCACAATGTGGGCCGAGGGGTGACCGACCTCGCCGACACCGCTGCGATTCTTTCAAATCTCGATCTACTGATCAGCATCGACAGCGCGCCGGTGCACCTCGCCGGTGCTCTTGGGGTTCCGTGCTGGACCATGCTTGATTTTGCCCCGGATTGGCGGTGGTTAAGGGCGGGCGACACTACGCACTGGTACCAACCCAACTTCCGCCTCTTCCGCCAGCCGGCGCCAGGTGACTGGGGGAGTGTGGTGGAGGCGCTGGCGATGGTGGATCGTGGCC
>RGVP01000222.1 GCA_010027235.1 bacterium
TCTTCAGTGAGGCCGTGCGCCGGGCGGATATTCGCCCGGCGCACGGCCTCACTGAAGATCTGCCGCTGTTCGGCGAGATAGGTGGCGAAGGCGGCCGCTGGCTTTGCATCCACCTCGACACCTACGGCGGCAAAGCGCTCCTTCATCTCCTGCGTCGCCATCACCTCCATCATCAAGGTGGAGAGGCGTTGGATAATGGCCGGCTGGGTGGCGGCCGGGACCATCAGGCCGATCCAGGCACCAAGATTGAAGCCGGGAATATCCGCCCCGACGGCCAGTGGTGTGACGCCCGGCGCCAGGGCCGAGCCATTTGCCAAGGAGACGCCATAGGCCCGCAGCCGCCCCGCCCGGACATGCGGCATGGTGGCGGCGGCGGTTTCCAGCGTGTAATGCACCTGGCCCGCCAGCAGCGCTGTCAGCCCCGGCGCGCTGCCCTGGAAGGGAACATGGACGGCCTGAAGCCCCGAGCGTGCGTTGAAATACTCGGCGATGAGATGGGCCGTGGCGCCAGTGCCTGATGTGGCAAAGGTATAGGTCCCGGGCGAGGCGCGGACGACGGAGAGGAACTCGCCGATATTGCGGGCCGGGAAATCCGGATGTGTCACCAGCAGATAGGGCGAGAGGCCGGCCAGGGCGACCGGCGCTAGGTCGCGTTCGACATCATAAGGGGTGCGCTGAACCAAGGGGTTGACAGTGACCGGCCCGGCGGAGGCGGCGAGAAGCGTGAGGCCATCGGGGGCGGATTTGGCGGCCGCGTCGGTGCCGATCATGCCGCCGGCCCCGCCGCGGTTTTCCGGCACAACGGATTGGCCGAGGCGCTCTGTCAGCGCCTGGGCGAGAATCCTGCCAATAAGGTCAGTGGCTTGGCCAGGCGGCCAGGGGATGATCATGCGCAATGGGCGGCTTGGCCATGCCGGTGAGGTTTGGGCATGGCTGGTCGATGCTGCGGCCAGAGCGGCGAGCACGGTGCTGCGGCGTGATAACATAACGGTTCCCCCTTGTATTGATTCAAGGTTACGAGAGCGTGGCGGGTATGCAAAGGGCCTTAAATGGGGTGCCGCAGCTGCCAAAGCCGCTCATGCGCCTCGACCAGGCTGTCCATATTGCGGCGGCTATTGGCGCTGGGATCGACCTGCTGGCGGGTGAGCACCATTTCCAGTGTCCGCAACAATTGGTCAGCCACCTGATAATCAGCCTCATCACAGGCTTGGTGGAAGGCTACCAGGATTTTGTCGGACAAACGCATATCACGGAGTGGAAAAAACCCATTCACGCCGTCGCGAAAGCTGGTAGCCAAATGATCGTCACCGTCCATGCCCAACCTCATTGCCATGCGGAAAATGCAATCGGTCAATATATAATATGAAATTGAGGCGTCGGCAAGTATTATTGTGTTGGCCTGGTGGCCCGAAGCTGGCCAATGATCATTCTGGCCATGCCATCTACGGCGGTGTCTGGCCTGAACAGGCTGCGCACACGGTTATCCGGCCCCACCAGATAGATAAAACTCGAATGATCCATGAGATAATCGGTGGTATTGGGCGAATTGGCACGCGCGTAAAACACCCTGAATTGGCGAGCAACGGCGGCTATCTGCTCCGTCGTGCCGGTTAGGCCCTGCAACTGGGGATGAAAACGGCTCACATAATCCGCCAAATTATCAGGCCGGTCGCGCTCAGGGTCGATGGTGATGAAGACCGGCGTCACCCGGCCCGCCAATGGGCCCAACATATCCATGACATCAGCCATCCGCCCAAGCTCGGTGGGGCAGACATCAGGGCAAAAGGTGAAACCAAAATAGATGAGCATCCATTGGCTGGCATAATCACGCTCTGTCACCGCCACGCCATCCTGACGGGTCAGGCTGAAGGCGCCGCCGAGGGAAATGCCGGGGGGCAGTTGCACCACCCCTGCCGCCGAGGGCAGCTGCATATCCTGGCCGAAGACCTGGGCAAGCCTCTGGCCGAATGCATCCGCAAAGCTCTGCCCCGGTGCGAGGGTAAACCAAACATGCGCCCACAGACCGAAAATGGCAGCGAGCAACGCGGCAGCGCTGTAGCGGATGACCTTCAACATGGCGCCTAGATAGGCCCCCGCCGGGGTATGGCCAAGCGGGCGCTCAACACCAAAGGGCCGGCCTCAGACATGCCGGCCCTTCCAGCCCATCAATGCCGTGCGAGCGCGATTTCGCCCTCGGGCTGCGGCGTGGCGAAGGTGTTTTCAGCGAAAGCATCCTCCCAGGTGCCGGCGGTGCTGGCCTTGGAGTATTCGGTCGCCCGGTTCTCGAAGAAATTGGTGTGCTCGATGGCATTGAGCATTTCGTCGAGCCAGGGCAGGGGGTTGCGCTCGATGTGGAACATCGGCTCCAGGCCCAATTGCTGCAGCCTGCGGTCGGCGATGAAGCGGATATATTGCTTCACGCTCTCCGCCTCGAGGCCCTGCACGCCGCCTAGCTCGAAGGCCAGGTCAATGAAGCTGTCCTCATGCTCCACGATGGTGGCGCAGATCAGGTAAAGGTCGCGGCGCAGCTCCTCAGTCCAAATCTCCGGGTTTTCCTGCACGAAGGTGCGGAAGAGCCGGATCACGCTGAGGCAATGCAGCGTCTCGTCGCGGACCGACCAGGAGACGATCTGCCCCATGCCCTTCATTTTATTGAAGCGCGGGAAATTCATCAGAATGGCAAAAGAGGCGAAAAGCTGCAGCCCCTCGGTGAAGGCGCCAAACGCCGCCAGCGTCTTGGCAATCTCAACCTTGCTATCCACCTTGAAGGACTGCATGTAGTCGTACTTGTCCTTCATCTCCTTGTATTTGAGGAAGGCGGTATACTCAATTTCCGGCATGCCAATGGTATCAAGCAGATGCGAATACGCCGCGATATGAATCGTCTCGGTGTTCGAGAAGGCGCTCATCATCATCAGCACTTCGGTGGGTTTGAACACCTGGCTGTACTGCTTCATATAGCAATTATTCACCTCGACATCAGCCTGGGTGAAGAAGCGAAAGATCTGGGTGAGCAGGTTCCGCTCAGAGACTGTCAGATTCTTCTGCCAATCCTTCACGTCATCAGCGAGCGGCACCTCCTCCGGCAACCAATGAATACGCTGCTGCGTCAGCCAGGCATCATAAGCCCAAGGATATCGGAACGGCTTGTAGACCGGGTTGGCGGTCAACAGGTCGAAACGGACCGGAAACTCGTCAGGGCTCTGTGCGCCGTC
>RGVP01000223.1 GCA_010027235.1 bacterium
GTGAGCGCCTTGCGCTCGGTGTACTTGATGTACTCCAGCACGTCGCGGCGCAGTGTGCGTTTGGCGAAACTGGCAAGACGCTCACGGAGCTCGTCCAGGTCCGTCGCGCTGTTCATGAACTGCTTGCGGAAAGCCGTCTCGTCGCCGAACAGGTGCTCGTCGATCAGTGTGGACAGGCCGTACAGCTCCATCAGTGAGTTCTGCAGCGGCGTGGCGGTGAGCAGCAGCTTCTTGTGGCCTTGCAGTGCGCGCTTGAGCGCCTGCCCGGTGCGATTGCTGGCGCGGTGCGCGTTGCGCAGCTTGTGCGCTTCGTCGATGACCACTACGTCCCAAGGCACGGCACGCAGCTCGGCTTCCAGCTTGGCGGCGAACTGGTAGGACATGATCACGACCGCCTTGCCAACTAGCCGTTGCAGGGTGGCGAGCATGTCGCCAGCGGACAGCTTGCGCAGAGAAACGGCATCCACCACGGTGGTGGGCACGGCGAACTTGTCGTGCAGCTCCTGCGCCCATTGCTTGCGCAGGCTTGCCGGGCAGATGACCAGGAGCCGACGGCGGCGCTCAGCCCAGTACTGGCAAACCACCAGCGCGGCTTCGATGGTCTTGCCCAGCCCCACCTCGTCGGCCAGCAGTACGCCTTCCTGCAATGGGTTTCGAAGGGCGAACAGCGCCGCCTCAATCTGATGCGGGTTCAAATCGACGCTGGCATCGAACAGCGATCGGGAAAGGCGATCTACGCCATCGGCAGTGTTTCTCCGCGTTAGCTCATGGGCGTAGTACTTGGCGTGGTAGGCGGTAATCAAGATTCGTTGCCCCACTTTCCCCGTTCAACTCGGGCGCTCATCAAGCTCTCGATCTTGCTATGTTTGACTGGCAAGGTCGCTAAAACCTTTCGTTCAGCAGCCTCTTCCGCGAGAGGCAAGTGGTTAGCTTTGGCTCGGTGGCGAGGCGGCGACCGCAAGCGTTCTCTGCGTTCAACGGCCACTGCATCGCCCAGCAAGTACTCCCTACTTGAGCCGTATTGGTTGGAGTGTAAGGGAGTCAAGGTGGCGAATATCGATTACTAAATTGCTGGCCGTCGATGGAATGACAAGACCTTGTAATTTCGGCGCCGATTGAAGGCGGGTTTTTCTGTAACGTGCTTCGCCCCCGGACACCGTAAGCCGGAACATTTCGCGCGATATTTGTTGTCCGGGCTAGCCGTCAGGGGTCGCGCCGGAAGCGTACGGTACGTAGTCTTGGGCTCACCAGGTGAGCCCGACACCTTAAATACTTGGCACCTTAAGGGCCACCCCTCGGCCGGCCCGTTCCGACCCCTGAGGTGCCCCATGCGCTTTGCCCTCTGTCTCGCCGCTCTGCTGTTCAGCGCCGCCGCCCTGGCGGACAACCCCTTTGATCGCGACACTTACCGTCAGGGCAGCAACTCCTTCGACCGCGACACGTACCAGCAGACCACCAATCCCTTCGATCGCGAGACCTACATCCAGAACACCAATCCGTTCGACCGCGAGACCTACCGGCAGAACACTAACCCGTTCGACCGGGACACCTACATCCAGCGCACCAACCCCTTCGATCGCGACACATATCGCCAAGGCCCGTTCCGCTATCCATGGGAGAAGAAGTAGCGGGGAGGGTAGGTCGGGTGGTGGATTCGCGTTAGTAGGGCTTGAGCGCAGACTAGTGCCTCATCCCGGCATTTCTTGACGGTCTCCAATTTATTGTCTATGCAATAAAGTTCTGGTTTGGGTTACTCCGCGCTGGTAAAACCGCTATGCCAAAACTTAAGCCCGGAACCGTCATTCCCCAGCCTGGCGAGGATGCCGCCATTGCAGCTGGAATTGCTGCCGACGCCGGAAGTCAGGAGCTCGGCGCAGATTGGTGCGCTATGGCCAGGCCGGCCAGCGAGGTCCTGCCGCAAGAGGCGTATGCCGAACTGGTCAAGCGCCCGCACGGCCGCCCCAAGGCCGAGGAGACCAAGGTCTTTACCGCTATCCGCCTCGACCCGGACGTGCTTGAGGCCTTCCGCGCCACAGGCAAAGGCTGGCAGACGCGCATGAACGCCGCGCTGCGGCAGTACCTGCGGGAGTATCCCTTGCAGGGGTGAGGGGCCAGCTCGCAGGGTAAGTGGTTTGGCCAATGCGGCCGACAGTCGCCAGTGCCATGATGACAGGCGCCTACCGTGGCATATACTTGCTGCATATACATTGCGGACCCTCGCCGAATGCCCACCACCACCGTCTTCCGCAACAACCGCACGCAGGCCGTGCGCCTCACCGCCGAAGCGCGTCTCCCCGAGGGCGTGACCCGTGTCCAGGTCCGTGTCGTCGGCCGCGACCGCGTCATCTCGCCGCTCGAGAACAGCTGGGACAGCTTCTTTTTGGGCGGGCCCGCGGTGACCGACGACTTTCTGCCGCAGCGGGCGGAGCAGGCGCAAACCCCGCGTGAATCGCTCGATGAGTAAGCAGCGTGCTCAAGTATCTGCTCGACACCGACATCGTCATCTACGTACTCAAGCGCCGGCCGCGCGAGTTGTTGGAGCCGTTCAACCAGGCGTCGGGCCGCATGGCCATCTCGGCGGTCACGCTGTCAGAGCTGATGCATGGGGTCGAGAAGAGTGCACGCCCGGGCGAGAATCTTCGCGCAGTCGAGGACTTCTGCAGCCGGCTTGAGGTGCTGCCCTATGGTCCGCAAGCGTGCAGGCACTACGGCGAGATACGCGCCGGGCTCGAGCGTGTGGGGCGAACGATCGGCGTCAACGATCTGCACATTGCCGCTCACGCTCGCAGCGAGGGGCTTGTCTTGGTGAGCAACAACTCGGCCGAGTTCGGCCGCGTCCCTGGCCTGCTGCATGAGAACTGGTGCAGCGGCTAGTGCGCGCGGCCGCCGCGCTGCGGCAGTACCTGCGGGAGCATCCCTTGCAAGGGTGACTTGGATGAGCCCATCGGCTCTCTCATCAACGCGCCGCTGTTGCGCATCCGCTGCAACCGGATGCGTAACATGGCCTGCAGACGGTGTCTTAGGTGATGGTGGGCAAGGCCTGCGTCGCTTGGAATCCCCGCCGATCAACCCGCCGCCAGCCAGTGCACGATGCCCTGGGTGTTGAGGTCGATGTCCATCGCCAGCAGGGCCAGCGCTCGTGCCTCGTCGACGCGGCTGCCGTGTGCCGCCAGTTCCCGCAAAAAGTAAGCGCTGAGTGCATCACGCACT
>RGVP01000224.1 GCA_010027235.1 bacterium
GTGGCGTCTTCGGCACGCCAGAAGTAGGGCTCGGCGCAGGTGGTATCCTTCACGTAATCGCTACCGGCCATATCGTGCCAACCGCGGGCTCGGGCGACGGCATCGGCCTCGGCGAGGGGCAGGGTGGTGAGGCAGCACTTCATGGCGCCGTCCACCCGGAGCTTTTTGGTCAGGGCGCGGGTATCGACCTCGCTGATGCCCGGGATGCCGTATTGGCGAAGGTAGTCGCCGAGGGAGGCGGTCGCGCGCCAGTTGGAGACAATCGGAGAGAGTTCGCGCACGACCAGGCCGGAGGCGCGGGGTGCGGCTGCCTCGGTGTCCTCGGCGTTGATGCCGTAGTTACCGATCATCGGGGCGGTGAGGGTGACGATCTGGCCGAAGTAGGAGGGGTCGGTGACGATCTCTTGGTAGCCGGTCATCGACGTGTTAAACACGCACTCCCCGGCGATGGTGGCGTCGGCGCCAAAGGCGCGGCCGTGATAGACGGAACCGTCTTCGAGAGCGAGGAGAGCGGGCTTCGCGGTGGGCATGGGAGCGCGACCAAAAAGGTCGTCGTGCGGCGTGCCAAGGGTTTTATCAAACGAAGCGAAAAGCGGTGGCTCCGGGCGCCCCGTCCGAGGCTGGCTGGCGGGGGGGCTCAGGCGGGTTTGGCGCCGCTCGCCAGGAGGGTCTCGAAATGGGGGGCTTCAGCTTCGCGGGCGACGGTGGTCACCTCGATACCTTGGAAGCCGGCCCCTTCCAGAAAGGCGTGCAGGGCGGCCACGGTGAAACCCAGCCAGACGTCGGCGTAGAGTTCGCGGGCTTTTTCGAAATGGTGTTCCCGGAGGTCGAGGATAAGCAGTTGACCGCCCGGGCGGAGAATACGGAAGGCCTCGGCGACGGCTTGCTGGGGGCGGCGGGCGTGGTGAAGGGCCTGGCTGAGGATGGCGAGATCGACGGAGGCATCGGCTAACGGGACGCGTTCAATGTCGCCGAGCTTATAGTGCAGGTTAGCGAGGCCGTTTTTCTCGGCTAGGGCGGTGCCGACCTCGACCATCTTAGGAGAGCTGTCGATGCACCAGATTTGCCGGGCTCGGCGGGCGAGGAGCTGGGAGACGAGACCCTCGCCGGCGCCGAGGTCGGCCACGTCTATGGCGGGCGCGAGACGCAAGGCAAGGTGGCCGAGGGCTTCCCACGAGCGGCCGGGGCAATAGTTTTTCCCCAATCGGCCGGCGATCAGGTTAAAATACTCCTCCTGATGGGCTTGGCGGCGGGCGAGGGCGCGGGCGAGGGCGGCACGATCGGCCACCAGTTCGGGCTGCGCGGAGACGGCCTCGGTCGCGGAGCGCAGCAGGGTAAGGGTGCCGGGCGGGAGCGGGGTGTGGAGCCGGTAGTAGGCGCGCTTGCCGTCTCTCCGGTCGGAGACGAGTTCGGCGGAACGGAGCAGGGCGAGCTGGGAAGAGATGCGCGACTGGGCCATGTCGAGGATCTCTTGCAACTCGGCCACGGACAACTCTTCGCGCAGGAGCAGGGCCAAAATGCGCAGGCGGGTGGGCTCGGCGAGCAGCTTAAGGGTGTCCCAAGAGGTGTTCATGCGGGGGAGGTTTAGAGCAAAAAGGCGGCCGAACGGCACAAAAAAGCCGCGTCGGGAGTGGCGACGCGGCGGGGGACGAGCGGGTGCCGGGACCGGCTCAGGAGGCGTAGCGGGCGAGCTTGGTGATGGTGTAAGACTCGGCGGCGGCGCCGATCTTCACGTTCACGGTATCGCCGACCTTCTTGCCCACGAGGGCCTGACCGAGCGGGGTTTTGTAGGACACGATATTCTGCTCCGGCACGCTATCCCAAGCGCCGAGGAGGGTATAGCGGGCGTTTTTCCCGGTGGAGCCCAGGGTGACCTCGACCACGCTGCCGACGCCGACGATCTCGAGGGTAGCTTCCTTGAAATCGCTGATGCGGGCGCGGCTGAGGTCTTTCTCCAGCTGGGTCTTTTGCGCCATGAGGACCTGCTGGTCCTGCTTGGCCATCTTGTATTCGGAATTTTCCTTCAAGTCGCCGTGCTCGCGGGCGGAGGCGATAGCCTTGGAGTTGTCGGGGATCTTCTTGGAGATGATGGTCTCGTATTCCTCGCGCTTGCGCTCGTAGCTTTCGCGGGAGACGAGCAGTTGCTCCTCCTTAGTCTCGTTTTCGCCGGTGAGGACGGTGGAGATGGAGGGGTAGAGTTTGATGAAGCGGGCGAGCAGAGACTTCTTGGTGAGGTCCTCGAAGCCTTGGTTTAGCAACAAGGTGTGGGCGAGATCGCGGGCGGTTTCGCCGGAGGCGGTCTGGAGGAGATCGGGGATTAGATCGGTGTCCTCGGAGAGTGAATCGGCGAGCGGGATGCGGCGGGCGGAGGCGGCTTGGAGGGCCTCGTAGTCGATGGCGTAGAAGATCGCGGACAGCAGGCGGGGCGACACGAGGTCACCGAGGATTTTGGCGAACTTCTTGGAATTGCGGTTCTTCACGATCCAGTGGAGCACCGGGGCGCGGAGGTTTTGCTCGGCCATCCAGCGCTTAAAGGTGGTGGCCAGTTCAGCGCCGTGGTCGTTTTCGATCAGGAAGTTGATGCACTCGGTGGTGAACTTGCCTTGGGAGATTTTCAGCAAGGTGATGACGACGTCGCGGTGCTCGAGGGGGTGGGCTTCCTTGAGCAGTTCAAGGAAGTCGCCCTGGAAATTGACCGGGAGCTTCTCGACGATGGTCGGCAGGTCGCGGACGTTGGCGACGAGTGAAATCTGGGTGGGCTCCAAGGCGGCGGAATCTACTCCGGCGAGTTTGGCGAGGCGGTCGCGCACGGAGGCTCCGTAGAGGCGTTCGGCGATATCGAATTGATTGGAAGTCTTGATGGCCTCAGTCACGCCGGCGAGGATGGCTTCAAGGTCTGCCTTGATCTCTTGTTTACCGGCGGTCTCCACCAGTTGCTCGGCCAGTTGCACGCGCAGGCGGGCGGAGCGGGTGCCGTTGAATTTCTCGGTGATCTCGTCCTCGGTGGAGACGGGGGTCTCGCGCACGAAGTAGCACTCGGTTTTCTTGGCGGGGACGGCGATGCGGGGATCCTTGGCGATGGCTTTTTTGGCGGTGGACCACCACTTCTTAAACTTATCATCGCCGAGGACCTGGGCGAAAACGATTTCGATCTCGATCTGGGTGGCAGCGGTGTTGGGGTAGGCGGCGAGAGCCTCGATCAGCAACTG
>RGVP01000225.1 GCA_010027235.1 bacterium
GGTTGAGGAACGGCATGCCGGGAGTCAGGTACTTGAAGGCGGCCGAGAGCGGAATCGTCGCGAGCGCCACCGCCAGGGCGGCCGCTCCCGTGGCCCGCGGCCAAAAGAAGCCGAGCAGGAAGATCACGCACACGCCCGGGCTAATGAAGCCGGTGTACTCCTGGATGTATTGGATGGCCTGGTCGAACCTGCCGAGTTGCGGTGCGAGGAACATGGCGATTCCCGAAGACGCCAAAATGGCATAGCGGCCGACGCGGATGAGCGTCTCCTCGCGGGCCAGCGGATCGACGTACCGCTTGTAGAGGTCGAGCGTGAAGATGGTCGCGATGCTGTTCGCCTTCCCGGCGAGCGAGGCAACGATGGCGGCGGTCAGAGCCGCGAACGACAACCCCTTGAGGCCAGTGGGAAGGAGGTTGATGAGCGCGGAATAGCTCTTGTCGGGCTTGACCGCGCCGGTGGCATCGAGCATTTCGGCCTGGAAAAGGCCCTTTTGGTGGAGCACGTACACGGCGATCCCGGGCAGCACCACGATGAGGGGCATCAGCACCTTGAGCGCGGCTGCAAACAGGATGCCGGCGCGGGCCGTCGTGAGCTTCGCGCCCAGAGCCCGCTGGGTGATGTATTGGTTGCAGCCCCAGTAACTGATGTTGGCGATCCACATTCCCCCGAGCACCGCGCCCAGGCCGGGCAGATCTTGGTAATGGGGGTTCGACCGGTCGAGGATCATGTGGAAATGGCCGGGAGCCTGCTGCTGCAGGAGCAAAAACCCGGCCAAGGCACCGCTCTGCCCGAACTGCTTCGCCACGAGGTCGAGCGCCAACACGGTGGTCGCTATTCCGCCGAGCGCAAGCACGACCACCTGGATAACGTCGGTGTAGCCGATGACCTTCATGCCACCCATGGTGATCACGATCGCGAACGCCGCGAGGAACACGACGCAGGCCATGAACGGGAGCCCCGAGAGGTTTTCCACGGTCAATGCGCCGAGATAGAGGATGCTCGTGAGGTTGATGAAGACGTACACCAGGAGCCAGAAGATCGCCATGATCGTCGCCACGAGCTGCCCGTAGCGCTGCTTCAAGAACTGCGGCATCGTGTAGATGCGGTTTTTCAGGTAACCGGGAATGAGAAACAGCGCCACGAGAATCAGCGTGGCGGCCCCGATCCACTCATACCCCGAGATGGCCAGCCCGATGGCGAACCCGGCGCCGCTCATGCCGATAAACTGCTCAGCCGAGATGTTGGAGGCGATGATCGACGACCCGATCGCCCACCAGGTCAGCGATCCTTCAGCGAGAAAGAATTCGTCGGCGGAGGCGGCCTCACCCCGCTTGCGGCGGTAGATCCAGAGACCGTAGCCCGCGACGAGCGTGAAGTACGCGAAAAAGACGAGAAAATCGGCAAGCTGCATCGGCGTTCGTGCTCGGACGGAAGGCGGCCTAGGGGAGCAGGGCGACGCCGGGGGCGGCCCGCGTCACGAATATCGTCGGTGCGATCCCGGTGCGATCGTGGTAGCGGGTGCGGACTTCGGCCTGAATCCTCCCAGTCTGCCCGGCATCGACGAGTGCCACTGCACACCCCCCGAATCCGCCACCGGTAAGGCGACACCCGAAGACGCCGTCGATCTGCCTCGAGATCTCGACGATCTCGTCTAGCTCCGGGCACGACACCTCGTAGTCGTCCCGCAGCGAGGTATGGCTGCCGTACATGCATTCGCCGGCGGCCTGCCAGTCGCGCGCTTCGAGGGCACTCACAAAGGCGAGGGTCCGCTCATGCTCTGTGACCACGTGCATTGCTCGACGCCGCTCGACGTCCGGTAGTGACGGCGCCCGAGCCTGCCACTGGGAGGGGCCCACGTCGCGCAGCGATGCCACCCCGAGCAGCCTCGCGGCCGACTGGCACTCGGCCCGACGTCGCGCGTACTCGCCGTCCGCCAGGCTGTGCCTGACGCCGCTGTGGATCACGAGAACCTCCACCTCCTCGGCGGCCAGCGGCACGTGCCGCATCGAATGGGAACGACAGTCGAGCAGGAGAGCGTTGTCCGCCATGCCGAAGGTCACGGCGAACTGATCCATGATCCCGCAGGGAACACCCGCGAATTCGTGTTCGGCCCGCTGGCAGAGCAGTGCCTTCTCCTCGAGGCTCAGCGTGCTGCCCGTGAGGGCCTCCACCGCCGTCGCCATCCCTACCTCCAGGGCGGCGCTGCTGCTGAGCCCGGCTCCCGCGGGGAGCGTCGCCGATATCCGCGCGTCGAAGCCCGGAATGTCCCAGCCCAGCTCTTTGAGGCCCGCCACCACCCCGCAGGGATAGGCCGCCCACGAACCGGCGTAGTCATCGGGTGCGAGCGGCTGATCCAAATCGACCCGCACCGCCGGCTGCCCGCCCCAAGTGGAGGCAAGCACCATCCACCTGTCAGAGCGGGCCGTGACCTCTAACTTGAGGTGTGGCTCGATCGCCATCGGAAGCACGAGCCCGTCGTTGTAGTCGGTGTGCTCACCGATCAGATTGACCCGCCCCGGGGCGACAACGGAAAACCGAGACCGGCCGCTTCGGGGGCCCCATCGTCGCTGGGTCTGATGTTCGGGCCATTTGGCATGAAAGTCATTGCGTAAATACGCCATTACGATCCATTTTTTTCAGGCAATTCGATCTCAGTGCACCAGAATTCAACTTAATTAAACCTTTTTCTTTTATCCAGTCAACGCGGCGTCGCCTCGCCGGCCTCGGCGATCACTGCCCCGCTGGGTCGGCAGCGGCCGTTGGGCCATCCACGCGTTCAAAGAAGGGTAATCGTCCGAGCGGAACCTCGAAGGTCTGCCGGGCAGGGCCGGAAATCACCTGGCCGTCATCGGCCTTCCAGCGGCCAGCGGGAATAAGCACAGAGCGTGACGTACCCTTGGTCACCATCGGGGCCACGAGCAGGTCGTCCCCCATAAGAAATTGATCCTGGACGCCTTCGTAGCCCCCGTCGGGAAACACATACGCCAGCGGGCGCAGGATCGGCTCGCCCGTGGCGGCGCTGGCTGCCGCGAGTTCGAGGATGCGGGGCGTGAACCGCTGTCGCAGCGTAACGGCCTCTTTAACCGCGGTCAGATGGGCGGCGTCGAGCACGCGCCATGGTGCGACGGAGAACTGCATCATCGGCGCAAGTGCATGCACTTGC
>RGVP01000226.1 GCA_010027235.1 bacterium
CGCGCCGCTTGAACTTTTCCATGACCTTCGTGCGCTGGCCCTGAGTGATGTCACCGTGGAGGCGATCGACGGCGTAGCCGCGCGAAGCCAAGATCTCCGCGAGTTCGTCGACCATGATCTTGGTCGCACAGAAAACGATGCCGTAGCGGAAATCGTGTAGGTCGATCAGGCGGGTGAGGGCCTCGACCTTAGAGCGACGGTCCACCTCGAAGTAGACCTGATCCACCTTCGGTGCGTTTTGCGCCAGCGCCTCGATTTTCACCCACGCGGGATTGTTGGTGTAGCGCTGGATGAGCTGCTTGATCGGCGGCGGCATGGTGGCCGAGAAAAAGAGTGACTGACGCCCAGCGGCTGGGGTGCCGGCGAGAATGCGCTCGATGTCGTCGCGGAAACCCATGTCTAGCATGCGGTCGGCTTCGTCGAGAACGACGAGCTTGATCGCGTCGAGCTTGAGCGTGCCGCGCTCCATGTGGTCCATCACTCGACCGGGCGTGCCGATCACGATCTGGGCGCCAGCATCGAGAGCGCGGAACTGCCGCTCATAGGACTGGCCGCCGTATATGGGCACCTCGCGGACTCCTTTTTTGAAAAAGGCGAGCTTGGCAATCTCTTCCGCAACCTGGACGGCGAGTTCGCGCGTGGGGCAAAGGATGAGCGCCTGCACCTTCTTAATGGAGGCGTCAACGCACTCGACCACGGGGATGCCGAAGGCGGCGGTCTTACCCGAGCCGGTAGCGGACTGGCCGACCACGTCACGCCCCTCGAGCAAGAGCGGGATGACGGCAGTCTGGATGGGCGAGGCCTCCTCGAAACCCATCTTGTCGACAGCCTTGAGGACTTCAGGCGAGAGACCGAGTTCGGCGAAGGGACGTTTTTCCATAAACCCGATCGTGCCGATACGACCGAGGAAAGCAGAGAACAAAAAACAAAACCTGCCTAAACACCCTGCGGCATGAGGTAGGGCTCGATTGCCCGGAAGCCCGGCTGAGCACACAAACGCTCCCGCTCGGCGGCATCCCGACAGAGGTAAACTGCATAGCCACCATGCCCGCCGCCGCAGTATTTCCAAGCCAGCGGCGTCAGGCCGCCGAGGGCCTTAACGCCAGCCGCGCCCGCCGCCGGATCACCGGGTAACGGTTGCATGCCCTCGCCCATTTGCATCGCATAAGAGGCCCGCACAGCCTGAGCGAGGGTTTCGAGATTATTGGTCCAGACCGCTTCGCGCGCCAACGCTCCCGCTCGCACGATGGCGTCGTAATCGCGGGCCTTGCCCACGTTGCCTGGAGTGTGGTGGGACGATCCAGTCCAATAAATCGCCATGCGTCCGCGCAGGAACTCGCCCGAGGTTTTAACCTCAAGCAGCGGGCGCGCGCCGCTGTGCCAGACACACAGGCCGGTCTCGCCAATCACGGCGGGATCCTGCCAGCCCACCCCCAGATCGAGTTCGGAGCCGACACCGTTCTTGCCATTCAAGAGGGCCCACGCACCGCTGCCGCCTAGGCCGGCATTGCGTTCGTAAGCCCACTCGCGGAGCGAAACGGTCGGCGAAATCGCGCAGTTCACTACAAAGGCACCGGGACGCGCGTAAGCCGGCACATCGAGCCAACCGCCACCGAAATCGACCCGCAAGGGCGACTCACCAGGGGCCTTGATCCAGCGCACGATCTCACTGGTCGAGATCGGCGCAAACTGCGGCGGAGTCTTCGGCAGGCGGACATATTTTGCACCCACCTCGGCGCAAAGGGCTTCCTTCAAAGGCGTGTATTTATCGTCCTCGGTCACCGCCAAAATCTGGGGGCGGATGCGCAGAAAGTCCTCGCGGAAATCGATGCCTTCGTCGTGCCCCCGGCCCACAACGACGTCGTCCACACAGCCGAGCGCGGCGATGAGTGCCTGCTTATGCTCGTCGGGGAGGGAGCTGCGGCGGCGCTTGTGGATCCAAAGCACCTCGCTGGAGGCGAAACTCACCGTCAAGTGATCGCCAAGCGCACGGGCCTCACGAAAAAACTGCACGTGGCCGGCGTGAATGATGTCGTAGCAACCGGAAACAAAAACGCGGATCATGCTCGGCACGTTTGGCGACGCCGCGCCTGCGTCCAGCCCAATAAACAACCATCTGGGCGGGAGGGCGTTTTCCCTCGCGTTCGGCGCTCCGCCCAACGGCAATTCGCCATGCCGTTCGCAAAATTAGGCCTCCATTCCAGCATCGTCCGCGCCGTCGCCGCCAAGGGCTACACCGCTCCCTCGCCCATTCAGGAACAAGCCATTCCCATCGTTTTAACCGGTCGCGATCTGATCGCCTCGGCCCAGACTGGCACGGGGAAAACCGCCGCCTTCGCCCTGCCCATCCTGAACCGGCTCGGCCCCCATCAGGCCGCCGGTCCCCGCGTGCTCGTGCTTGAGCCCACCCGCGAACTCGCCGCCCAAGTGGACGAGTCCTTCGCCGAGTTCGGCAAGTTCACCGACATCCGTCGCGCCCTGCTGCACGGCGGCGTGGGCTACGGCAAACAACGCTCCGACGTCCGCGCCGGCGCCGACATCGTCGTGGCGACGGTCGGCCGGCTGATGGATTTCCTTCAAGAACGAGCGCTCCGCCTCGACCGCTTGGAAATTCTCGTGCTCGACGAGGTCGACCGCATGCTGGACATGGGCTTCATCAACGACGTCAAAAAGATCGTGGCGATGTGCCCGCCCAAACGGCAGACCCTGTTCTTCTCCGCCACTGTGCCACCCGAGATCGAGGCCGTCGCCCGCTTCGCCCTTAAGGACCCCGCCCGCGTCAGCATCGGCCGCCAGCGCTCAGTCAATGAGAGCGTCACCCACGCCATCTACCCGGTGCCCATGCACCTAAAGTTCCCGCTCTTACTCGCCCTGCTGGAAAAGACGGATTTCCGCAGCGTGATCGTCTTTACCCGGACCAAACACGGCGCCGATAAAATCGCCAAGAAACTCAAGGCCGAGCAACACTCCGTCGCCGTGCTGCACGGCAACCGCAGCCAGGGCCAGCGCAAGGATGCCCTTCTCGGTTTCAAGGAAGGTCGCTACGAGGTCATGGTCGCGACCGACATCGCCGCCCGCGGCCTGGATGTGGAAGGCGTCACCCATGTGATCAACTACGATATACCCGGCACACCCGACGACTACGTGCAT
>RGVP01000227.1 GCA_010027235.1 bacterium
CTGGCGGTCTCCCTCACGCTTCCGGCCAACGTGCCCGCTGCCACGCTCTGGTACCGCATGCGGCTGCGACCGGGCTTCGCGTCGGAAGAGGACGAGGCACTCGGCGCGGCACCATCGGTCTGTACGAGCGGGGGCTGCACGGGCGTTATCGGCTGGCCGACGGATGTCGACACCTACCTCGTATCGCAGCAGGGTGGCGCCGGCACGGAATTGCGTCTTACGGGCGTCCCCGGCGTTGCCTGGGAGCTCCGCGTGAATGAGGGCGCCAACCTCCGAGCGCAGGCAGCATCGCTGACAGGCGAGGGCACTTCGGTTGTTGTTCCGGGCGGCGGCAACAACGTCACGGTGACGGTCCGGTCGCGCACAGACGGGGCATCTCCGCTCCCCTATCGTCTCAGCCTTCGAGGGCTCGGCGGCCCTCTCACTACGCCTTGAAGAGCGTGTTGGCTTCGCGGTGGTTGTTCGCGTCGCCGGAGAGTGTGGACTGAGCGTCTGCCATGATGTCGGCGGGCTCGAGGTCGGCCCGGTTGTGGTGGGCGTAGCAGCGAGAGAGGGCAACGGCGGAACCATAGACCGCCAGCGCCGCAGCGCGAACCTGCACGCTCTTGCGGACCGCCGTGTTCCAGCCGAACTCGCACTGGTCGAGGAGGATGCCGTCCGCGGGGCCTGTGAGCCCCGACTTGTCGATCATCAGTCCGCGGCCCACAGCGAAGGTGCCCGCGATTTTGGTCGGGCCTGCAGCGAAGAAGGCGAAGATGCAGCGCTTGAGCGTCACGGAGGCAGAGCCGGTGATGAGCGCGCCGCTCTGAGACTCGTTGCCGAAGAGGAAGAGGCCCTCCACGAGCACATCGCGACAGCCGCGAATTTCGAGGCGATAGGAGCGGGTGAGCGGCTCGCGCGGACGGGCCAGCACGGCAAAGGGGAGCAGGGCATACTCTTCGTCGATGCGCGCCGCCTCGCCTGGGTTCAGCGCAGCGAGCTCGCGCAACTCTGCGTAGGCCGCGTTGACGATACGGAGGTGGGTCATGCCTTCGATGACCACATCTTCCTGCAGCGCGCCTTCGAGGTAGAACTGGTGGGAGGCGCGGGCCGTGGCGGCGTCGCCGTCGAACCAGGCAACCTGGGTGTTGGGGGTGTGGCTGCGCCACCAGTTGAACCAGGGGGTGTTGCCTGAGCTGGCAGCCTGCTGTGGCCGCTCCTCGGGTAGCCCCTGCGCGGGAGCCACGCGAATCTCTCCGAGCTGTGCCCGGTCGCGCACTGCGGGGTCGGGCGCGGCGCGGTCAGCCTGAAGCCTCGCGACCGCTTCTGCGATGGCGCCAAAGGGGCGCTCTGCGGAGCCATCGCCCGCCACGCTGCCCGCCTGCACGTGGAGGAGCCAGGGCTGGACGACGGTGATGCGCGCTACGCCATCGACCGAGCCTGCGGTGGCGCCGCGCGTTGCAACCTGGACGGTCTTGGAGGGCTGCTGGCCGGGCAGGGCAAGGAGCGAGCCGTCGTGCAGTTCCAGTTCGAAGCTGCCGGTGCCGATGTTGGGGATGCGTATGCTGGCGGTGCCGGCTTCTGGCGCGATGCCGATGCCGTAGACCGTACCGTCGGGGGCCCGGAGCGAGGCAGTCGTCGCACGGAAGAGCGCGCCACCACGAATGGCGAGGTCTACGGCGAGGCCGTCAGAGATGGGGGCCGCGGAGATTTCTTCAGCGCGGTTGGTTGCCACCAAGAGCCGGATGCGGCCGGGACCTGCGCCCGGGGCAGAGGCGAGACTGACGATGGTCGCGGCAACTGACTCCCACGTCACGCGCAAGACAGCGCGAGGCGACCGCTCGAGTTCGCGCGCGCCCGCAAACTCGTGGAGCGGGCGGGGCGGGCTCCACAGCGGCGTGACTCCCCTCGTAGGATCGATGTAGGCGAGCTGCACGGTGGCTTCGGACTTGGCCTCGTGCATGAGGTGCTTGCCCCGCACCTCGAAGGCGATGTCGTCGCCGAAGGAGAGGTTGGGCGCCATTATCAAGTCTCATGAGGCTGCGCCCTCTAGCCAATGATCCCTGTCTCGCTTTTGAAAACATTTGGAGTTGGACTTTTTCCTAAATTCTACGACCCAAGCCGAGTGTGTTTTCCGGAGGGGGTCGACATTTGGAGGTTTGGGGGTAAAAGATTGTGAGAGGATAGATGTTCTACGATAAAGCAGGGGATTTCTATGGGGCATGGGGGCGAGCGAAAGATGATCTGAATCAAAGGACTGAGATTGAGGGATTTATATCCTTTTTGGGCTATCAAACAGAGCTTTTGGGGAGTGCTTTTAGCTGAGATAAAAAATCAAAAAAAAAGTAAATTCAGCTTTACCCGCGACATGAATAGATTAATCTAATCTTATGCGTAATATGATCGGCGTTCTTGCGATCATCGGAATCCTTGCCTCGGTTGTCGCACCGAAAGTGTTTGATGCGATCCGAGATGCAAAAATCACTGGTGCCGCAGCAGTGAACAACGCAATTAAAAGTGCCACGGTTGATTATGCCCGAAAATATCGGATTCTCCCGATAGATGGCTCTCGGTTACCTGCAGGAACGAACTTCACTCGTACATATGGAGACGGAGCTGTAGTCACACAGACTAAATGTACATTTGGAGACGTTTTAATTAGTGAAGGTATGTTAGAAAAATTGACACTTCCGATTGGTCCATCTGGATCCAATTCGCTATCATCAACCACTGTGACGGTTAGTGGCACAGGAGCAGCTCCTACTCTGAATATTGGAACTTTAGATTACCCTGCCATAATTTGTTTTACCAATACAGCAACCTCGGATACAGATAAGTTATTTACGGCCTCCGCAAATTCCATAAGGGTTGCAGCACTTCTAATTCCTGGTCTTACTACTCTTGAGGCAGCTGGTTTAAAGACTAAAATCGATGGACCTTTTAATGAAAGCGTAAAGAGTGCATTCGAAGTCGTTAACGCTGCGGTAACCAAGACTTCTACCTCACCTGCAATTAGAGAGTCGATTACGCGTGGCAACTGCTTGCTGTTTTCAAACTCTACCTCTGGATACAATGCTCTCTTGTACGTTGCCCACGAGTAGTGCCCTAACCTAAGTAACCTTAAATTAAAGGGCGCCTCACGTGAGGCGC
>RGVP01000228.1 GCA_010027235.1 bacterium
TTCCCGGTCGACGAAGCGATAGGGGCCGGGCGGGTAGGAGGGGTTCTCAAGCGGCATGGCGAAGGCGCGCTCACGGACGTCCTGGGCTTTCATGTTTGTGCTCCCCTCAGGCCAGATAATCATGAATGACGCTGCCCATCTCGAGCGTCATGTCGGCAATGATATGCGCTCCCCACAGCACCTCGTGCACCGGCAGCGTGGCCAGCGGCGCGAGTGCATGCGGGTGCAGGCTGAGCGCGGCGGGCCCCCGCCAAGCCCCCTCCAGCTTGATGCTGGTGAAGCAGTAGCGCACCAGCTCGCACACCGCTGCGGTTCCATCGACATGGGGCATGATCTTGAGCAGCACACCGGGGGCGGAGAGCGCGGCCAGCGCATCCTCGCCCGCGAGCGGCTGATGCTTGAAGCCCATCGAGGCGGTGGCGATGTTCAGCCGACCGAGGTCAAGCCGCCCGACCAGGGTGTCGCGCTCGACCTTCAGGCTGGGAGCCCCCAGCTTTTGTGGAAAACCCCAAAGCTCGCGCCCACCGGCGCTGGGCGGATGGGCGTCGACGAACATGAAGCGGGTATAATTCGCCGCCGCACCCCCCGGCAGCAGCACCGGGATGACCTGGGCTGCTATGTGGTAGCTGCCGAACCCTGTGCTGTCCGCAATGCGGGTGAAGTTGCACAGCACCGCGTCAGAGGCCGGCAGCAGCGGTTCGGGCACCACGGCAGACAGCAGCGCGTGGTCGCTGCGATAGCATATGCTCAGTAGCTCGCGGTTCTCATAGCGATAAGGGCCGAGGGGATAAGCCGGGCTGTTGAACGGCATGGCAGAGGCGCGGGCGCGGACATGCTGTGGGGTCATGCAGTCGTCTCCTTAAGGGGTGTTTTGGATTGCCGGACGTCATTGCAGGACTGAAGAAACCGATCGACATTCTGGCGCTCCAGTCTGGTCAATGGATTGCCGCGTTCCGCGCCCCGAAGACGCTGGCCCTGTTTCCGTTCGGCGCAACACGGCCGTGCGGCGCGAGCGCCGCCTTCTTGTCAAAGGAATGTCTAGCGCCAGCCGCCATGCCGATCATCACCTCCGTGCCGATAACGCCGCTCCGTCACCGCGACATGGAACGGCCCGCCCGACCAATCTATCTCGTTGAGGTTACGATCATGCGCTGCGGCACCGTGACGGACAGAAGTGGCTCGGGAGATCCGTAAGGGCCCTGTAGTCTCACCGTGTCATAAACCGGCGCGGGTGCGTGTGGCACCAAACACGATCGCCTCGGCCACCTCGCGCGCTTCGCCTATTGCCGCCATCTCCACCATCTCAAAATCGGCCGCCCGGCCGCAGCAGGCGAAAGGCCGCGGCGAGGAAATCCTCCCTTGTGTCGAGGTGAAAGCCGCATTCGATGGCAGTCACGATGGCACAGCACGTATCTGGCAGCGGCATGGCGGTGGCCGAGCCCTTGATCAGCGGACTCCGCTCCGCCATGCCGCTGCCAGATACGTGCTGTGCCATCGTGACGGTCACCGACATTGCGCTCTAAATCCGTGATGACTTCCTTAACGATATCTCCTATCGAAATCACCCCTATCACCTTGCCTTCCTCCAGCACTGGCAAGTGACGAAATCGACGGGTGGCCATCATGGACATGCATATTTCCAGCTTGTCTTTTGGATCTACTGTCACAGGATTGCCCGTCATGATTTGCGACACCGGCGTCAGCTTCGCATCAAGGCCAGGCAGTAGCACTTTGATTGCGCAGTCACCCTGCGTCACGATGCCCACCAGCACACCCTCGTCGATCACAAGAACTGATCGGACCCGATTGTCCCGCATATGGCAAAGGGCATCGACAACCATGTCATCTGACCCAACATAAATCAGTGGGCCTGTTTTTTGGGCTAACACCTGCTTGACTGTGTTCACAAATCTCTCCTGCTGTTTCGAAAAAATTATGGACTGCCGCCGTTGATAAGGTTGCAGTGGCCGAGCCGATTGATTGGGTTTGGTCTTCGTTTTAGGTCGGGTTGGAGGCGCAGGACAGAGTAACCGGCCACGGCCTCCAACCTCGCCCAAAGCGGCGATCTTGCGGTTATTATCTCTATGCCGAAATCCCGTTTCACGAAGAGTCATAATCCCAGAGTGAATTGCCGCCTCGCGATCGCCGCCTTCGCCGCCCTGATTGCCCGATCGCGCTGCGGGTGGTCATTCTCCAGCCTGCGGCTGCGGCTCCCATGCCTGTAGAATACAACCTCCGACGCAGCCCGATAGCCGGGTTCGGCGCGCAACTGAGCGAGCCGGGCACGGGCGTCACGGATGGCTTGGCCGGGGTCGATGATCGGGGCGGCGTGTCGGGAACCGGCCAGCCAAGGCGTTTGCAGCAGGGCCAATGGCACCTCCGCCAGCTCTGGCATCCATCGCCGCGTGAAGGCACCGCTTGGGTCTTGATCAAGCCCCTGCTTGACCGGATTGTAGATGCGCGGCGTGTTGATTCCGGTCTGTCCGCTTTGCATCTGCATCTGCGGCCAGTGAATGCCCGGCTCGTAATCGGTGAACAATCGGGCGAGGTGCAGGCCGCAGGCGCGCCAATCCAGGCCCAGATGGTGGACCGCGAAGCTCGTCACCATCGCCCGCATGCGGAAGTTCAGCCAACCCGTGGCAATGAGCGAGCGCATGCAGGCATCCGCAAAGGGATATCCGCTTCGCCCTGTGGCCCAGGCGAGCAGCCTCGGCTCATTCTCCACCGTCACCATGCGCGCCCGCTCATGCACTGGATGCACCGAGCGGTGCTCAATCTGCGGCTCGCTTTCCAGCTTCTGGATGAAGTGGCAATGCCAATGCAGCCGGGAGATCAGGCTCTCGATGGCGGTGCGCGGCACCGCGCTATGCCCGTTGCGCGCGCCATAGCAGATGGCCAAAGCTTCGCGGATTGAGATCGCACCGGTGGAAAGCGGCACCGAGAGGCGTGAGCATGCATCTGCCCCGGCCAGCGGGTTCGACATGGCGCGGCGGTAATGCGCCCCGCGCCCGTCGAAGAAGCTGTCGAGCAGTGCCAGCGCCGATTGCCGGGTGCCTGGCTGCGGCGCATGGCAGCGATCCTCGGCGAGGCCGAGTTGTTCCGGGGAGGGGATTTCGCCGG
>RGVP01000229.1 GCA_010027235.1 bacterium
GACAGCATCGTGGGTGGTGGTGGCGCTGACAGCATCGTGGGTGGTGGTGGCGCTGACACCCTGACGGGTGGCGATGGCAACGACGTGTTTGTCTTTGACACGTCTACGGACACCGGAAGTACCACCGGACCCGGGGTGACAATCACCGACTTCGACACGGTGATGGACTTCGTGTCCGGGTCTGATAAGTTAAAACTTGGCGTCGCTGCCGTTGCGAGGGGCTCTGAGGGTTTCAATTACATTGAGGCAAACTCAGCTTCGACAACATTCGCTGAAGCGCAAAACCGTGCAGATGGCGTGTTCGACATATTTGGAGAGGCTCGTTATGTGTTCCAGTATGTGGGCTCCGGCGATAGTGCGGTCGGTTACCTGTTCATCAACGACCACGGTGACAGCCATTCTGATGCTGTCATCAAATTGGTGGGCATCGATCCCTCCAAGATCGCGGCGGGCGACATCATCCTCTGATCTACTGGGCAGCCTCAGATGGCGGTTCCCTTCAGGGGCTTGACCCCGCCACCTGCTGGTGGCGGGTTTTTCATTCGCGAGTAGCAATGCCATGACCGACTGGACCGCCGGTTACGTTGCCGACATTGGTTACACTTACGGCTACTATGCCGAGTTGAACCCGCTCCGCCTGGGACTTGCCTTTGCCCACGCCGGCTTGGCGTTCCCACGGGTGGGTACTGCCTGCGAACTAGGCTATGGACAGGGGCTCTCGGTCAACCTGCACGCCGCAGCGTCGCCCTGTAGTTGGCACGGTACTGACTTCAACCCTTCTCAGGCTGACTTTGCCCGCGAACTTGCGGCCGATGCCGGCAGCAGCGCCCGTCTGCACGACGAATCCTTTGCCGATTTCTGTGGTCGCCCCGACCTGCCCGATTTTGATTTCATCGGTCTGCACGGCATCTGGAGCTGGATCTCCGACGCCAACCGCGCAGTGATTGTCGACTTTGTGCGGCGCAAGTTGCGAGTCGGCGGCGTGCTCTACGTGAGCTACAACACCCTGCCGGGCTGGGCTGCGTTTGCCCCCATGCGTCACCTCATGACCGCCCACGCACAGGTGCTCGGTGCCGAGGGGCGCGGCATCATCAGCCGTATCGAGGGCGCCATAGACTTTGCCGAGCGCCTGTACGCCACTAAACCCGCTTTCGCGCGTGCCCAGGCGCCAGGGTGGCTTGCGCAAGTAAAGGGGCGGAGTCGCAATTATTTGGCACACGAGTACTTCAACCGAGATTGGTGCCCGATGCATTTCGCCACAATGGCCGAGTGGCTTGAGCCGGCGCGCGTTCAATTCGCCTGTTCGGCTAACTACCTCGAGCATATTGATACGCTTAACTTCACGGCAGACCAGCGCGCCTTCCTAGCCGACATCCCAAACCCCATGTTCCGCCAGACTGTGCGGGATTTCATGGTCAATCAGCAGTTCCGAAAGGACTATTGGGTCAAGGGTGCGAGGACCCTGTCTCCGCGCGAGCAGGCTGAGGCGCTGCGTGCTGAGCGCGTGGTACTCGTCACGCATCGGCCCGATGTGCCGCTCAAGGTAGGCGGCGCATTGGGCGACGCCACTCTGGCCGAATCGGTGTATTCGCCGCTCTTAGACCTGCTTGCAGACCACCGCCCTCGTACACTCGGCGAGATCGAACTTGCCCTCAAGGACGGTGCCCTGCCGTTTGCGCGGATCGTGCAGGCGGCCATGGTGCTCACCGGCGCTGGGCACATGGCACCGGCCCAGAATGCGGTTTCTGCGGCCCAATCGTGCTCTGCCAGCGAGCGCGCCAATGCATGGCTCGCTGGTCACGCCCGCGACAGCGGCGACATCGGCTACCTGGGGAGCCCTGTAACCGGCGGGGGCTTGGCCGTCGGGCGCGTTCAGCAGCTTTTTCTGTTGGCTTTGCGCGATGGGCGCAAAAAACCCGAAGACTTGGGGGCAGCCGCATGGGAGACTCTCGCGGCACAGGGGCATCGCCTTATCCACGAGGGGCGACCTCTCGAGTCCCCCGAGGAAAATCTGGCCCGCCTTAGCGACCTAGCGCGTGCATTTGCCAAGTCGCAGTTGCCGGTGCTAAAAGCGCTAAAGGCGGTTTGACTGGTTTGGGAGATGGGCGTTGAAGAAGCTAATCGATCGCAATCTCCTGATTGTCATTCAGGCGCCGGCCTTCTCCATGAAAAGTGGTGGCATCTACGCCTTGCACGCCCTCGCAGCGGACTTGCATGGGATGGGGCATCAAGTTGCCCTGTATTCCAACGGCACATTTCCTGGAAGTCCAGTGTCACTAATCGGTGAAAAAGGGCTTCTGGCTGCGCGTTCGCAGGGCATCACTATCATCGCAATCTATCCGGAGATCACGCTCACGAACTTCCTGAGCGCGGACTACTGCGTGTGGTGGCTGCTAAATTTCCCAGGGTTTATCAATAAGAAGTGGAACGGTAACGATTCATGGGCGGATCGCGTGATCTGTTACGACCCTGTCTTTGCAATGCAAACGCGTTGTGACGGGAAGCTTACTTTCCCCCTGTACGACCCCGATTTTTTCTTTCCAAATCCTACTGTTCCTAAGACCGAGGTTGTGTGCTATCTCAATCGCATACGGTACACGGGGCAGAAACGGCTCGAGGCGCCTGTCAAGGTGACTAAGAAATTGGTGCCCGATGATCAGTTGACCTACGCCGAATTACGGGAGCTCTTCTGGCGTACCCGCTTGGTCATATCGTGGGAGAGGTCTGGAACCTGCGCCATCGCGCAAATGTGCGGTGTTCCAATCGTGTATATGCCGTCGCCCATCCTTCAAGAGAATCCGGACGTTCGCTGGGGCGGCTATGGCTCCTGTTGGGACTATTCGGAGGAAGGTTTGGCTGCTGCAACGCGGTCAGTTAAGCTTGTGCCGCTAATTCACCGTGACTTGCGCTTGCTCTGGCCTGCTGCGTTGGAGCGCGAGGTGGCCGAGTGGGTGGCCGGCGCGAAACGCAAACCTGTCCAAGTTGGAGCGACGATTTCTGAGAACGTCACTCTTCCTTCATCGACGCCGCCACCCGCTTGAGCAGGGGGTGCAGCAGGTAGGTCAGCATGGTGCGCTCGCCGG
>RGVP01000230.1 GCA_010027235.1 bacterium
TCCTCGCGCACTACTTACCCCCTGAGCTCAGCTGGTGCCGAGGAGACACCCCGCCAACGCCAGACCGTAAACCGCTAACCAGCGCCCGGTATGGCCCAAGAGCGTGATGCAGGCTTGCGGGGTCACCGCCCTAGCCTGTTCGCGCACCTGCATAAAACCCATCACCAACGAGGCCAACCCCAGCCCGAGTCCGGCCACCACCGATAGGGCCCCGAGCCCAGCCAAACCCGCTGGCACCGCCGCCGCGATTAGGTGAGCAGCCGCAAACTGAACCCTTCCGTAACCGCGCCCCCAGCGCACCAAGAGCGTCCGCTTGCCGGCCTTCGCGTCGGTCTCCACGTCACGGTAATTGTTTGCCACTAATATATTGGTAGCCAGCGCACCGATACCCGCGCCCGCCAACCAAGCTTCGAGCGGCAAGCGCCCCATCTGGACAAAGCAAGTCGCACCCACCGCAACCAAACCGAAAAAGATAAAAACAAAAACGTCCCCCCACCCATGATAGGCCAGTGGGTAAGGCCCGCCGGTGTAGGCCACGCCGCAAAGAATGCTGGCCACGCCAATGATCAAGAGGGGCCAACCACCTTGCCCCAAAAGCGTCAACCCGACAAGAAACGCCGCCGCGAACACTCCAATCATCGCACGTCGCATCACCGCCGGCGCGATCAAGCCGCTCGCCACGGCCCGGCGCGGCCCCACCCGTTCTTCGGTATCCGCCCCCTTTAAAAAATCATAGTAGTCGTTAGCGAAATTCGTCCCCACTTGGACCAAGAGCGCAAACCCCAGACAAGCGACCGCCGGTCCGATCCGCGCCCCGCCTTCGCGCGCCGCCAAGGCCGTCCCTACCAATACGGGAGATACTGCCGCCGGCAAGGTGCGCGGGCGCGTCGCTTCCAACCAAATACCCGCCGTGGCAGCCAATCCGTGCCTCCCCCGTGCGTTCTCAGTCGTCTCGGCCATCACGAGACACGACTTTGAACTTTTTATCGAAGGAGCCCGTGAGTCGTTTTTTCAGGAGCACGCTGACCAGCACCGGCATCCAGACCACCCCTGCCAAGAGCATCCCAGTGATGGGTTGCGCATCGCGAATCATCAAAGACAGACAGAGCGTGATGGCCCCTTGCACAAAAAGCAGCGCGCCCACCCCGGGCAAAACCGGCGACAAGGCCCAAGAGCCAAACATCGCGATAAATCCGATCACATTACCCATCACCCCCACCCCCAGACCTTGGAGAAAAAAGACCGGTGCATACAGGCCGAGCCTGCCCTCGATGCGCACCATCTGCACAAGCGTGCCAAAGCCCCAGATTACAGCCACCGTTGCAAGCACCCAACCAGTGGGAGCTGCTTCAGGATCAGCCGTCCACTGCTCCGCCACTAGCATGATCGCGTAGCCACTCGCCGCCGCTCTAAAAAAATCCACCCAATTACGAGACTTGGCGGCCTCCTGGAGCGGCTTGGGGGAGCGGTCATAGGGATCGCGCTCAACCTTGGTTTGATTGACCTTGCGCGGGGGCTTGGGCGACACCCGCTTGCCGAATCTCATCCAACCGCGGGGGAAAAAGAGCAGAAACAACGCTGTCGCGAGGTAGATATAAAAAATGACGGGCACGTGAGTAATGGGGCCAAATACACTACCCATATGCTGGTAGCTTTCCAGCCATGTAAAGCGTGCGATTCAAAGGTGGGCAGGGAATCAGCGCGGGCCAGGGAAATAAACCCGCCGGGCGCCGGAGGATGGATCCATTTCCCAGACACACCCTAGCCTCTTTCCTTAATCCACCGTTCATAGTCAGTCCTGGGCATAAAACGCAAAGCCGCCGAGTTTATGCAGAAACGCAGGCCCGTCGGCCTGGGCCCATCCTCAAAAATATGCCCCAGGTGCCCACCATCAACCGCGCAATGCACCTCAACCCGCCTCATGCCGTGGCTTTCATCCACTTGCGCGGCTACAAACTGGGCCTCCACCGGACGGCTGAAACTAGGCCAGCCAGTGCCGCTATCGAATTTATCCCGCGAATCAAAAAGCGGCGTGTCACTTCCAACCGAGAAGTAGACTCCATCCTCGTGATGATCCCAGTAGGCATTCCGAAAGGGCGGCTCCGTCCCCTGCTGACGGGTCACCCTGAACTGCTCCGGGGTGAGTAAGGCACGCCACTGCTCCTCGCTGTGCGTCACCGCTCGGCCAGCCATATCGATCACCACCTGCGAAGGCAATCCGCAGGCGGATTTCTCCGCGTTGGTTTTTTCCATTTCTGGACGATGCCCATCGGCCCCCGTCATGCAACCACGGGCCGCGACTCCAGCCACCCGCACCGCCCAAGCGCGACCTCCCTTGACCCGGCGAGCCGGGGGGCGGAAGTTTACGCATGCGTCTCATTTTAGCGTATGGCTTCGCACTCCTGACCTTACTCACCAACTCGGCCGCAGTTGGCGCCGAGCCCCCGCCCCCGCTTGAGCTGATCAGCGGGCTCCACCTGGTGGAGGGCGCCGGCGGCGACGCCGATAGCTTTCACGTGACCAACGGCCAGCAGACCCTGCACCTGCGCCTCTATCTCGTGGATGCCCCCGAAACTTCTGCCGCCGACCCCACCCTCGCCCGGCGCGTGCGCGAGCAAACTCGCTACTTCGGCTTGCCCACGCCCGCCGATACACTGCGTTTCGGCCGCGCTGCCGCCGCCCGCACACGTGAATTACTCGCACGCCCCTTCAACGCCCACACCGCCGGCACCCGGGGCCTGGGCCGTTCCGCCGAACCCCGCGTCTACGCTTTCGTGTCCACCGCCGACGGCGAGGACCTCGCCGAAATTTTAGTCCGCGAAGGCCTGGCTCGGGCTTATGGCGTCGGCCGCACCAGCCCCACCGGGATCACACAGGAGGAGCAACGTGCCCACCTGGCCGATCTAGAACTGGCCGCCGGTCTCGCTCGCCGCGGCATCTGGGCCACCTCCGAACCGGATAAACTCGCCAGCGCCCGCGCCGAGGAGCGCAGGGATACCGCTGACCTCGCCGCCGTCTCCTCCGCCGCCCAGACCCCCGCGACCGCCCCTTCCGGCGAAGC
>RGVP01000024.1 GCA_010027235.1 bacterium
GGACGACTACCAGCACGCCTTTGCCGCGTCCGGAGAGCACCCCGCCTTCGGTCGCTCCATCACCTACCGTTTCAACGCCTGCGCTCCCTTCGCCCTGGCCGTTGCCACCGACGCGACGGATCTGCCCCTCGGTCGGGTGCGCCGCCTGTGCACCCGCAACGTGGAGTTTTTCCTCAACCACCCCGTCACCGAGGCCGCCAGCGGCTGCTTGGCCCCCGGGTTTACCGACGCCTGGCCAGAGATCGTTGAGGGCTACTCCTGCCCCGCCTCGCCTTACTGGTGCGCGAAGGGCTTCACCTCGCTCCTGCTGCCCCCCGACCATGCCTATTGGAGCGCCCCCGAGGACCCGCTGCCCTCGGAAAATCCAGACGGTTTCGTGCGCACCGTCCGCGCCGGTGGTCTGGTTTTCCGCAGCCTGCCCGGCGGCGAGGTGGAACTGCTCAATGCCGGCTCGATGGTATCCAACACTCACTTACGCTTCGGCCCGTGGAAGTGGAGCAAGCTCTCCTACCGCACCGGCGTGGGCTTCACCTATGCCTTTCCCGAGGCGACCACTTGGTCGGCCGACGCCGCGCTCGTGGCAAGCTGGGCTGACGGCACCTCGATCGGGCGCCACTCGACCACCGCCACCGCCCTGGCGGCCGATCACCTCGGGTTTGTCTGCAACCTCGGCCGAAAAATCGGGCAACTCGGCACCGGGGTGGAAACCTGGGTGTTCTGGCGTGAGGGCTGGCTGCTCCAACTCCATCGCGTGGAGCCCCGGCAACCAGTCGCGCTGTCCCTGGGCGGCTTCGCCCTGCCACTGCCTACGCCCGTGGCCGTGCCACTCGCCTCGCCCGGCTACCTCACGGCCCGCGCGCCCGATGGCCGCGCCGTCGTCCTGCAAAACCTCGGCCCGGCAGGCACCCCCAAGTGGGATGAGCGGCTGGACGAGTCCACGCCGCGCCGTCATACCCACGCGCCCTTCCATCTGGCGCCAGTGATTCATTACCCGATGCAAACTTCGCCCGTTGTCCTCGCCGCCCTGGCTTGGAGCGGACACGACGGCCCCGCGGCGGAACCTTGGACGCCCGTGCGCCTCGCGGCCGGCGAATGGGTGCTCGCGCATCCCACACTGGGCGAGTGGCGCATCGTCCACTACGCTCTGCCGGAATGGCCCCATCCCACCCCATGAAACTCCTCCCACGCCAACTGCTGCTGCTCCTCACGTGCCTCCTGAGCGCCCACGCGCCTCTCCGCGGAGCCGAGACCGACCCCGCTACGCTGGTGCCCGCCACCGCCCCGCGCACCCTCGTGCTTGCCGGCCGGGCCGACGCCTTCCGCACCTACGTGGCCACCGGCGAAGGCCGGATCGGTTTCGATAAAATCCGCGCGGACTTCGATGCCGAATACCTCCGGCTTGCCTTCCCACCCGAGCCCCTGACTTACGGCGACCCCGAGCCCTCAAAACGCGATTCCGCCAAGGCCGACCGCTGGCGCGCAGCGCAAGATACCTGCGGCCTGGTCGCCGGCGTCGCCGAGGCCGGCGCCCTGCTTTGGCTCGGCACGGGGGACGAACGCTACCTCGAAAAGGCGAAAGAATTTATCCTCAAGGCCTGCGCCTGGAGCCTCGACCCCTCCGGCTGGAAAAAAGGCCGCTCCCCCGGCGCGACTTCGATTGATTACAACGACGAAGCGCACTTCCGCCTGTGGCGGAAGCTACCACTCGCCTACGATCTTATCCGCGAACGCTTCACCCCCGCTGAACGCGCCCTGATCGTCGCCCATTTCCGCACCCGCGGCGCCCAATCCGCCGCCTGGGTCCGCGCCGGCCGGGTGGAAAAAGTCCTCCGCAACTCCTTGGAGGGCAAACCCGCCTCCCATCCCATCCGCTTCATGGCTATGACCGGTCTCGGTGCACTGGCGCTGTGGGACGATTTGCCCGCCGAGGCGCGCGACTGGTGGAGCCTCGCCTACGGTTTTTACCGCGACCGCTTCCCGATGTGGGGCGGGGATGACGGCGGCTGGGCCGAGGGCATCGCCTACTGGCGCGGCACCATCGAACACGCCGCTTTTCAGGACGCCCTCGTGGCCATCGGCGACCCGCTGGCCTACCGCACTACGTTCTGGAAAAATACCCCCTATTTCCTCCTCTACAACGTCCAGCCCTATCGCCACAGCGGCTTCGGCGACCTCTCCAACGCCGGCAAGTTCAACCTCGAGCCCGCCTCGGCGGAATACCTGATTCACCTCTCCCGCGTGCTCGGAGACGGCCGCCTCGTCACCTACGCGAACCTCGCCGAGGGTTCCGAGTCGCCCGCCGAGGCCGGCATCCACCGGCTGGACCGGGTCTACCCCACCGCCGAGGAGTTCCTAGTGCGCAACTTCACCGTCGCCCACCTGCCCGTGCCGCCGCCCGCGCCCCTCCAGCCGCTGCCGCCCTATCGGTTTTTCGCGGACGTCGGATGGGTCTCGCTCCACAGCGCCCTTGGCCGGCCGCAGGACGACATCCACGTCACCTTCAAAGCCAGCCCCTACGGGTCCTTCAGCCACAGCCACGCCGACCAAAATGCTTTTATTCTTAATGCCTACGGAGAAAGCCTCGCGATCAACTCCGGCTACCGCGAGTTCCACCGCTCGCCCCACCACCAAGGCTGGACCTGGCAGACAAAGTCAAAAAACGCCCTGCTCATCGATGGCCTCGGGCAGAAACCCCAAGATATCGCCGCCACCGGTCGTATCGTGAAATTCGATACCGGCGCGCGCTTCGAACACGCCCTCGGCGATGCCACGGCCGCCTACCAATCCCTCCAGCCGAAAGGCCGCGTGAAGAGCGTGCTCCGCGACCTCGTCTTTATCGATCGCCGCTACGTCGTCATCCGCGACCGGGTGGAGCTCGCCACTCCCGGCCGGATCACCTGGCAACTCCATGCCGAACGCCCGATCGCTTGGGATGCGGAGGCCGCCGGCGCCCGGATCACCGGCGCCAAAGCCACCCTTACCGCCCGCCTCGTCGCACCCGCCGGCGTGACGTGGAAAGCCACTTTGAAGGACCGCTTCGACGTGCCGGTGGACCCGAAATACACCGGCGGCGCCCCGTCTGGCTTCGGCAAGACTGGCGCATGGAGCGAGCAGAGCCACCTGCTGGTCGAGACCACCGAGCCCACCACCCGCCACCTGTTTTACACCGTGCTCTGGCCCGAACGCGACGGCGCACCGCAAACCGCGCCCTCCGCGCGCTTGACGGCGGACAACATTCTGCTCGTGACCAAACCAGACGGACAACGCGATCAGCTCGATTTCCGCGGCGATACCTTGGCCGTCACCTCGCCCTGAAGCCCTACGCGGCAGATTAACCCAAACCCTAAAAAATTGTTAAAAGGGCTTAACTTATTTTTTGATAATTATCAATTGCAGCTTGAATTCCGCTTTTTCCTATGCACAGTATTACAGTCCCCACCCCGTCCATGACCCTTTCCGTCTCCGCCACCAAGCGGGCCTCGCGCGCCTTCACGCTGATCGAGTTGCTCACTGTTATCGCGATCATCGGCATCCTCGCTGCGATCATCATTCCGACCGTGGGCAAGGTCCGCAACTCGGCGAAGTCGACGCAATGTCTCTCCAATCTGCGCCAGATCGCCCTCGCCATCAGCCTCTTCCCGCAGGACAACAAGGGCTACTATCCGCGCGGTGGCTCCAACCCCAGCCCAGACGGCACCTTGGTTAATTACGCCAAGGCGGTCTACCCCTACATCCCCAATCGTGGCAATAGCGCCACCGGCGTGGTGACCAACAAAGTGTTCCTCTGCCCGCTGGAGCCGCTCCAGCCCGATGCCACCTACGCCAACAGCGTATCCCAATACACCTGCACCTTTGCGCTCGAGGCCGGCAGCTCCGCCAGCACCGCCACGGGCTCGGGCGGCAACGGCCCCCGCCAAGTCGCCTCCATCATCAACCCCTCCCGCACCTACCTCCTGCTCGACGGCGTGCCCCGCAGCTCCAGCGACTACAGTTGCGACTCCTCCTGCACCCACAACGCCGCCCTCACTGACCTAAATGCCACCCCGGCCGCGGCGGTGAAGATCAGCTTCCGCCACAGCGACAACACCAACGTGGCCTTCGTGGACGGCCACACCGCCAAGGTCTCCTTCACCACCCTCAAGGCCGAGCTCACCTCGGTCAACCCGAACGGCAAAGACCGCTGGAACGGCAAAATTAACTAATCCGTTCACCGCCTCATTTCACACCTTCAAACTCCCGCTAACCTTCACCTATCACCCTCAATACTTATTACCCCCATGAGTAACCAATATCCCAAGAAAGTTCAGACCTCAGCCTCCACCCGCCGCTTGCTGGGTTTGTTTGGCTTAATCGCCTCCGGCGCGATCCCCGCCTACGCCCAAACCAGTATCACTTGGGCCAATGCTGGTAGCGTCGCCAACACTTCCTCCAATTGGGTGGGCTCACCCACCTTGGCCAACAGCGTGAGCACCGGTAATATCTGGAATTTCACCAACACCGCCTCCGGAAACAACAGCGTCACCTTTTCCAGCGCCCGCAGCGTGGTTGGCATCGTGTTCTCCAGCACCGCCAACGCCTACTCCATCGGTTCAAGCCCTTTAGTCCTGAGTATAGGGGCGAGCGGTATCACGAACAGCTCCGGCTCCAACGCCCAAGTCATTACCAGCCCCATCGCCACCAACAATACCCAAACTTGGACCACCGTAGCCGGAGGGAGCCTGACCACCGACGCGGTTACACTCACCAGCAACGCCAATAACCGAACCCTGACCATAGCCGGCGCCGGCAATACCAGCATCGGCTCGATCGGCCTTACGGTAGGCCAGACGGGCGTGGGCGCGCTCACCAAGACCGGCGCCGGCACCTTGACGCTCACCGGAACCAACACCTACGCCGGGGCGACCACGATCAACGAGGGTGCCGTGATCATCGCCAATGGTAATTCATCGAGTGCGAACGCTAATTTTAAACTCGAACTTACCGGAACCGTCGCGCCCTCTCTTAAACTAAATAGCGTCAATTCGCTAGCGACGACGGCCACGCTCACCGGCGCCGGCAGCTCGGGAAACGCCGGCACCGTCGACCTTGCCGCAGCCGGGAGCTATACCCTCGGTTCCTATCTGGGTAATAGCATGAAATTCTCCGCCAGCAGCGGCCTGGCCACCACCCTGACTTTTTCGGGCAACAGCGTGCTGACCGCCAGCAACAACACCACGCGCATCATCACCAACCTCGACGCCAACCTGTCCCTCGTCTTCGGCGGCACCCTCGACATCGGCTCCTCTACGAGCGGCGGAGGCACCTTCGCCGGGGCCGGCAGCATCCGGGTCAACGGCGCGATCTTCAACTCGAGCACCGGCGTGCGCGCCGTGAACAAAAACGACGCCGGCACCCTGACCCTGGCCGGCGTGAACACCTACAATGGTGACACCACCATCTCGGGCGGAAAACTCTCCCTGACCGGCTCGGGTTCGATTGCGACCAGCCCGACCATCACAAACAACGGAACCTTCGACGTCTCCGCCGTCACCGGCGGCAACTATACCCTCGGCTCGACCCAGACCTACAAGGGCTCTGGCACGACCATCGGCAACCTGACGATCAACGGTGCCTTCACCCCCGGCACCAGCCCCGGTCTCGCCACCTTTAATAATGATCTCACGCTTGGCACCTCCAGCACCACGACGATGGAGATAGGCGGTCTGGGTGGCGTCGCCGGCACCGACTACGACAAAGTCTCGGTCACCGGTGCGCTGACCTACGGCGGGGCTTTGAGCGTCGTGGCTTATAACAGCTACAACTTCGCGCAAGCCGCTTCCTTCAACCTCTTCGGGGCGGGCTCCCGTTCGGGCAACTTCTCCTCGGTAAGCGTAGCCGGCACCTCCCTCACCAACTCCAGCGGAGTCTGGTCGGCCACGACTGGAGGCTATGACTATACCTTCTCCACTTCGGACGGTAATCTGGTCATCGCCACCGCCGTCCCCGAACCCGCGGCCACCGCCGCAATCGGCGGCGCTGCTCTCCTCGGCCTGGCCGCCCTGCGCCGCCGCCGCCGCGCCTGAGTTCGCGCCAGTGCGCCGCTTCGGTAGACTCCTCAGCCTCCTCGCCCTAGGCTGGCTCCTAGCCTCGCCGGCGCTACCGGCGGCTGAGGCCACGCCAAGGACGGAAAAATACGCCGCCGAGATCGATCGGCTCGCCGCCGCCCCGGCCCCTGCGCCGGGCGGCATCTTGCTGATCGGCAGCAGCATTTTCCGCAAGTGGACGACCTTCGCCGCCGATCTCGCCCCGCTGCCGGTGACGAATCGCGCCTTCGGTGGCTCGCAGACGCCGGAGCAATTATTTTTCTTTAACCAGCTCGTGCCCTCCTCGCGCGCCGGCGTGGTGGTCTGGTATTGCGGCAGTAACGACGTAAACGCCAAGCGCCCCCCCGAGGAGGTGCTCGCGAACACGCGCGAATGGTTGGCGCTCACCCGCGCCGCCCTGCCCGACGTGCGCGTCGTGCTAATGTCGGTCATCCGCGCCCCGCAGAAACGCGCGGACGGCAAACTCGCCCCGGTCGAGGCCATTAACCGCGGTCTGCTCGCCCTGAGCGAAGCGGACGACGTAGACTACCTCGACGTCAACCCGGCCCTGGAAGACGCCGCCGGCGAGCCCCTGCCCGATTGCTACGTCGCGGATCAACTCCACCTCACCCCCGAAGGTTACCAGCGCCTGACGTCTGTGCTGCGCCCGGTTTTGGAAAAACTGCGGCCCGCACCGGGCGCGAAGGGCGCGGCTCAGGCCGAGTAAACGCCGCCGTTCAGGTCGAGAGTCGCGCCGGTGATGAAGCCGTCGTATTCACTGGCGAGGTAAGCAACCGCTCGGGCGACGTCGTCCGGCCGGCCAGCGCGGCCCACCGGGATGCCCGCGATGGTGGCAGCGGCGGATTCCGGCGTGGTGTGGGTGGCGTGGAAGGCCGACCCGAGAATAAGGCCCGGGGCGACGCAGTTCACCCGCACCCCGCGTGGCCCGAGTTCACCCGCTAACGCCCGAGTCCAAGTGATAACGGCGCCCTTGGCCGACGAGTAGAGCAGCGAGCCGGCGTGGCCGCCCTTGCGCCCGGCCAGAGAGGCGAGGTTCACGATGGCCGCAGGCGCGGCCGCCTCCAGCGCGGGCCGCGCCCGCTGGGTCACCCAGATCATGGAGTCGAGATTGATGGCAAAGGTGCGGCGCACGAAATCCTCGTCGAGCTCGGCCAGACTGCGCCGGCCCACAAGGTCACCCGCGTTGTTGACCAGAATATCCATCCCGCCGAGGGCGGCGACGGCGCGGTCCACACAATCCTCAGCCCCGCGGCGGAGGCTCAGATCGGCTTGGATCGCGCAGGCCCGCCGACCCAGCCCGGCCGCGCGGGCGATCAGGGCCTCGGCCCCGGCGACGCTGCGATGGTAATGGATCGCCACCTCGCAGCCGCGAAGGAGCAGTTCCTCCGCAATGGCGGCACCGAGCCCCTGGCCGGCGGCGGTCACAAGGGCGCGTTTGCCCTGCAACCGGGTGAGATGATCGGGCGCGCTCATGGCGAGCATCGCGGCCTTCAGGCCGGCAGGGCGACCGTGGTCTCACGCACCGCGAGGCGGGAAGGCAAGGCGGCGTCGAGATACACTTCATCGTCCGCGCCGGTAGTCTGGAGCAGCAGTTCGGCGGTTTTCCGGCCCATGGCGTCGGGGTCGGCGCTGGCGCCAGTGATAAAGGGGTGCTCCTCGGTGCAGATGCGGGTAGCGTCGACCGCCGCCAAGCTGAGATCGGCCGGCACGCGGAGGGCGCGGGCGAGGAAACAGTTGAGCGCCCCGCGCGCCATCAGACCGTTGTAGCAAACCACGGCGGTGGGGCGCTCGCCGGAACGCGCGAGGAACTGCTCGGCTGCCTGGCGGCCCTCGGTGCGGTCGGCCTGGTCGGTAAGCATGGCCCAATTATCGTCAAAAACCACCCCGCGCAGGCGCAGGGCGTTCTGGAAGGCACGGAAACGGTCCTCGTGGCGCGACAGGGCGCGATTACCACCGATCCAGCCGAAACGGCGATGACCGAGCCCGTGCAGGTGCTCCACCAGCAGATCGAGCGACTGGGTTTCGTTGGATTGCACCGAGTGACACTGCCCGGGGTAACTCATGGAAACGGCCACGACACGGGGGCAGAGTTGTTTAATTGCCTTCAGGAAGCCGGGGGCGACCTCACCCATCAGCACCACACCGAAGAGCGTCTTGCGGGTCTCCAGCGGAATGCGAAACGCGCCCTCGACCAGCTTGTTCTCGGTCCCGAGAAAAACCGTGCTGATGCCGCGGTCCTGCAGCGCCTCGTGCAGACCGTGCTGGATATGGCTGAAGTAGTTGCTCTGCGTGTGCAGGGCTAAGCCGGAACGCAGGATAAACCCAACGTGGATCTGCTTAAGCTCGTCCGCCGCACCCGATGGACGCATGCCCTTGGGTTGGTAGCCAAGATTAAGCGCGTGCTCCCAAATCCGGCGGTTTGACTCCTCGCTGATGCCCTCGGTGCGCCCATTCAAAACCATCGAGACGAGCGCCTGGGAAAGTCCCAGGTCCTTCGCAATCCGTTGCTGGGAGATCTTGGCGGGGGGTGTCATTTCAAACAGAAAAAAGCGATAAAGCAGTCGGCCCCAGACGCGCGCAAGGTCTCATTTAATAGCTATCACCAAATCTTCAAATCCCTGCCGGAGGGTGGCCCGAGGAGTGTGGCGGAACCGCTCAAGGCGCGACATAGTCCCGAGATCCGCCGAGTTTCTGAAAACGCGTGTAAACCGACCAGAAGGAGAGGATCGACATGGTCACAAGGATACCACCAACCGTAAAGGCGTGGCGGTAGACGTTGCCGGTGTGGTCGATGAGCAAACCAACCAGCGGCGCGAGGCTCATATGCACCGGCGCAGCGAACAAGAGCGCGGCGGACGCGAACTGGGCGAATTTCTCGCGGGGGAACAACCGCTGCCCGAGCGAGGCGACGCTCGTGTAATAGCATCCGGAAATGATGCCGTGCAGCACGTAGGCGGTGAGGTAGGTCGAGGCGTCGTGCACGCCAAAGATGCCGAAGAGCATCACCCCGAGGTAGGCGACGAGCGAAACGATGACGACCCGCAGCGGGTGGAAGCGGTCGCAGAGCCAGCCCAGCGGCCAGGCGAGGCAGAGCGAAACGGTGAAGATGAAGGCCAAGCGATTGCCGTAGTCGTTCATATCCACGCCGTAACTCTTGGCGTAGGGAATGGCGAAGGTGTTGATCGGGATGAAGCACATCGTCGCCGTCATGATCAGGACAAACACCCGCAGATAATAGGGGTGGCTGAAGCACTCGCGGCGATAAGTGCGGACGCCCTCGACGAAGCCCTTCCAACCGGACTTTCGCGCGGGATCGACCGGGGGAGGCGGCGGATAATCGCCCTCCTTCACCTTGAGGCAGACCCACATGAACGCGGAGCCGTAAAAAATACCGATGGTCGCGAGGATAAGGGTGAAGTGGTCGGGCACCTTGCCCATGATCCAGTAGTTGAAAATGATGCCGTCGATCAGGCTGACGGCGCGGAAAAGCGCATAGAAGCGGCCGAGCAGGGCCTGGGGCACCACGTCGTTGATCAGGCCGCCGAAGACCGACTGGCTGGCGATGGTGGCGAATTCGAAGGCAGCCCAGAAGACGGAGAAACACAGCACCGCCACGATCATCTCGTTTTCGAGAGCGGAGAGCAGGTTGGCGCCGAGCCCGGTCTCGCCCGCCCACTGGTGCAGGCGCACACCGAGGGAGTTGTCGGCCCGGCCAAGGCCGTGCAACCAGCCCGCGATATGCGGGGTCACCGCGATACCGATCATGCCAAAGGCGGCGATCGGCGTGGTGGCCATGAGGAAGGGGATGCGGCGGCCCCACTTGCCGCGGTGACGGTCGGACTTGTAGCTGATGATCGGGCCCAGCACGAGGGCAACTCCACCCGGAAAGGTGCTCATGAGAATACCGAACCAGAGATTCGGAATCTTCAGGCTACTCAAATACCAGCTAGCGATGCCGACGATCGAGCGGTCCCGCATGGCCCAGGCAAAATCGCCAAAGAGCAGCCAGAGAAACAACACCATCAGCCCGCCGGTGGTGTAAGTCAGCGTGCCGACTTTCCAGACCTTGGGTTGGCCAGGCGCGGTGGCCTCAGGGGAGGGGATTTTTTCGGGGGACGGGGCGGAATGCATAGCAAAAAGCGGGAGACGGAAAATCCGTCTCCCGCGCGGGGCACTGATCAGGCGATGGGGGGCTTAGAAGGAGCCCACAGCCTTCAGGCGCAGGAACTTCTTGGCCGCGCCGTCGAGATTAACGGTGAACACGCGGCGCACGCAATTCGAGGGCAGGTTGGTCTGGTCAGCGGCGGTGGTCACGGTGACGGTGCCGCCGGTGCCCCACGTGCCGGACACCAAATCGGTGACGGCCTCGCCGGTGACCGTCAGGCCGGAGTCATTGGTGCGAATGACCGCGGTAATGGAGATCGTGCTGGCGGTGCTGGCGGTGACGGGGGCCTGAACGGTGTCGGTCGGGGCGTTCGCGCCGAGGGCATACTTAAGGAGCGGCGAGTAACCGTCTGAACCTACGGTGGTGGCGTTCGCGATCGCCACGGTGACGGTGCGGGTAACCGGGGTGGCGGAGTTGCCGGCGGCGTCGGTGGCGGTGTAGGTCAGGGTGTAGGCGCCGGGCTTGGCGGTGTTCACCGAGCCGCTGGTGTTCACCGTGACGGAGCTATCCACGTTGTCCGTCGCGGTGGGGGTAACGTCGCTGTAGCTGGAGCCCCAGTTGACCGAGACGGGCGAGACGGAAGCGATCACCGGGGCTTGAGTATCGACGGTGCCGGGCTGGAGGCGCAGGAAGCCACCCGACTTCACCAAGCTGAAGCCCGTGATAGGCGAGGCCAGCACAGGGGTGCCGGTGATGGCGGTCGCACTCAAGAGAGTGTAAGTGGTGCCCGCGACCGGGGTGCCGACGATCGAGACGGTTGAGCCGGAGGCGAGCGTGAGGCCAGCGGTCGAGGTGGCGACCGAGGTGAGGCCGTCATTCAGCGTGAACTCGAGCACGGCGCCGCTGGCGATTGAGATCGCGGAGGCATGCGAGCCGGACAGGGCCAAGGTGCCCGCGCTGATGGCGGTGGCACCGGTGTAGCTGTTGGGGACGGAGGTCACTGCCGGGGCCGCGATCGTAACAACCGGACTGGCGGAGTAGCCCGTGCCGGCGTTGGTGATATTCACGGCGGTCACACGGCCACTGGTGAGGACGGCGGTAGCGGTCGCGCCGGTGCCGGTGGAATCGGTGATCGTGACCAGCGGAGCCGAAGTGTAGCCGAGGCCGGAAATCACCGGCGTAATGCTGGTAAAGGCGCCGCCGGCGAGCGCGACGTTGACCGTGGCGGTGATGTCCGTGAGGCCCGCGTCGGCGAGGGCGAGGCGACCGGAGCCGGTCTTAGTCAGGCTGCCGGTGCCGGAAGCGCCGCGGAGCGAGGCGGCGATCTCGGAGGCGACGGAGAGCGTGGTGGTGCCGGTGAGGTCGGCGGAGCGGAAGTTGACCACGGGGTCGAGCGTGCCGGGATTGGTGACGCTCGAGGTGGCGTTGGCGCCCTTGACCAGGCTGAGGGTCTGACCGGTGGCGATGAGTTGGTTAAAGGTCAGGGTGTTGCCCTGGCCAGGATCGATCGGCTCAACCGTGTTTTGGGAAGAAGGATGCGGATCGAAGGTGATCGTGCCGTTTTGCAGGGTGTTCAGAACATTAAGGGCCATGCCACCGTAGGTGCCAGTCGAGCTGGCAGCTTTTTGCACGTAGAGCTCGCCGCCATCGAGGATGATGGGGCCGAGACCGCCGCCACCGTTGGCGGAGGTCTTGTAAGCAAGCACGCCGGCCTTTACGCGATAACCGCCGAGCACGGTGGTGATGGTGCCGCCGCCAGTGAGCGTAAGGGTGCCGGCGCCTTCCTTGCTGATCACATTGGAAGTCGAGGGCGCGGTGCTGTTGACGCGAGCCAGCGTCATGGTCTTGCCGGCATCGACGCTCAGGGTGGAAGGGCCGTTGAACACCGACGCGTTACTCGTGGCGGTAGTGCGGTTGAGGGTAACGTCGACGGCGGCACGAACGGTGCCGCCCGTCATGGTGAGGCGGGGAAGATTGAGCACGCCCTCGCCGAACACATTGACGTTATTCACGACCAAGGTGCCGCCGGTCACGGTGACGGCGGAGTTACTCCCGCTGCTAAGGGCGGCGGAGGCGGAGGCATTAAGGGTGCCGGCCGAAACCGTGGTGCCGCCGGTGTAAAGGTTGGTCGCGCTGAAGGTTGCGGTGCCTTCACCAGTCTTGGTGAGGCCGAGGGCGCCGGTGATCACGGCGGGGATGTTCAAGGTGGAGCCGGCGCTGATGTTCAGGTTACCGCTGTTGCGGAGCTCGACCTGGCTGGGGGAGCTGCCCACATTATTATTGGTCGGGTCGATGGTAAGGTTCGAACCGTTTGAGAGGTAAACGAGGTCGTTATTGTTTGCCGAAACGACGTTATAAAAGCCCGCCGAATCGGTGGCACCGTTGTTTCCGAGACGGAAGCGGGTGAAGGTGGTGGCGCCGGGCACGAGGAGCGAGCTGAGGGTGTAGCTGGAGCCGTTGGTGACATTCAGCGACTTGAAATACAGCGGGTCAGACGTGGTCGTCAGCGCGGTGGACGCGGAGGTGAGCAGGGCATCGGTGTAGGAACCGGTGCTGGCCGAGCCGGTGGGGGCGGCGGTGTAGCTCCAAGCGGCGCCAGCGCTCAAATCTGAACCGGTGCTGAAGACGTTCGCGGGTGGCACATCGATGGTGAAGACGAGGCTCAGGGTGCCGGCGCCGGCGGGATTCTCAGCGGAGATAGTGACGGTAGTGCCTCCGACCGGAGTGGTCGCCGTGGGCCGGCCGCTGATGACACCAGTGGCGGTGTTCAGGGTAAGGCCAGCGGGCAGAGTGCCGGCGCTGATCGCGTAGCTGCGGGGAGTGCTGTCGGCGACGATCGAATAAGTGAGGCTCTGACCGATGTAGCCGCTGGCGGTGGCGGCGCTGCTGATCACCGGGGCCACGGTGGGCGCGGCGGCTACGACGAACTGGAGACTACCGGAGCCGCTCAGGGTGGCATTGGAGACATTAATCGTCGCGGTGCTGGTGCCGGCGGTGGTCGGCGAACCGCTAATCAAGCCGGTGGCGGAGTTAATACTTAAACCGGCAGGTAAACCAGTGGCGCTGAAGGAGGTGGCGCCGGAAGCGACCACTTGGAAACTAAGGGCATAACCAGCCATGCCGTTGGTCGAAGCGGCGCTAGTGACGGCAAGAGAGTTGGGCGCTTGGGCATTGGGGTCCATTTCGCCGATCACCACATTATCAATCAGCCAGTTACCCAAATTGGCGGTGGTGGTGGCGAAGCCGAAGCGACCAAGGTAATTATTACCCGTGATGGTCGGGGCGGCGGTGATGGTCACGGTGGGCGCGGTGGTGTAGCCTGTGCCGCCGCTGGTGACGTTTACCGCCGTGATCAAGCCACCGGAAATGGTCGCGGTGCCGGCCGCACCGGTGCCGCCGCCGCCGGTGAAGACGAGCGGAAGGGAGCCGGAATAGATATAGCTACCGGTATTGGTGAAGGAAACTCCAGTGACGGCGCCGCCGGTCACCGTGGCCGTAAAAGTGCCGGTGATCGCCTCGACCGCGGAAGCGCTTAGGCTTTGATAGGGGTTACCGCTCGTCATGGTGACGATGTTGCCGTTTAAAAAGACAGCGAAGGAATTAGCCGGCAGGGTGCGCTTAACGGGCACGGCATCCGGCCCGTAGTAATCGATGCCCGTTGCGCTGCTATTCGCGTAGAGCTTCACCGTCTGCTTATTCGCAGCCGTGTAAGTGCCGCTGTAAAGGGTCGGGGTGGAGATGCCGCCAGACTTAACCGACCACGCTGGGGAGGTGGTGGCTGCCGTGTTTTGAGTGAATTGTAACTCTACTAAACGACGGTTGCTGGATCCCACTTGAGTGCTGACTGCGGTATTCCAGCCAGTGAGGCCGATGCTCAAGGGCATAGAACTGGTCTGTGTGCCGTTGTTAAGCAGTTCGAAAGACACCACCATCGTAGAAAGCGGCGCGGTGCCAGCATTGAACTCCAAAGAGCCACTGGTCGTGGTGGAAACATCGAGCAACTGGGCTACTTTGCCGCCGACCCCGCCGATCTTGGCGGTCCCGCTGGCTACCACCATTTGGGTATTTGCCTTAACCCCGTTGCTGTCAGGCGCGGCGACCGTGGGGATGGTCGTGGTGTAGGACTCGAAGGTCTCCGAGATCAAAACGCTGTCGGCCGCGCGCAGGGCGGAGGAAGGGGCAAGAACGACGACGACGGAAGCGACGAGCAAGCGCTGGGCAACACGGGCGAAACCGGTCGACAGCGTCCGTGCGAGCACGGAACCGCCACGCGGGGCAGAGGACGAGAGCAGGGTATTCATGGGTTTAAAGCAGGGATGGGCAGGGGAAAGGGGACGGAAAGGGGAAGAGCCCGATACCGGGGCGCACGCAGAACAGGAAGGGAGTCAGGGGCTGAATTACGAAAAAACTAAACTAGGGGCCTAAACACGGGGTAGAAAGGGCTGCTCAAACAACCACGCCAAGCGGGCTACTTCAAGTCTTAATTGATAATTATCAGAAAAGTGTTTTAACGATCCTTTACGATCTGGTTTTTTATGGGTTATCTTTATTTATAACAATAATTTGTGTGCCTATGTGGGGCGCCGTTACGCTGGCAACCATAGTCGGTCCGTTCAGGGCAAGGGCGATGCAGGCGCGACCGTTGGCGAGCTGGACGAGACTAGAACCTCGGGCCGTGCCAAGATTATCAAGGAGACGGCCGTCGCCGGTGACACCGAAACGAACGGAGAACGCCGCGTCGAGGCAGGGCACGCCGGCGGCATCGAGAGCGCGGACTTCGAGGGTGACCGCGGACTCGCGGCGCTCGGCCACGGTGAATGCGAGCCGGGCAGGCGGACCCCAGGGGGTGGATTGGTAGTCGCACCGGATCTCGTCCGCGACCTCGACCCCGTCGCGCCAGGCGACGGCGCGCAGGGTGTTCGCGCCTTCGCGCAGACGCACCGACCAGCGCAAACCGGCGGCGGGAAAGTTGGCGGAGTTGCGAAGCCGGCGGCCGGCGGAGACGCCGTTGACGAAAAGCTCGGCCTCGGGGCAGTTGGAAAACACCTTCACTTCCTTGGCCTCGTCCGGCCGCCCCCAACGCACGGCCCAGAGGTGACCAAAGAGGCGGATCATCGGGCGCGTGGCCCAGTAGCTTTGGAAAATGTAGTAGCTCTCCTTCGGCGTGCCGTCGCGCTCGAGCAGGCCTTTTTGGTTCACGCGCGGCACCGGGTTTTCAGGGCGTAGCGGCGTGGAGAAATCCTTAAAAACCCACTGGGCCGCACCGGTGAGCGCGGGCATTTGCTCCTGCTCCTTCAGGTGCCAATCAAAGAGGTTGGCCATGTAGCTCTCCGACCAATCGCTGTCGCGCGAGCCTCGTCCGCGGCCGCCAGCGGCCTTGTAAGCGGAGCCGACCTCGGCCGTCCCCTGCCCTAGCGCGATGTCGGCGAGAAAGCGCTCCGGCTCCTCGGAAAAACGGCCGGCATGACTGTCCCCGCCATACTCCGCGTGGAAAAAATGCGACGTATCCGCGATAGCCTGCTCGGTGGCCTCGCGATACTCGGTATAACGGCCGCCATACCAACCGGCCCAGATGCTCGGTGAATAGACGTCCACGATATCGCGGCAAAACGCGCAGCGCCGGATCGCGGTCAACCGCTCCGGGTCGAGCGCATGAGACAATTCGTGGAGCTCGCGCATAAAAACGCGGATCGCCTCCTCATCGAAGGTCGGGAAATCCCCCGGCCAGTCGTTCTCGTTGCCCAGGCCCCAGAGAATGACCGCGGGGTGGTTGTGGTGTTGCTCGATCATCGCGCGCAGCATGGCGCGACACTGGGCCTTGAACACTTCGCCGCCGAGCCCGCCCCGGCACCAAGGGATCTCCTCCCAGACGAGCAGCCCTAGCTCGTCGCATAACTCCAGCACGAGTGGGGCCTGTTGATAATGGCCAAGGCGCACGAAGTTTGCGCCCATCTCTTTCATGGCGCTCATGGTCTGACGCACCACGTCATCCGGCACGGCGGCGGCGCAGCCGGCGTGGTCCTCGTGGTAGTGGGTGCCGCGCAGGAGCAGCCGTTCACCGTTGAGCTTGAAGGGGCCATGCGGAACCCACTCGACCGCGCGGAGACCGAAGCGCTCGACGCAGGCATGCTCACCGTGCGGCGTCTCGATTCGGATATCGCAACGGTAACGGACGGGATTGGCAGGCGACCAAAGTTCGGGCGCGGGTAACTCGGACGCAGTCAGAGTCAGCCAACCATCCCAGACTGAACCTGAGCCGGTCGTGTGGTAAACCAAAACACCATCAGGATTCCGCAGCTCGACGCGCCAGGCCAAGGGCACCGTGGAGGCGGCGGGGTTGTGCAGGCGAGCGCGCACCTGCACGGCGGCGGCGCCGGAGGGCGTGATCCGCGTGACGACATGGACCCGAGCGAGCGCCACCGCCGGGAGCTGCACTAGCGTAACGTGGCGATAAAGCCCGCCATAACGGTTAAAATCACTCAGGTCGGAGGGGATGGTCTCGGCGTCGCGCGAGTTATCGCACCACACCGCCAGCGGTATTCCCTCGCGGTTTTCCGACCGCGCTGCGGCGGCGCGAGCGGCGGCGGTAAGGTCAACCGTCCACTCGTCGTAGCCACCCACGTGTTCGCCCACCAGCTCGAGGCCGACGTAGATCCGCGTGCGTTGTCCGGCGCCATTGAAATGCAGCAGCACGCGACCCGTGGGGAAAGAGTCGTCCAACTTCAGGCGCAGACGATACCAGCCCGAGCCTTGGTAATAACGCACGTCGGGATCAACGGCGTCACGGGCATTAAAGCAGTGCGGCAGCTCGACCGGCGTCCAGGGCACGTTATCGGTCGCGGCGGCACCGCGCCAGACCTCCCAGAGACTGCCGAGCGAGCCCTGGTAAAACTCCCAGCCGCGGTCGAGACGGCGGCCGTTCGCCGCAACGCAAGTCTGGCTAAGAGCGAAAGGCGCGGAGGCTGAATCCATGCGAACTCAGAGCGGATTGACGACCGGTTTTGCGCCCTGCCAGCCGGCGCGCCACTGGATCATCAGGCGCTCGACCAGGGCGGCGTGGGCGGGGTCGCCAGAAAGGTTGGTGTTTTCCTGCGGGTCGGACTGGTGATCGTAGAGCTCGATCGCGTTCACCTGAGAGGGGTCCTTGCGGTTGAGCCAGACGGTAAGGCGGTAGCGCTCGGTGCGCATCGAGTAGCCCATTAGCCCGCCGTTCTGGGTTCGTGGATACTGGCTAAAGACGGCGGACTTCCAGGCGCGGTCGGGCGCGTCGAGCAGGGGCTTAAAACTCACGCCCTCGAGATGGGCGGGAAGAGGCAGGCCCGCGAGTTCCGAAAGGGTGGGATAAATGTCGATCATCTCAACCAGCGCGGACGAGTGGGCGCCGCGATTTTTCATACCGGGAACGGAAAGCAGCAGCGGGGCGTTGGTATCGTTCTCGGTCGTGCTATGTTTACACCAAGCGTCGTGTTCGCCGAGTTTCCAGCCGTGGTCGCCCCAGAGGATGATGATGGTATTATCGCGGAGTTTTAGGCGATCGAGCTCAGCCAACACGCGGCCGAGCTGGGCGTCCATGTAGCTGATCGAGGCGTAGTAGCCGTGCTTCAGCTGGCGGGCGAGGTCGTCGGGGATGGATCCGGCGGGGATGCCGTCGTAGTTACGCAGCTCGGCGCCGGGCAGGACGGCGTAATCAGGCGAGTCCTTGGCGCGGAATTTATTCGGCGCGAGCTCGATAGTGGCGGGATCGTAGAGGTCCCAATATTTTTTGGGGGCGACGAAAGGGAGGTGAGGTTTAATGAGGCCGACCGCGAGGAAGAATGGCTCCGGCTTGGCGCTCAGCTCGCGCAACGTGGCGACGGCAAGGTCGGCGACTTTACCATCCGTGAAGGTGTTGTCGGGCACGTCGGCCGCTTCGAAGGCGGGGCCGCGGGAGTTCTGGCCGGTGGAGGGCGTATTGTCGGGCTCACCGTCGTCCTTGGCTTTTTTCTTCGCGGCAGCGATAGCGTATTGGCGCTCGTCGAGCTTTAGGTTTTCGGGGAGCGCGTATTTGGCGGCCTTGGGAGTTTGCCACGGGGTGGACCAGGTGGCCTCGTCGTTGAGGCTGCCGTGGTAAATTTTCCCCATACCCTGCACGAAGTAACCGTGTTGCTTAAAATGCTGCCCGAGGGTGACGACGTCGGGCAGGGCGACACGGAAGGAGGTGACGAGGTCCCAGACCTTGGAGGTGTCGGGCCGCACACCGGTCATGATGCTGGTGCGGGAAGGCGAGCAAACGGCCTGCTGCACGTAGGCGCGGTCGAAGCGCAGGCCGGAGCGGGCGAGGGCGTCGATGTTCGGGCTTTTGATGTAGTCCTTGCCGTAGCAGCCGAGCTCAGGACGGAGGTCGTCCACGGCGATGAACAGAATATTGGGCCGGGCGACCGTCGCGGCGCCGAGGGCGCCGGGCAGGATAGCCAGCAACAGGACGAGCAGACGATGAGAGAGCGGGGTCATGGGTAAGGCGGAAGGGAAATTTAGGGTGCCTCTCCGGCGGTGGATTTTTTAGCTTTGGCCGCTTTCTTCTTGGCCTTGTTGGCGTGCCGCCCAGTGCCGTCGCCAGCGTCAGGAACGCCGCCAGCAGGATTCAGCTCTGCTAGCACTGCACCAAGCCGGGAACGAGCCGCGACGGCGTCCTTGGCGGCGGAATCAAGCGGAACCAGTTTTTCGACGAAAGGAGCCTCGGACATGTCGAATAGCTCGCCCTTCTCGTTGAGCTTCCAGCCGGCGTCGCGAACATACCACATCGCGGCAAGTTGGTTGTAGATCCAAGGGCGACTGGAAGGCGCCTTGCCGAGCAAGAGCGGCAGTATGCTGTGACCATCGAACTGGATGCCCTGAGGCAGAGTGGTGCCGATTAATTCGGCGAAGGTGGGAATGAAGTCAGTCGAATCGATGAGATCGGCTGAGACGCGACCGGCGGGCACGCGGCCGGGCCAATTGGCGATCATCGGGACAAGGCCGCCGCACTCCAACATGGTGCCCTTCTTGCCCGAAAGGGCTCGTCCACCGATGGTGGACTCAGCGTTGGCGCCCCCAGCGGTGCCGTTGTCTCCCATGAAGATAATCAGGGTGTTTTCGCGCAGCTTCAGCGCATCGAGTTCGTCGAGCAGACCGCCAACGAGCTTGTCCATGTAAAGCACGTTGTCCCCGTAGAGATCCTTGCTGCCTTCCGCGCTATCAGGCGTGGGCTGGATCTCGCCGTGCACGTGAACCATGGGGTAATACAGGAAAAAAGGCTGATCGCGGTTTTTCCGGATAAAATCGAAGGCGTGCCGTTGCATGATGTCAGGCAGGTATTCCTTGTCGCCCAGCCCCACCTGTTTTCCGTTCAGACGGTAATCCTCGGTTTTTTTGTCGTGCCGATTCCAATACACACCGCTGCCATTGAAGCGTAAATAATCGTCGAAACCAACCTCATCAGGCTCGCCGGGCAGCTGGCCCCACTTGCCGATGGAGGCGGTGGCATAACCGGCGCTTTTGAAGACGCGCGCCAGCTGCAGTTCCGCATTGGGCAGGCGCATGCAGGCGTCCTGATTCGAGGAGCCATTGCGGAAGGCGTATCGGCCGGTCATGATCAATGCTCGGGACGGACCGCAAAGCGAGGCGGTGAAATTCTGCGTAAAGCGGGTGCCGGTGGCCGCAAGGCGGTCGACCACGGGCGAACGCCGATGGTCGGAGCCGTAGCAACTGACATCACCTATACCGAGGTCGTCGGCGAGGATGAAGATCACGTTGGGTTTAACCGGGGCTGGTGCCGCGGGAGCCGGCGCGCAGCAGAGGGTGGCGAGCGTGATAAAAAGGCGAAGGCAGGTTTTCATAGCGGGGGTGGGAAGGGCCTCAGGACTTGGTGACGGAGGCCGGCTTGGCGCCACGCCATCCTTTTTGCCATTGGCTCATGAGTTCATCGACGAGCTTACGATTGGCGGGCAACCCAGCGATATTGGTGTTTTCCTGCGGATCGACCTGATGGTCGTAGAGCTCGGTGCCGTGGACTTTGTCGCCGCCAGACTGATCAATCCAGACCGTGAACCGGTAGCGGTCAGTGCGCATGGAGTAGCCCATGAGTTTCAGGCCACCCTTTTCGGAGCGGGGATATTGGCTAAAAGCGGAGGTCTTCCAAGGCAGAGTGGGGTCGTCTAGGAGCGGGCGCAAACTGGTGCCCTCAAGCGTTGAAGGGGCGGAAAGGCCTGCCAAATCGGTGAGGGTTGGGTAAATGTCCACGAACTCGACAAGGGCATCGGTCTTGGCACCGGCTTTTTTCATGCCAGGGGCGGAGATGATGAGCGGGGCGTTGGTGTCGTTCTCCACGTTGGAGTGTTTGCCCCAGGCGTCATGTTCACCAAGTTTCCAGCCGTGGTCGCCCCAGAGGACGACGATGGTGTTTTTTCGAAGACCGAGGCGATCCAGCTCGGCGAGCACGCGACCAACCTGGGCATCGGTGTAGCTCACGCTGGCGTAGTAGGCGTGACGAAGCTTTCGGGCTAAATCAGGCGAGAAGGAGGATCCTTTGGCAGGAATGCCCTTGTAGGCATAGATCTCTCCGTCGAATTTACGGATAGCATAGTCAGGCGCGTCTTTCGGATAAAACGGATTCGGGGCGAGCTCGATCTTGGACTCGTCATAAAGATCCCAATACTTCTTGGGCGAGACGAAGGGCAGATGCGGCTTGATGAAGCCGACGGCGAGGAAGAAGGGTTGGCCCTTCTTCTTCAATTCGCCCAGCGTGGACACGGCGAGATCGGCGACCTGACCGTCCTGGTAAGTGTTGTCGGGCACGTCCGCACATTCGTAAACCGCGCCCTTCTTGCCGCCGCCCTCCTCCCCGTCGCCGCCGCCTTTTTTAGCTTTTTTGGATACGGAGGCGTCGTCGGGCTCTTCCGAGGTGTTTGCGGCAGCGGCCGCCATATTTTCGGGAAGGGCATAGGTAATGGCCTTGGGGGTAAACCAAGGCACGGACCAAGAGGGCGCGTCATCTAGGCGGCCGTGAAAAATTTTCCCCATGCCCTGCGCGAAATAGCCTTGGTTTTTGAAATTTTGCGAAAGGGTGACGGCATCCGGTTGAGCAACACGGAAGTGAGTCACGAGGTCCCAGACTTTGGTCGTATCGGGACGCAGACCGGTCATCACGGCGGTGCGAGATGGCGAGCAGACCGCCTGCTGGACATAGGCGCGGTTGAATTGCACCCCGGTTTTAGCGAGCGCGTCGATGTTTGGCGACTGGATATAATCGCGGCCGTAGCATGCCAGCTCGGGGCGGAGGTCGTCGACGACGAGAAAAAGCACGTTGGGCTTTTCGGCACCACGGGCGAACGAGAGCGCGCAAAGCACGGATGCCAGAGTAATGAAGGGGCGGAGTTTCATGATTATTGGGTCTATGGAAAATGGGCAGGGGGCCGAGAGGCGCATCGCGGAAAAGGACTCAGAGCAGCCCGAGGCTGGTCAGGAAGGCGCAGGCATCCGCTTCGGTTTTTTTCAGGGCGGCCTTACCCGCCTCGCCGAACTTGGAGGAATAGTAAGAATGGCCGAGGCCTTCGAAGGTCACTAACTCGCAGCGATTGCCGGTGGCGACGAGTTGGTCGCGGAAGGCGACGGAGTTGGCGCAGGGCACGGTGACATCGGCGGTGCCGTGAAACACAATTGTCGGCGGCATCTTGGCCGGCATGCGGTCGGGCACGGAGCAGGCGAGGGCTCGCTCGGACTTGCCGCCAAAACGCTTCGCGCCGCCGTAGCCGGTTTCCTTGGTATCAGTCACGGGGTTGAACAGAATCAGGGCGGCTGGGGTGATCTCGGGGGCCGGATCGCCCTCGTCTGGCCCGGGGCCGGTGATGGCGGTCCAGGCGGCGACGTGGCCGCCGGCCGAGCCGCCGGAGACGACCACCTTGGCCGGATCGATGCCTAGCTCGGCGGCGTGGGCCTGGACCCAGCGAACGGCGGAACGGCCGTCCGACACGCAGTTCTCTGGCGTGCCTTGGAAGCGGTTGCGGGTGCGGTAATCGGGCGCGATGCCGACGAGTCCCTTGGACGCGGCCCACTTTGCCCAGCGGACGCTACTCTCGGGCGTGCCCGAAACCCAACCGCCGCCAAAGAAGTTTACCAGGCACACGCGTTTGTCTGCCGCGGACCAGCCCTCGGGCTTGACGATATGCAGACGCAGCTCGGCATCGCCAACGGTGCGGAAGACCCGCGCCTCGCTGCCGGGCAACTCCAAGGGCGTGACATCGGGCTTCTTCTCCGGGGCGGGAGACTGGGCGAAAAGGGGACCGGCCAGGAGGGCGATGAATGCCAGCGCGATACGGAATTGAGAGGTTTGCATACGGATGGGGGTGCGGGAAGGGACGCCGGAAACGGCTCAACGTTTCACAATCAAGCGCAGTTCCCGCTCATCAAGTTGGAGCGTGGCCTGACAAGAAGCGGCGAGACCTGAAGCGACGGCCAAGGCGCCCTGATTTTTTTCGCGGTCGGCCAGCGAGGAGGCGATGGGCAGCGTCAGGGCGAGAGACTTGGGGGTGACCTGCACTCGCACGGCCAAGGCGGGGGGCGTCACCCAAGCACCGGTCTGCTCGTCCTTGAGCGGTCGCGGGCTGGCGTAGGTGGCGAGTTGATGCAGCACGGTGCGGAGCAAAACGTAGTCGCGCTCGAGCTGAATGGTTTCGGCTTCGGCGGCGTTTTTAAGTTCGATCGGCGCGGCCCAGCCAAGCTCTTGGTTGCCCATCAGTCCGGCCCAGTCCCGCAAGAGATCGGTCAAAGCGAATTTCTCGGAATAAATATCCGTCAAGGGGGGCAGGGTAGCCGCCTCGGGCGGGAGTTTGCTGCGTTGGAGCGAGGCCCACTCGCGGCGGGCGACGTCGATCCAAGCCGGTGCTTTCCCCAGACGCCGTTCCAGTTGCGCTTCAAACAGGGACTCGGGGGCGACGGGATGCCCGCGGCTTTCGTCGCCGCCCAGCGCCCCGGGCGTCAGCACGACGGGCGCACCATGGAGGCCGACGAAGAGTGGCTTCACAAACTTGGCCGTGCCTCGTTTGCCCTCGTAGAAATTGATCGGCTCCTCGTCTTTTCCCGCGTAGCTAAAATTCCAAAATACCATCCCGATGAGATGGTTAGGAAACGAGGGCGCAGGGCCGCCACTTTTGGTAAAGGAGCCGCCATCGACGCGGTCGATCAAGGTGGCGTAGGGACCGTTGCCATGCGAATCGACGGATTGGTTGTAGGCTAGCTTCCAGCGCCAGACCACGGTGCCGGCGGAACGGTTGCCGGTGGAAACGCCATGCAGCTGCCCACCCGTATCGGCGGACAAGCCCATGAGGTTAAAGGTGCTATCACTCCGCACCGCCGCGTTGTAGTGTCCCTTGGTTCCGACGTAGCGATTTTGTATGAGCGAGCAGGCCGCGGATTTTTTCAGATAAATGCCGGAGTTCAGGTTGATGAATGCGCAGCGACGCACCCAGCCGTCGGCGACGCCATCGAAAACCAAGGCGTCCCAACCCTCGTCATCGAGGGCGCTGCGGTGGTGCAGAAAATCCGCGCGCCAACCGCCGGCGAAGGCAATGTCCTCCACCCCCACCCCTTCAAGCATCGGCGCAAGGGTCACCCGGACTTCGTAATCGGCGCCCAGATTAAGCAGCACCGGCTCGCGCAAGACGAGCGCCCCGTCGTCGATGGCGGCGATGCGATGTTTTTCATTTACCTGCATGCCCTCATTCAGCCGGGTCCAAGTGGCGTCGGGGGTCAGGCCGGCGAGGAGTTGCCCGTTCAATTTTAGGGTCTTGGCACCTAAATTGATCCAATCACCCACGCGGAAACCCGCTGTCGCCTTAACCGGCAGACGTAAATCGCCGCGCTTCACCGGACCAGCCAGAACCGTGCTTGCGGAGGAGGCTTCAGCTGCGGGCACCTGAAAATTAAAAACGTAGGGGATGTCCTCAAAATCCTGAGGCTTCTTGGGCACGACGTAGGTGCCGGTGCCATAGCCGGAATGAACGGCGCGAATCAGCGTGCCGCCCAGACTCGAACCAGCACCGCGGATTACGATCCCGGAGCGGTGAATGGGGATCGATGCAGCGTGAGCCCGGTCGGTCCACACCAAGAACTTTCCAGGGGGAAACAAAACCACTCCACCCCCAGCCTGCTCCGCGGCCGCGATGGCCCGGCGAATCGCCTCCTCGTCGGATAAGGCGTCGTCAGGGATAGCGCCAAAATCAACGGCCTTGAAAATTGGTCCCGCCACGTCGGGTATCGCGACTTCACCGTGTCCGTAGCCCGCGTATGAATAATCGGTTAACACTTCTGGAGCCGAACGATCCCCACCCGCGGCGAAGGTTTTCCAATAGTCCGAAACCGGAGCGGCCAACCCTTGGCTCAGACCGGAGGCGATTAAAATCAACGAAACACCAAACGCAGGGACAGGGGTAAAGGCAGACATGTAGGGGAATTTTTAATAATTATCAAAAGATAACCGAGTAAAGGGAAAACTGGTATCCTAGCCGCGTTTGCTCACTCCAGCCAGACGCGCAGACGGTAAAAGGCTTTGGCGGCTGGAACCGGTAGGGCGATGGCGACGGTTTGGCCGGTGCCGATGACACCGATGCAGGTTGGCACCTCCGTCCAAGGGCCGGAGACTTCGGCCGCGGTTTCCAGAGTATGCCGCCGAACATAACCCGCGTAACCGATCCCGGTGGCGGCGCGGGCGAGAAACCCAGCGCTGAGACCGGTGCCCGCGGCGGACAAAGTCAGCGCCGCGCCGGTTTCGGCGGTAAGTGGAAGCGAGCCCAGCACATATTCTTGAGCGTTGTTCAGACCATCCCCGTCGGGATCGGCCAGGTCGGACGCGAGACCGGTATTGGCGGTGGAGCCCCAAAGCGCTTGCCGCCAGCTATCCGCAGGACTGAGACCGGTGACGCTGATCACCACCCGACCGACAGCACCGCTGCCTCCGCTTTGTTGCGTGGAAGCACGGGCGCCGCCGCCCCCCCCGCCGGGC
>RGVP01000231.1 GCA_010027235.1 bacterium
GTCACGGAGGGGCGTCCCGCCCGGTCGAAAACGTGGGTCACGTCCGGAGTGCTATCGGAATAATCGACCGAGTCGAGTTCGCCGGCCGTGTTGTGCCCGTAGGTGGTGACGAGCGGTTGTCCGTCGACGGTGCGAACCCAGGTGCGGGTGAACGGGCGCCCGGCGGCGGTGTAGGTGTAGGACGTAAGGCGGTCAGTAGTAGGAAACGGGGCGGCATGTCATCATCCATGGTTTCGGCAATTCTCGCCATTGGCTGTTTTACCTCGGGAATTTGCATTTCTCGGCACGACCCCGTCGGGATTAGCGCAAGGCCACCCCGAGGGAGCAAGCAGACGGCGTGACAGCCCAGAGGCTCGGCGGCGGGCTGGCGCGACGTGTGCCGCAGACTCAGCAGAGTCTGCATCGGTTTGTATCAACGCGGCGCGGGCGTTTACATCGGCTATAACTAAGATGACCAACGGTCGCCACTGCCATAAACCCAGATTACATTATTCTTATCCAATATATAATAAACTGCCTTCCCTATTTCTTGCCTCCCACGAATAAATCTTAAGTCAGATGGAGGAGGTATTTTAAACCACACCGGCGTAGCGGCACCGGCCAAAAGATTATCAATATGCCTTTCCGTGTTTTCATGTGCCAAACGAGCGTCCTCGATACTTGCGTTTTCAGAGGAGAAAACCAATTCACTGCCGTCAATCATCGCCTTGAGTCCATGATCATCAAACCTGAACATGGCCAAAATAACCAACGAACGCCCAACTTTTAAGAAGGCGCGAGGGGAGCCATCATCTTTAGCGCCGTTTAAAGCGTATGAAAGAGCTAGCGCATCCCAGTTCGATCCTTTTGCCCCGCAGGCAGCGAGGGCGATGCACAACAAACTAATTAGTGGTGATAGTGATCGCACGTTTTTGAACAGAAGAGTTACCCGCATAGATCCAGTAATCATGACCAAACCAAGTATTATCACGAAGCCAAATAAACCAATCGTCTTGCATGGTAAATGGTCCCGCCGGGAACGTTCCGCCCGGATTGAAGTCGCTTTTGTCCTGTGCTGCTAAATCCAGCCCATACTCAAATTCACAAAGTTTGCATTTTTTGGTTATGGAAACGCCACCTGTGCCCATGGTCGCTCCCCCCCGCCATCCGCTAATCCATGCAATACTTGACTGCTGATTTAGCGTGATATTGCTACCGGTGAAATAAGCCCAAGAATAACCCTCCTTTGCATTTTGGCAAAGCTGTCGTAAGGCGGGAGTATTAACCACAAACCACCTACTGGCCAAATCATTAACCGAACTGCCGCTTGTATCAAATTGGCCCCACGGTATCCGCACCCATTGCCTAGAGCTGCCGAAAAACCAGCGCCAGAAACCAGGAAGATTCGTTGCACTGGATTCTCCCTGTAACCCAAGCGGATCGTATACGTTTACCGGGTCATTATTCACCATTCCGTATAGATTTACGCCGCCCTCTTCTTCAATAGGATCCCTGCTGAGCCAGCGCCCTGTGGAAGGGTTGTAGTATCTGAAGCCGTAGTAGTTGAGGCCGGTTTCGGCGTCGGTATATTTCGTGGAGAAGCCAAAGGGCAGCTCCCGCGCCATGCCCGTCGCCTGCACGACTTCGCCGAAGGCTCCGTAGTCGACGCGACCGGCTACGGCGAGGGTCGCCGTGTTCACCCAGGCGACGATGTTGCCGTTTCCGTCCGCGCTGGCGGCAAAGGTGTGGGTGGGCGTGTTGGCCCAGAGCAGGCCGCCGACGCCGCCCGCGCCTTGCATACTTCCGCTTAAATCCAGTCCCCAGACATATGAATGAACCAGCGCGTTGCTGTTAAATGCGTCGAGTTCGGTCAACAGGTTGAATCCGTCATACAGGAAGCGCAGGTTGGCAGTGGTCTCCCAATTGCCCGCACCGTTGTTGAGAACGGCGTTCCACGTCTCGACCAGCTTGCGGATGCGGCGGCCTTGGGCGTCGTAGGCAAATTTCAGTCGCTGGCGGGGCAGGCTGGAAGCCTGCGCCACCACATCGGCCCGGGTCTCCATCGCGATCAAGCGGTTCTCGGCGTCCCACGTATAATCCCAGCGGCCATCGCGGGTGAGGTTGCCGTCGTCGTCGTATACAAAGGCCTCGGGGGTCTGCGGCACGAAGGCGGTGCGATTTTCCGCTGTGGTTTGCACGGGCGGGCCGGCCTTGGTCGCGTTGACCGCCACCGCCGCATTCACCGGTCCGCCGCCGTTGGCCGCGGTGATAGCTTTATAAAAATCCTTGCCGGTGCGGGTGGCGGAAACTCCGTCCACCGTCACGGTTGCGCCGGTCTGCGCCTCGCCGCGCACGTCGGCCGCGCCGGGCACCTGACGGCTGGCATACCGATTCAGAAGATCGGGCGTGTAGCTGGCGGTCCGCCCATTGGTGACGGTCTGCACGCGGTTGCCGATGTCATCAAAGGTGTAGCCGAAGGAGTAGCCCGGCAGCGGAGTGGTGTTATCCGCGAGGCGCTTCTGGGCGGAGGTGACCTGGCCGAGGTCGTCGTAACCAAATGCCCAGCGGCGACCATCCTCCAGCTCCACGCCGGTGCGTTGGTTGGCGGCGTTGAGCGTGTAGTCGCGTAAGACTTGATTGGTGCCGCCGACGACGGAGCGGACGAGGTCCACCCGACCCACCGCGTCGTAAATCGTCTCGCGGCGCACCCGCTCCACGCCCACCCGTTTGATGGTGGTCTTGTTGTGGGCGGAGGTGCCCGGCGCGTAGCCAAGGACAGCGGAATGGAAACCCTGGTTAACCTGCCCCAGCCGCCCGGCCTGATCGTAGCCATAGTCGAGAGCGTAGCCGCCGTCGGTGGCGAGGGCCTGCGGGCGGTGCCGCGAGTCGTAGCCACGGGCGAGGCTGCGGCCGGCGAGAAGACCGGTGCCCGCGTAGGTTTCGCCCGAGAGATTCAGGCTCGCGGGGTCGTAGGCGCGGGTGAGAGTCCCGGCGGCGTCGGTGGTCACGGAGGGGCGTCCCGCCCGGTCGAAAACGTGGGTCACGTCCGGAGTGCTATCGGAATAATCGACCGAGTCGAGTT
>RGVP01000232.1 GCA_010027235.1 bacterium
TTCGCATTGCTGCCTTCATAGCCCAGCGCGCGGGGGATGGGGGGAGGGCATATTGCATTCCAAGACAGTCAATGTCAGGCTATTTGCATGCCAAGGATTGCTCTTGTCGCGCTGCTATTGCTCTCGGGTTGCGGCAGCGATTCACTGATGGGCTCGGGCAATCCGCTGCGCTTCTTCATGGGCAGCGGGCTGGACGCCGCCGGCGAGGATGAGGACGGCGCCGATGGCCCCAGCCTGCACATCACCCAGGGCAGCGTGAGCGCCATTGCCCGGCTGATCGACCAGCAGGGCGAGCGGCGGATGTGGCGGACCCGTGGTGGCGTTGTCATCGCCACCGATGGGGTGCGGGTTGTGGCCACCGCGGGATTGGCCATGCAACTGGCCGCCACCCGCTTCGATGGGCCGGACCCGCTGGGCGAGCCCGCGGCGCTGCTCACCCGCTCGGCCGATTCCCGGCGGATGGTTGATCTGATGGAGAGCCAGCGCACGCCGGAGGGTATGCGCTTTGGCGTGGCGCTGAATTGCCGGCTGGTGGCCGAGGCCGCAGATGATGATGTGGTGACAATCACCGAAACCTGCCGCTCCGAGCAGGTGGGCAGCATACAGAACCGCTTCTGGATGGAGCGCGACAGCACGGCCATCGCCGCCAGCGAGCAATGGATCGGCCCCGGGATAGCGCAGATTCAGATTGAGCATGCAGGCCAGGCCAGGCCGGGGGAAACGCCGCCCTGAGAGGCTGGTGGGATTTTGGCGGCTTTTGGAAACATCTGATCAAGTATATTTTTGGTCATCGAAATCAAAAACTATGATTTGAAATGTTAAGAAGATTTTTGTCGCCTAAACCTAGCCAAATCCACAAAATTTAGCCAATCGTGCATCGCTGGTCGAGAAGATATCAGCATTCACACCACATTCTGGCTGGCTGAGGGTCTTGTCGTGTCATTCACATCCTCCATCAACCTCTCCAGCCTCAACGGCACCAACGGCTTTCGCCTCGAAGGCGCAGTGAGTGATGATTGGACCGGCTATTCCGTCGCCTCGGCCGGTGATGTGAATGGTGATGGCTATGCCGACATCATCATCGGTGCCGCTACCGCCTCGCTGGTTAACCGGCTTATCATCGGCGTCAGCTATGTGGTGTTTGGCAAGGCAAGCGGCTTTGCCTCCACCATCAACCTCTCGGGGTTGAACGGCGTCACCGGCTTTCGCCTCAATGGTGACGAGCAATTTGGCGGTGCCGGCATGACTGTCGCCTCCGCCGGCGATGTGAATGGCGATGGCTTTGCCGACCTCATGATCAGCGCGCCCGCTGATGCCTATGGCGGCTTCGTGGTCTTCGGCAAGGCGAACGGCTTTGCCTCCGCCATCGATCTCTCCACCTTGGATGGCGATACTGGCTTCCGCATCTACCCGCTCGCTCCGCACCGAGATAGCGGCCACTCCGTGGCCTCGGCCGGCGATGTGAATGGTGACGGCTTTGCCGACGTGCTGTTCAGCGCCCGCAATGCCTCACCGAATGGCAATAATGGCGCTGGCGCCGCCTATCTGGTCTTCGGCAAGGCGAGCGGTTTTGCCGCTCGAATCCATCCCACGGACCTCAATGGCACCAATGGCTTCCAGATCAATGGCGTCGCGGCCCAGGACCAAGCCGGCATGGCCGTCGCCTCAGCCGGCGATGTGAATGGCGATGGCTTCGCTGATATCATCATCGGCGCCAATGGGGCCGACCCGAATGGTTCAGATTCCGGCTCCAGCTATGTGGTCTTCGGCAAGGCGAGCGGCTTTACCGCCGCCATTGACCTTTCGAGTTTGAATGGCAGCAACGGCTTCCGGCTCGATGGCGTTGCGGCGGATGACCGCCTGGGCTGGTCCGCAGCCTCAGCCGGCGATGTGAATGGCGATGGCTATGCTGACATGATCGTCAGCGCCTATCAGGCCGACCCGAATAGCAATAGCGATGCCGGCTCCAGCTATGTGGTCTTCGGCAATGCCACCGGCTTCGCCTCCTCGCTCAACCTCGCCAGCTTGAATGGCAGCAACGGCTTCAGGCTTGATGGCGTTGCAGCCTCCGAGCGAAGCGGCAGATCCGTGGCCTCGGCCGGCGATATGAATGGCGATGGTTATGATGACCTCATCATCGGCGCCTTTACGGCCTCGCGGAATGGCGCAGAGAGCGGTTCGAGCTATGTGTTCTTCGGCAAGGCCAGCGGTTTTGCCTCCGCCATCAACCTCTCAAGTTTGAATGGCACCAGCGGCTTCCGGCTCGATGGCGTCTCGGCCAGTGACCAATCGGGTACCTCCGTAGCCTCGGCCGGCGATGCGAATGGCGATGGCTTCGCCGACCTCATCATCGGCGCCCCTTACGCCGACCCCAATGGCAGCAATTCCGGCGCCGCCTATGTCTATTTCAGCCCAGCCTCCGGCGCCGCCACATATCGCGGCACCACGCTGGCCGATACGATACATGGCACAGTCTCAGCCAACAGCATCATCGGCAATGGCGGCAACGACACCATAGAAGGTGGCGATGGCAATGATACCATGGATGGCGGGGCGGGGTTTGACATTGCCAGCTACGCCACCGCCGGGGCCGCCGTCGCCGTTGATCTGAGCATCACCGCGGCGCAAAACACCTTTGGTGCCGGCATTGATACGCTGAGCAATTTCGAGGGCCTTATCGGCTCGGCCTATGATGACAGCCTGACCGGATCGGGCGGTGACAACAGCATCTTGGGCGGTGCGGGCAATGACACCATGGATGGTGGCCTTGGCAATGATACTGCCAGCTACGCCAACGCCGCGGCCGCCGTTACGGTTGATCTGAGCAATGCCGGCGCGCAGAACACCGGCGGTGGCGGCATCGACAGACTCAGCAATTTCGAGAACCTCATCGGCTCATCCTATCATGACAAGCTGACGGGCTCGAACGGCAATAACATCATCTCGGGCGGGGCCGGCTATGACACCATATATGGTGGCGTGGGCGATGATAGGAT
>RGVP01000233.1 GCA_010027235.1 bacterium
TAAAAATCAACGCCACCTCGACCCCCAACGAGCCCAATGGCACGCGCTACAAACCCGGACTCTGGCTGGTCACCCAGCGCCAAAACGTGGACGCGATGAAAGGCGCCTGCGACCTGATCTTCATCGGCGATTCGATCACCTTTGGGTGGGACGGTCAGCTATGGAAACAATACTTCGCCCCGCGCCGCGCCCTGAATTACGGTATCCCCGGCGACACTTTGGAAAACGTGCTTTACCGGCTCGACTACCCCGGACTCCAAGAGCTCCAGCCCAAGGTCGCCGTGATTTTGATAGGCACCAACAACAGCGGGGCCGCCACCGATACCGCCAAGGGCATCCTCAGCGTGGTGAACAAAACCCGCACCCTTTTTCCTTCCGCCAAAATCGTGCTGATGGATCTACTGCCGACCGCGCGCCGCACCGGCTTGGTCACCGAGGTAAATAGCTTAATCCAAGGCTATGCCGACAATAAGACTGTGTTCCGCCTAAACCTAGGCGAACGCATGACGCCGGAGGGCGATTCATGGATCGGCCTCGGTCCAGACAAACTGCATCTCACCTCCAGCGGCTACAAGATCTGGCAGGAGATGCTGGAGCCGTTGCTGGTGCAGTTCATGGGACCCGCACTCTGATCACGCGACGGGGTTATGGCGCTACCGGCACGAGCCGCAGACTTTTTAACCGCATCAGCTCCTGGCCGGTGATCTTGCCGGCCGAGACCTTTATTTCAATCGGCCCCGCCCCGAGCGCGACGCGTCCAAGCGTCAGCTGCACATCCAGACCCGTGGTCGCAACGGGAGCAGCTAACACCTGCTCGCCCAGCGAAACGCGCACCTCGCCGCCATAAGTCAGCCCGCCCGTCGTCGTCATTTTTCCGCCGACCGTATCCACTTGGCTAGCACTTTTGGCGTCGGGTGCATCATAAAACACCGAGACTTCAAACGTGCCCGCCTGCGCGAGACGCGCCTGCCAGAGGACCTCGCAATCGGATCGGCTCCAGCCCTGAACATGGGAAGTCAAAGAGGTGCCCTTACCCAGTCGCCAAGCCCCCTTCGGCAGCGGGGCGGGCCGCAGCTCCGCGGTGAACACACTCAGGACATTGGGCATGGTGGTTTGCACCAAAAGCGCGGTCTCTCCTTGGGGCGCCTGCGCACACTCGAGCAGCACCACGCTGTCTGCCGCCTCAACCGCACGGAGCGGCAGACTCAGTTCCACGTCGGGACCGATCCGCTTGACTGCAATCGGCTCGGCCGGCGCTGCCAGCAACGAAGCCCGGCGAATATCGCCAGCGAGACCGCCTACGAGGAGTCGTCCGTCCGCGGGCCATTGGAAAACATGCAGGTAGAGGCAGTTCTTTTTTAGCGTAGATTCACCCCAGCTCTGCGGCGACAGGGGCGTGCGCTCGGTGCCGTGGATTGATTGCCCGTTGATCCGCCACCAAGACGCCAGCGTCTGCAAGATATCTTGATCCTCCGGTGCAAAAGTGCCGTCTCCGCGCGGGCCGAAATTCATCAATAGATTTCCACCACGGGCCGCCGCCTTCGCCAGCAAGCGGATGAAGTGGGCCGGTGCCTTGTGCGATTTGTCAAAGGCGTGGTAACCGTAAGATTCATTGGTGGTCGGAATCGCTTCCCAATCACGTTCGTCCGGTGCCCGCATCAAACCAAACTCCGCCGGTCGATCTGCCGTGGTTAGGTAATCACCATGCCGAGCACCGGCCAGTCGGCCGTTCACAATCACGTTCGGATCCGCCTTCCGCACCGCACGAAGGATGCGTTCGTTGAGGCCAGGGGGATTGAGATGAGGCGTATCCCCCCAGAGCAACGCAGGCTGATAATTGGCAATAAGCTCTAAAATCTGGGGTAAGGCCTTCCGCTCTACGCAAGCCAGACGACGCTCCGGCCCGTTGGGTTCGGGGTAGCGCGGATCGTCCGCCAAAGACCAATCGGTCGCCTGCGAATAATAGAAGCCCAGCTTGAGCCCCTCGCGGTCGCAGGCCGCCTTAAGTTCGCGCAGCGGATCTCGGCCAAAACGGCTGGCTTTTACCACGTTGTAGTCGTCGATTTTAGAGTCATACATCGCCACCCCGTCATGGTGCATTGCGGTGATTACAAGGTAGCCCATGCCAGCTTCCTTCGCCGTTCGCACCCAAGAGTCGGCGTCGAACGCGATGGGGTTAAAAGGCTTCACTACTTCTTCAAGATAGTCCACGCGACGGATTTTGCAGATTCGCTGGATGTGCTCGGAGTAACCCTCGACGCGCCGACCCTTCCACTCGCCCGCCAGCGACGAGTAAACTCCCCAGTGAATAAACATCCCGAAACGGGCCTCGCGCCACCAACCCAGCCGGGCATCCTTGGCGGCAGCGGTCTCATATTCGGCAAATTCATCAATTGCCGCAGGCGCGACCGGCGCCTCCGCCCTCATACCCACCGCCAAGGCGGTCGATAAAAAAAATATCCTGCACGCACGGCGAAAAAGGGGGTCCATGGAAAGCAAGGTGGGTTAAGTAGCCGAAGGGAAAACCAAGCCCACGGCTTTCACTACTCTGTTTACACCCCCAATACTACGGTGCCAGACCGTGAGCGCAGCACGCTCAAGCCTTTTTCACGAAACAAGCCTTTAGCATGATGGCGACGCCGTCGACCTTGCAGTCGATCTCATGGTCACCGTCGACCAAGCGGATGTTTTTGGCCTTGGATCCGGCCTTTAGGACCTGCGAACCGCCCAGTTTTAGATCTTTGATCGTCGTGATGCTGTCGCCCTCAGCCAACACGTTGCCATGGGCATCCTTGACCACGCGCGGCCCCTCCGGCGCCTCTTCTTTGGGCCACTCATGGCCGCAGGTAGCGCATTCCCAGTGATTGGGATGCGCGAGCACGTCTTCGAGGGTGCAAACCGGACAGGCACGAGGTTTCATACGCGAAAAAAAAGTCTTAACGTCAAAAGCACGGACCGCCCCACCGCGCTTTTCAACCACGGATCGCCCCGCTCGGCACGCCCCGCCGCGCCAAACCCGTTGACCCCACC
>RGVP01000234.1 GCA_010027235.1 bacterium
GGCAGGCGGTCGACGGGCGGGAAAAAGTGGGCTTAACGAAAAGGGGGGTGGGGCCTCAGCGCGGAAAAAGGTCCGTGCCGAGGCCCGAAACTGCGCCAAAGATTACTTGGCGAGGAAGAGGGCGAGGAGGCCGAGACCTTCCGCGAGCGCCATACCGAGGATGGACTGCACGAGGATCTTGCCGGACGCGCCGGGGTTGCGGCCAACGGCTTCGGCGGCCTTGGTGCCGATGAGGCCTACGCCGAGAGCGGCGCCAAGGAGACCTGCGGCAGAAGCTAAGTTACCAGTGATTTCAGCGATGATCATGATGATGTGTTTTTTGTTTTTTTGGATGACCGACCGTGCACACATGGGTGTCCCGAAGGACGCATGCTCCCAGTCGGGAAAGGGTGGAAACTCAGTGCGCGGCCTCCTTGGTGTGGGCGTGCCCGTCGTCGTGGCTATGGTCGTCGCCATGATTGCAGATCAGGCCGATGTATACCGCGCTAAGCAGGGTAAACACGAGGCCCTGAACGAAGCCTACAAGCAGTTCGAGGAAATAAAATGGAGGCAGGAAGTGCATCGCATGGAGCAGGTTCTCTCCACCAAAGACGTTGCCAAAAAGACGCATGGAAAGCGTGACCGGACGGATGAAAATCGAGACGACCTCGATCACGCCCACGACGAGGAACACCAACGACAGGCCCCAATAAATGGCAGGTGTTATCTCCGACTTGTCGGCCTTGTTGCCGAAGAGATCCTTGATCAGCAGGCCCGGGCCGGCGTAGCGCATCACGATTACGAACCAAGCGCCGAAGGAAACGAGGGCTAGGGCGATAGTGCCGTTGAGCTCCGAAGTATGCGGGCGGATTAGTGGGGTATTTACGTGGAAATGACCTTCTATCATGTGGCCCCAGCCCACCGTCCCGACGAAGGGGAGGAGGCCGGACCAATTGTGTAATACAATAAAAACAAACAGCGTAACCAACAAAGGATACGCCATGGGCATGGCCTTTTTGCCCACGATGGGCTCGTAAAGGTCCCGCATCGCGGTGAGCGCCGACTCAAAAACCGACTGTCCGCGGCCCGGAATAAGCTTAGGCGTGCCGACCGAAATGCGAACAAACGCGATAATCGCCAACGTGATTACCCAGCTGGTGAGAATGGAATTGGTAACCGGCAGCCCGATGAAGCTCTTCAGCGAAGCCGCCGCCTCGTGGCCGCCCTCGGCCGCCTGCGCCGTCGCGGCGAGTGCCGCAAAAAGCGGCAGGGCGACGAGGGTTTTGAGGGCGGTTGCGGAAACGCGAGGGGGCATGGCGATTGGATAAAGGTCGAGGAACTAGGTAGCCGTAGCACGGGTCGTCAATCCCCGAAGTGGGTTACTTCTTTTAACGATGCGCATCATTAGGTTTCCAATATCGATTTTAATGGGCCGCTAATGTCAGCTGATTTTTGCGCTAGGTATCGTTTCTAAACGCAAGGCGGTGAATGATTGGGGCGTGCCGGCTAGAGCGCGTTCTTCAAAAACCGAAACATGCTCAAACGGCCAAGGTGCCTCTTCCGGCTCGGCCACACGCCAGCCAGTGTGTGCTGCAACTACCTCCTGAGCGTAGATAAAGTAGTCCGGGTGGTCGGTCCGGAAATGCAGCGTGGCACCGGGATCGGTGAGCGTTGCCAAGGTGTCGAGTAAGGTGCTCTGCATGACACGATGTTTCCAGTGTCGGCGTTTTGGCCAGGGATCTGAGAACAATAAGAATATCCGTCGCAGGCGTGGTGACGCCTCGGGATGAGTGGGGTGGGGCGCAGCCAGCGCTTGCAGGAAAAGCGCCGCCTCGGCCTGCACGAAGGCGAGGTTGGTTAGCCGCGCGCGCGCCGCTTTGCGCCCAGCCCTAGCAATACGGTCTGCGATTAGGTCCAGGCCCACGCAAAATTCCGCCGGGTGTGCCGCCGCGTAGGCGTTCAGGTAATGCCCGTGACCGCAGCCCAGTTCCAGGGTCAGGGGAGTGCCGGCTGTGAGGGGGAGCAGCGGCATGAATTCTGCCTGCAGCGCCGCAAAGCGCTGTTCACGGATGGAGTCGTAGACGTCTAAAGGCACAAAAAATCGCGGGTAAACGTCGACGCACGCAAAGCTCGGCCCCGGGGTCAACGTGTTACGGGTTGAACCTCTTTACTTGAGCCGACTCCATCAAGTTGAATGTCCGCTGTTCGTCCTGCCTCCGAAGTCATGCTCCCCACTACCCACCTCCTCGGTCTCACCCGATTGGAGTTGATTACGCGTGCCGTGGCGTGGGGCTTTTCGCCGATTCACGCCACCTCTCTCTGGAACGAGATTTACCTGCAAGGTCGGCTTACTTTTGCTGAGCTGGCGGCGCGGGCTCACGACCGGATGCCGGTGCGCTTCGTGGAAAAAGTCGCCGCCGAACTCGCCTGTGACCTGCCTTCGGTCGCGCTCGAGACCCGCTCGTCCGACGGCTTCACGCGCAAATACCTGCTCGCGCTGCGCGACGGCCATCGCATCGAGACCGTGCTGATGCGTTACCACGGCCGCACCACCGCCTGCGTGAGCTCGCAGGTTGGCTGCGCCATGGGCTGCGTTTTCTGCGCCACCGGCCAGATGGGTTACACTCGCCACCTTTCCGCTGCTGAGATCGTTGCCCAGGCTCTGCACGTCGACGCCGTGTTGCGCGCTACCGCCGCGCCGATTGGAGAAAATCCGGACGCGCTCGTGCCTGCGCTTGCTGAGCCCGCTCATCCCTCTCCCCACCACCGCCATGCCCGCCTGCGGAACCTCGTCTTTATGGGCATGGGCGAACCCCTCCACAACTACGACGCCGTCATGCAGGCCATCGATATCCTGCGCGACCCCGCTGGTCTCGCCCTAGGTGCGCAAAAAATCTCCATCTCCACCGTTGGCGTGGTGCCTGGCATTCGCCGCCTCGCCGCCGAACGCCGCCCCGTCCACCTCGCGGTATCCCTGCACGGGGCCACCCAGGCGGAACGAGCTGCGTTGGTGCCTGCCGCGCGCAAGTGGCCGCTTGACGAGCTGATGG
>RGVP01000235.1 GCA_010027235.1 bacterium
GGCACGACAGATGCACGAACTCAACTTCCGGTGGCGAGGGCTGGAATGGGCCCCCAGGCCGGCGCCGAGCGTAGAATATTCGGCGAGATATGTTGGCCCACAGCCTCAGCCTAAGACGCCTCTGCATCAGCAAGGTGTCCGGGAATTACTCACGGCGCTGAGTGAGACGGTTCCCCGCGAGACCTTCACGCAAAAACTGCTTCTGAAGCTGGGCTGGTAGTCCGCCTGCAACAGCCCGCCACAGCCGGTCAAGCATAACGGCCTGTCATTTTCTGACAGGTGAAAACCAATGCAAATTCCTTCGCCATGGGCGAATTTCTGGACGCCGCCCTGCAATTTGCGGGCGCCGACGGAGTGACGTTTCCATGAGATTTACCGAGCATCAGCACCTAGCGGCGCTGTTTTTGTGCGTGGTTCTTGGCGCTTGCGCGGGGCGGACCCCGGCGCCGGTGGCTGTGGTGCAGGACCGCGACCAGAACGCTGACTGCGCCACCATCACCGCAGAGATACAGAGCAATACGCAACAGATTGCCGAACTCGGACGAGAGGATGGCGCCAAGGTTGCGCAGAACGTGGTGGCAGGTGTGGCGGGCGTGTTCGTCCCCGTGCTGTGGTTCGCAATGGATTTTCAGGATGCCAGCGGCAAAGAAGGCCGCGCTCTGAGCCAGCGCAATCAGTATTTGTCACAGATTGCCGCGAGGCGCTGCACCCGCCCCACCGTCGTCATCACGGATGAAGTTCGGCAGTAGGCCCAGCAATGCCGAAGGAGCCAGGCAGCATTTACGTTGCGGCCCTCCTTGTCCCAGAGTTCAATCATCGACGCAGGAGGACGGCAGGCCCATGAGGCAACTGATAACGGCAGGCTTGATGGCAGTCGGATCTATTGCCGCGACCCAATCCTGCGCTGCGGCAGAATTCTACCGGCTCGGCCCGGTCCTCGCGCATTGGAACACGCCTTTCGTCATTGGCCAAATGGAACAGGTGGATCGCGTACAGATGCCAGGGAGAGGTATCCGGGAGATCGGCACTGTGTTCAGCAAGGTGACGGATTATGAGGTGATTAACGAACGTGGACGGTGTTCATTGCTGATCCGCGATTACGAATTTCCCCGGCTGCCCGGCTATGCTGGCTCGGCCGTGCGTTCGCCGCAGGGACAGCCGCGGTTTTACCGTGGCGATCGCTTTGTCACTGACAATGTCGAGAGCCTGACTTTCCCCTGTATCCTGCGATAGCGTTCATGTGCCCCGCCCCTGTCCTCAAATATCCACCCGCGGGCTCAGTTCCTTGATTGCCTTGGGCAGCACGGCCTTCGTCATACTTGTCTCGGCATGCATGTGATGAGTTCAGCCGCGGCCCGAAACAGCACATCAACCTGCTCGGCAGTGAGCCCGAGCGCGGCCTGAGCGCCCGCGATCAGCGCATCATCACGCCGAACTTCAACGCAATATTCCCACGCCTCCTGCGCGTCGTCTGGCTGGGTGGCGATCCAGGCGTTGACCGCATCGAGCAGGTCAGCAGCACGCAGCGCGCGGCGGGCCTGTAGCGGCGTGATGGCCGCCGGGACTGGTACCGCCACCACCGGAGGCTCCCACCCGCTACCCGTCCAGCGGCCGCCTATCTCGCAGCCGGCCGTGGCCTCGCGCTTTGTCAGGCCTTCGCCAGGCTGCCAGGCGGCGTCCGCCACGGCGATGTTGGTGACGTGGTTTCCCGCATCAAGAATTGCGTATCGCATCAGACAATTCCCCAAATCCGCAACGCGCCGTCGCCGCCGGCTCCAGACGCCGCCCCGGTTTGTGTTGCCCCACCGCCGCCGCCCGGCGGGCTGCCAGCAGCGCCAGAGGACGCGCTAGATGCGGTCCCTCCGCTGCCACCATGGGTTGATACGCCGGGCGCGCGGACTGTCGCCGTGTTATCCACGCCCCCGCCGGCAGCCCCGCCAAAAACAGCATTCCCGGACGCAACGGTGCTGTTCACGGGCGAGGCGGAACCGCCATAAACCGATGAGCAAAGAGCTGTGGTTGCCTGAGATTGACCGCCTTCAAATCCAAGCGCCCTGGCACCAATAGCCTGGAGGCCGTTAGATACGGACCCGCCAGTGGTAAAAGCTGGCCCACCGAAAACCGAAACCAGCGAGCCTAGCGTTGTATTTCCGCCCAAATTACCACTTGCTGTGCCAGTCACCGCAGCGCCACCCGCGCCGATAGTCACGGTTTCAGTGGTGCCGACCATGGATGCAAGGAGGATGAAATCGCCACCGCTGCTTGCGTCCAGCAGATTGTCGACAGGAAGGTCAGGCTCTCCAAGCGTGATGGCTCCCGAGCAGGTGGCCGGCGCCTTGGTCGGCCCCCAGGCCGACATCTGGGCCGTGGGTGTCATCCTGTACGAACTGCTGACCGGGCGCCGGCCCTTCACCGGGGGCTTCCCCGTCATCTTCGAGCAGATCTGCCGAGCGGAGCCCGCGACGCCGGCCAGCCTTATCTCGGGGCTGCCTACTGCGTTTGACGCTATCGTAGCCAGCGCGCTCGCGAAAAACGCCGAGCATCGCTTCGAATCGCGATGATGCCCAAGGCTTTGGCATGCGGGGTCTCCGTTGCTGCACACCTAGCGTGGCACGGGCTGGTATCCCCGCGAAAGGGCCGGCGCTGCGGTTGACGCGCCATCCCGGCCGCGTGAGCATGAAAATGTCATCATGGTAGAGAGCTGCTTTGAACGCGGACGTCATTTTCACAGGCGGTCATGTCTTTCGGGGCCTGGCCGGCGGCATGGCCGAAGGGCTGGCGGTCTCCGGCGGCAAGGTGATGGCGGCGGGCCCGCGGGATGAGATCGAGGCGCTGGCGGGGCCTGATACGCGGCGCGTGGCGCTGGACATGCGGCTCGCGATTCCCGCCTTCCATGAAGCGCATATGCATCTGCTGCCGTTCGGCCTCGGCCTTTCGATGGTGAATCTCCGGGCCGAGGAAGTCCGCACGCTGGAGGAGACCCGACGCCGGCTGCGCGCCGCCGCCGAGGCC
>RGVP01000236.1 GCA_010027235.1 bacterium
GATTTAGGTTCTGGTGGCGCAAGCCGTGGGGGTTCAAGTCCCTCCGCCCGCACCACCCGCACCCACACAAAATGCAGGACCTGCGCGCATGCAAGTGACCGAAGTTTCCAACGATGGCCTCAAGCGGGCCTATTCCGTCGTGGTTCCGGCCACCGACATCGCCGCGCAGAAATCCAAGCGCCTCGCCGCCATCGCCAAGGACATCAAGATCCCCGGCTTCCGCCCCGGCAAGGTGCCCGCCTCGGTGATCCAGCAACGCTATGGCCAGGCGGTGATGGGCGAAGTGCTCGAATCCTCGGTGCAGGATGCCTCGGAGAAGGTGGTGAGTGAGCGCAATCTGCGCCCCGCCGCCCAGCCGAAGATCGAATTGGTGAATTTCGCCGAGGGCGCTGATCTCGAATTCCGCATGGATGTGGAAGTGCTGCCCGAGATCCCGATGCCTGATTTCTCCTCGATCGCGCTGACCCGCCTTAAGGCCACGCCAACGGATGAGGATATCGAAAAGGCGCTGGAGACCATTGCCCGCCGCCAGGCGACGCTGGAAGAGACCGAAAGCCGCCCCGCCGCCCGCGGTGAGGTGCTGGTGGCCGATTTCGTCGGCACCATTGATGGCGAGGCCTTCCAGGGTGGCTCGGGCACCGATATGCCCATCGAAGTGGGCGGCCAGGGCTTTATCCCCGGCTTCTCCGAGCCTCTGGAGGGCATGTCCCCCGGTGAGACCCGGGTGGTGGATGTAACCTTCCCGGCCGAATACGGCGCGCAGGACCTCGCCGGCAAAGCAGCGCAATTCACCATCACCGCCAAGGCGCTGAAAATCTATTCGAAGCCGGCGATGGATGATGAATTGGCCAAGAAGATTGGCATGGAGAGCTTCGACAAACTGCGCGAGGCCATCATGCTCTCGTTGCAGAATGAGTATGACCAGCAGAGCCGGCTGCGCATCAAGCGCGCCCTGCTCGATGCACTGGCCGAGCGCGCTGCCTTCGCCGTGCCCGATAGCCTGCTCGATGGCGAGTTCAGCACCATCTGGCAGCGGGTTGAGGCCGATATGAAGGCCGGCAAACTCGATGGCGATGATGTGGGCAAGGATGAGGAGACGCTGCGCGCCGATTACCGCGCCATTGCCGAGCGCCGGGTGCGCCTGGGCTTGTTGCTGACCGAAATTGGCCGGACCAACAACATCCAGGTCGCCAATGAGGAAATCAGCCGGGCGATGTATGCCGAGGCGCAGCGCTATCCGGGCCAGGAGAAGATGGTGCTGGAATTCTTCCAGAAGAATCCGGGGGCGATTGAGAATCTGCGCAGCCCGATTTTTGAGGAGAAGGTGGTCGATTTCATGCTCGAACTCGCCAAGGTTGATGAGAAGAGCGTGACGGCTGAGGAATTGGCGGCGGCGGCTTAAGCCGCAGCGCGTTCAAAGGTTTTTATGCGGCCGGGCCGGCTGAGTTCTGCGCCCGGCGGAGTTTGTACCGGTCCCTCGGCGTGACAAGATCGCCGCGCCGAAAAACGATATGCTGCATCGCCGTCTAATTTTGCTCGGATGGTTCCGAGAGAATAAAGCTTTAAATTTTCCAATCATCTGGCAGCTGCGCGGCAACCTCTAAATCTATATCGCTTAGGTTATCCCGTTGATCATCGCTGATTTCAATGTATATAATTACAAATTATGTAATTTTTGCGGCGCTATTAATAGAATAACCGTAAATTCGTAGTGCAGGTATAGGCTTTTTAGGCCATACGATTTCGATGCTATATTGTAAATTTTCCTGTATATTTTGCCCGGTCATTTTAGCGGTCTTGCATGGAATGCGAGGATGGGCAGGGACAATATGCACCGCATCTGCGGTGCCGTGCCGGATCGTAGCCCGGGTGGTTGGCCCGCCGGGCCCGCCGGACCCGTGTCGAAAAGTGCCGGTAACCCTCTCTCCGGCGTCAATGCGTTCGATATAGCCCGGCTCTCCAAGCCGGCCTCTCACAGCCCGGCCCCGACCGGCGAATTCATCAGCAAGGGCCTGAGGGTCCACGCCTTCGGCGATCGAACTGCGATTGGTCGTTATCGACAGCGCGACCTTCGATTGCTACGCGACTAATGATGCCGCGCTGCGCAAGCCGGCTAAAATAGTCACCGAGGCTGGCTTTTTAGCCTTTTCTCCATCCGCAGCGCGAGCCGATCCCTGGGGGTAACGCTATCTCCACGCCGAAACGCAACTATGTCGTTTTCATTTATAGAGTCAGTCGATTTTGGATTAATAAACAGCGTATTGACCGACCAATCATCAGGCAATTGAGTTGAAATTTCCAATTCAATATCCCATACATCGTCTTTAATTTCCCCAAAAATCTCATTATCCAAAAATGCTTTTAAAATTACTTGTTTTTCTTGATAGTTTATAGAATATGAATAAATCTGGAGGCTGGGAATCGGGACCGTTGGCCAAGCCATCCCAATGCTGTCAATGATATAATCTTCGGTTGTCCGCTGGGTCATTTTATTCTCCTCTCTGAAAGCCACGGGGCGCCGATGGAACAATGTGAATTCTCCCACCTGCTCCGTAACGGATAGTGGCTCGGGTCGTCGGGTACGAAGGGCCGCCAGGCCCATCGCGCCAAGTTCCAATCACCCTCTCACCTGCATCAATGCGTTCTCGATATCCCTGCTCTCCCGGAACGCCGACGATGGGTTCCCCACGCCCGGCAAACTCATCAGCAAGGGCCTGAGGGTCCACGCCTTCGGCGATCGAACTGCGATTCGGGTCGTGGTTGTTATGTCCTGGGATATGTTTTCCCTGTCTTCCGTCGTGGATGATATGGCGAGGCCGCTCCCCCTCCGGGGCAGCAGCGCCGGCCTCCTGGCCATCCGCCGGCACATCCGCCGCATCATCGGCCTCATTGTTGAGGACACCCGCCCCACGTCCCCCCAGGATGCGGTCCAGCAGATTGGGCCTGGCAAGGCTGGGGAAACGGCGAATGA
>RGVP01000237.1 GCA_010027235.1 bacterium
CTTGGGTGACTCATGACACTGATCGATCGGCATATCCTGCGCGAGTGGCTGGCCATACTCGGCCTCGTGCTCGCGGCGACGCTGGGCCTGCTGGTCATGCACTCGCTTTACGATGAGTTGGATGACTTGCTGCGCGCGGGGGCGCAGGTGGCCGACGTCGTCGCTTATTGCTTGGTCAAGATCCCCGGGTTTCTCGCTACCCTGCTACCGCTCTGTCTTTTGGTTTCGTTGCTTTATGCGCTGGGCCGCTTGCAGCAGGGCAATGAGCTGATCGCTCTGCGGGCGGCGGGGCTGGGGCTGGGGCGAATCATGCGTTCCGTCTGGGTGATGGGATTTTTGTTTTGCGCCTTGGTTTGGTGGCTGAATTCGACCGTGGTGCCGTGGTCGGTTGAGGAGGCGCGGAGCATGCGCGAGACGCTGCAAGCGCGGCAGGAACTAGCGGGCAAGTCAGCCGAGCAGGTCGGTCTGCGCTCGGCAGTGACCTTCGACAATGCGACTGGCGGGCGGCTCTGGTTTCTCAATCGCTACAGTCAGTTTACTCGGCGCGGCTACGGGGTGACGGTTTCGCTGCGCGATGACCGGGGCCGGGAGACGACGCGTTTGCTGGCGCGGGAGGCGTGGCGGGATGAGAATGGTGGTGGCTGGATTTTCCGCGTGGGACGCGAGATCACTTTTGATCCCATTAGCGGAGAGGTCACGCGCACGAGCGCATTTTTCGAGCAGTTGCGGCGTGAATTTAACGAAGATCCCGACTTGATGCAGGTTTACGATGCGAAGCCGGAGTGCGGGTAAACCCGGCGGTTGGCGTTACCAAGGCCCTCGGTTTGTTCGTGGTCTACTTTATCGCCTTGCGGATTGGGCTCGTGCTGGGGGGGCGTGGCACGCTGGCGCCGGCAATGGCGGCGGTATTACCGCATCTCGGCCTGCTGGGCGCGGGCGGATGGGCTTGGGCTAGACTGCGCTAAGCGGTAGGCGGCTTGGCGGCCGATCGTGGTAGGGCCTCATCATGGCCAAGGGCGAATTCGGAAAAATCATTCACAATGTCGGGATGGGCGCGGTCCTGTTTATAGATCTCCAGAATGCGGCTGTGTTCAGCATCGCTGGTCGGAAAGATCCTGGGCGGTTCGCCGAGTAGGAAGATGCCGGTGTAGGCGCGGCGGCGGTCGGTGAGGCGGCGAATAACGATCACGGCACTTTCTCTACACGAAAGGGCTGGTAAGTCGAACCCGGGTGGTCGGGGGATGCTCACTTTCCCCGCTCGCAAACCGTTCGCGCGGCCGGCAAGTTTGCTTTCTCCTTTTTACGTTGAACCTGTTCTCCTCTCCCAAACCAAAGATCAAATGCGGTGTCGCGGGCGTCGGCTCGCTGGGCCAGCACCATGCCCGCATTTACGCCGCCCTGCCTAATGTTGAATTCGTCGGTATTTTTGAGGCGAATGACGAACGCGCGGCCGAGATCTGCACCCGCCATGGTTGTCAGCGCTTTGCCTCCATCGAGGCGCTCGGCGCCGCGTGCGACGCCGTCTCGGTGGTGGTGCCGACGGATAAACACGAAAACGTCGCGCTGCCGCTGCTTGCGCTGGGCTGCCATCTTTTGATTGAGAAACCGATCACCGCCACGCTCGAGGAGGCGGAGCGTGTGCTGGCGGCCGCTCAGGCCAAGGGCTGCATCGTGCAGGTGGGCCACATTGAGCATTTTAATCCGGTCATGGGTTTCATGGAAAAGCACATCGACCGCCCGGCTTATCTGACGGCGGAGCGTCTGGCACCTTACACACCACGCGGCACCGAGGTCGGCGTAGTGCTGGATTTGATGATCCATGACATCGGCATCGTGCTCGCGCTGGTGAAGTCGCCCATTCGCAAAATCGACAGCGTTGGCATCAGCGTTCTCTCCAAGACCGAGGACATCGCCAACGCCCGCATCGAGTTCGAAAACGGCTGCGTGGCCAACCTCAGTGCCTCGCGGATGAGTCTGAAGAAAAACCGCGAGATCCGCATCTTTCAGGACGACGCCTACCTCTCGCTGGATTTCATGAACCAGAAGGGTCACCTCGTTAAAAAGAGCGAGCTTATCACCTATGGTTTAAAGCTGAAGGTCGGTCTGGCCAAGGCGGGCGACGCCAGCTCAATCCCGGTGCAGGAGATCCCGATCGAAAAGGACGAGCCGCTCAAACTGGAGTTGGCGCACTTTACCGAAAGCGTGGCGGAGCGAAAGCAGCCCAAGGTGGGCGCGGCCTTGGCCAAATCCGCTCTGGAAGTGGCGATCCAGATCACGGAGCAAATCAAAGCGGCGCGGAAATGAAGGCGAACCATCGTCGCGCAAAGCCCGCCGAATTCGCGAAGCCCGGTGCGGAGCCAGGAGGCCCGCGTGCCTAAGGCCCTGCCCTTTGCTTTGTCCGCGCCCGTCGCCGGCGGGGTGGATTTGCTGGTCATCGCGGGGGAGCACTCGGGTGACGAACACGGGGCGCGACTGGTCGCGGAGCTGCGTGCGAGGCGACCCGGGCTGCGGGTTTGCGCGCTGGGCGGCAAACACCTTGAGGCGGCGGGCGCGCAGCTCTTGCACGACCTCACCGCCTCCTCGGTGGTGGGCTTGGTGGAGGTGCTGAAAAACTACTCCTTTTTCAAGGCGCTCTTCGACACCACTGCCGATTGGATCGCGACGCATCGGCCATGTGCGGTCTGCTTCGTGGACTACCCGGGTTTTAACCTCAGGTTGGCGGCAGCGCTGAACCAACGTGGCTTGGCGGCCAAGGCCGGCGGGCCGGTTAAATTGCTATTTTATATCTCTCCGCAGATTTGGGCGTGGAAAGCGGGGCGGCGTTTTAAGATGGCGAAGCAGCTGGATGCGCTCGCCTGTATTTTCCCTTTCGAGGTGGCGTGTTACGCCTACACCGGGCTGCCGGTGGATTTCGTCGGGCATCCGTTTTTGGCGGGAGATTATGCGCCGCCGGTGCGTTTCGACGCGGAC
>RGVP01000238.1 GCA_010027235.1 bacterium
CAGTGTGAAGCCGTCGGCGCACACGACCTGAGGCTTACCCCGCCAGCCGCGGTCGCTCGGTGGGGTCATGAGGAAGTCGTTGAGTTGATCTACTGTGTCCTTCTTCATCGTCGATCTCCTTGTTTCATCAGCTCGATGCACAGCGTCTTGTAGGCTCGGCGCCAGTCGCGGTCGCGGCTCCGGGCGAGGACGACGTCGTTGGCGCTGGCCTCGGCGAGGAAGTAGCCGCCGAACTTGCCCTTCACACGGGTGCCGCGCACCTCCACCGGTGTGTCGCAGCCGACGCAGCAGTGAGCAGCCTCGATCACCTTTGCCTTGGGAGACATCCGCTTCTTCATGGTCACATCCTATCTCGAGTTTGAGGACTTGTCACGTCGCCGGAAAGCCAGCCAGCTCTGCCTCGGTCAGCCACCGCTTCTTCCCCCGCTCCAGGGTGAGCCAGCCGTCCGCCTCGCCGGTGAAGACGTAGTAGAACTCGAAGCCGTGGTCGTAGACGCCGAAGCTGTTGACGATCTCGTCGAGGTTCTTGTACTCGATCGCGGCGCTGGGCGCCTCTCCGCGGTCGCGGTGGTAGGCCTCCGTGGCCTCCGTGGTACGATCGAGGGTGCTGATGTCGCCCAGAGCCAACAGCTCTTCGACACCGATCGACGTCGTGTAGTGGGTGCGGAGCATCTTCCCCGCGCCGTCGATGTAGCCGTCGTAGTGGCAGTAGATGCCGGAGACAGTGCCGTCAGCGCAGATCTTGCCGATGAATGATCGTGTTGCCATGGGATTAGTCTATCCTTTCCTGCTGGACTTGTCACGAAAAAAAGTGAGGCCTCGCAGGTGACGCACAGAGGGGGTTTTCCCTCGGAATGGGTTTACCTATGGTCGAAGGTCCACGGGTCCCTCTGTGTGTCACCTCGTGTCACCGCCAAGGCCCGTCGGTGGCGGGCTTGGGGTCGATGTGGATGGTGGTCTCCTCGGTGGAGAAGAGGAGTTTGTGGCCGGGGGAGAGGACCCAGCCGCGCTTGATGCGGGAGGGGATGGGCTTGTCGCATTCGCCGTCGGTGAGGACGAGCATGCCGTCCCAGCGGCCACGGTTCTTGGGATCGTTGAGGATGCGGGTGGGGGCGTTGAAGTCGGTGCCGCCGCCACGGACGCGCTTGGCTTCGACCTTGGTGCCCTTGCGCCACTCGAAGGAGTCCTTGAGGTCGGCGGCCGCGTCGAAGGGGAGGATGGTGACGGAGACCTTCTTGGTTAGGGAGGCGAGCTCGGAGAAGAAGATGGCGAGCTGGGTGTCGTCCACCGATCCGGATTGGTCGATGGCGACGAGGAGCTTGGCGACGTAGCCGCGCTTCACCCCGGGGTGGATGTAGGGGAAGCGCTTGTTGATGCGCTTGATGGAGTTGGCTCGCTCACCGCGGGCGAGGTTGCCGACGAACTGGCGGAGGACGTTGCGCCAGTTGACGACCGGGGTGACGGAGGCGCGGATCTGTTCGCGAAGCTCGGCCGGAATGTTGCCCCAGCCGTTGGCCTGTGCGTCTGCGGCCTTGACGGCGCGGTCGACGATGGCCTTGACCTTGCCCTTGACCAGCTCCTTCATCTCCTCGGGAAGGTCGTCCCAGGTGGAGTGGTCGTCGAGGGAATCGAGGTCGCCGAAGGCGGCGTCGGGGTTGTTGCCCTTCTTCTTCTCCTCCTCCGCCTTCTCCTTGAGCTTCTCGTAATACCACTCCGAGGAGTGGTTGCGGGGCAGCTGGCTGATCAGCTGCGCGATGGGCATCGCCGCCTTCTCCTCGTCGGTGAGCTTGCGGCCGTCGGCGGGCTGCGGGAAGACACCGGCGTGGTCGGCGATGAGGGAGTTGATGGCGAGGTCGGTGGCCACGTTCCACATCTTCGGGGGCGTCTTGCGCCGCGTGGTGAGGTGGTCGAAGACGAGGTGGTAGAACTCGTGGGTGAGGAGACCGCGGACCTCGGCGTCGGACATCGGCTTGAGGAAGTCCGGGTTCCAGTAGAGGGTGATGTCGTCGTACTGGGGGTCGTAGGCCACCGCCGCTGTGGGGATGTCCGTGGTGGGCGCCTTCCGGATGTAGCGGCTCAGCTCCGCGAAGAACGTGTTGTCCTGGAGGAACTTGATGATGTGCCGGTCGAGGTTGTAGTCGGTCTCGATGGTGTTCATGGGTACAGTATAACCTTTCGATGGAAGGTTTTCACGCCGAGGTGACGACTTCGTACGCCCCCTGGCTCGTGCGCCTCGTATTGCCTGACGACCCCTCCGCGGAGGAGCAGGGTGACATCCCGCGCTCGCTCGCTAAAGGGGCTGCTTCTTCCTACCTCGAGGACGACGGTGACGTCGGTGGGGAGGATCAGATTGCTGTTCCCGTGCTTGTCGAAGAGCCTGAGGCTATAGTGGGGAGCGATGATGTCGCCGACTTTGAAGGCTTCCATGAGACCAGTATACCTCCCGCTGCCGCAGGTTTCACGCGGATCCTTGCAGAAGTTTCCAGGAACCGGGATGCATCCTCGATGTGACCACCTTCTTGCCGCGGATGAACTCCACGGTCCACGTCTCCTTGTCCCCATTGAGTGAGGCCGAGAGGACGAGGAGGGGCTTCGCGATGCGGTCAGCTTCGGGATAGGGACTGCGAGCCACGATCAGCTGTCCCGGCTCGAAGTGCTTCATCAGTTCTTCCTGTGGCGCGGGGCGACGTCGGCCTGACAGATCGCGCAGCCGCAGAGTCGGGCGCCGGTGTACACGACGTCCTTGCCCAGCGTGTAGACGGGGCCGTGGTATTCCACCCCGTTCTTGTAGCGGCGGCCGGTGCACGACCGCCAGATGTGGTCGTTGGTGAGGACCCTGCTGCCGTAGATGAGAGCCTCGAGGACGGGCTCCTCGGCGACGTCGTCGGTGGGGACAGGAGCGAACAGCGTTTCCATCGTGTTGATCAGCGTGTTGTCCATGGTCACATCCTATCCTTTCACGGGGAACTT
>RGVP01000239.1 GCA_010027235.1 bacterium
CTGACATCATTAAATTGGCGATGCTGCGGGTGCAGGCTTGGTTGAAGTCATCGGGCCTGCGGTCGCGGCTCATTCTGCAGGTGCATGACGAACTGGTGATTGAGGCTCCCGAAGTCGAGGTCGAGACAGTCAAGCGCGAACTGCACCGCATCATGGAAGGCATCGAGGGTTTGTCCGTGCCGCTGTTGGTGGAGGTGGGAGCGGGGCCGAACTGGGAGCAGGCGCACTGATTCTGGAAAGCGAGAAGGCTGTCGCGAGGTGTCTGGCCTCCAAATAGGGAGTGAAGGGGGTTTGACGGTATTTTTAAAGATTGTTCTAAAACCCTGACAAGCATGCAAACTAAAATTTGTAACCGAAGTGGTCAATCTCGTTCCGATACCAATCATAAATCAAGTCACGAGTTGAATCTTGATAAAAATATTTGTAGTCTGCACCCAACCTGCCATATTGGCCTCGCTCATGTGGAATTCCGTCGCCAAATTCAAGCCCTAGCGCGGTGGCAATTTCTTTTAAGTCTTCCTTAAGGTTTTCGAATCGGATAACTTTGTGCGCGCAGGGGCGGCCATCGATACTGTAAATCTCCCAATTGCGAAGTCGATTGTAATGTCGCAAGTTGTATAAAGTTGAGTGCATTGCGGCGTTGAAGGATTCCGGGGTGACGGCCCTCCCTCTCTTGGAGGAGCGATGCCAGAAGAGGGAAATTTGCCTATCCCAGGGGTTCCTTTCGCTGGTGATAATCTTATAGCTGTCAAATAAATCCGCTCCCAAGAATTTTCTGATGTCTTCGGCGCGAGCGTGCCCATGGAGGCCTAGAAAATTCGGCAATATTCTGCTAGCCCCCCCTAGGCCGCCACAAAATGAACTTTCGGCTAAGGTTCCATGGCTCCGAATGATGAGCTTTTTGTTTTTAGGGGTGGCGGGTACCAGAAGCTCTCTGTCTCGAATCGTCGACCTTAAATACTTTTCTAGGGTGCTACTCGCGGTTTTTTCGGTTTTTAAAAAAATAAAATTATGCTCTCTTGAAATTATCATATATCGGGGTGTTTTCTTTGTTTGTCGTTGCTGGTGGGGTGCTATGCGGTTGATGGTTCGTGTGATTCGCGAATCGTCTCATTTCTGGCCCCCGCGTTGTGTGGTGGCGGATGCGAACCTGATGTCAGGTGGCTGCCTTCGGGTACTGCGATTGCCGCCCGACATGTCCATGCCTTGCTTCCGACGGTGAAGTTATGCGGCCCTTGTCCGCTTGGGGCGAGGGTCATAGTGGGCGCTGTGAAGTTTGGGGGATAATCGACCTCCTTTCCCGGGGGCGAGCGACCGTGGCTGACAACGTCGTCTGGCAAACTTACAAGATAGGCAAGTCTGAACGGTCTCGCCGCAGCGGCCAAAAGCCCTGCGTGCTGTGGTTCACGGGGCTGTCGGGCTCGGGCAAGTCCACCATCTCCGGCGCGCTTGAGGTGCGTCTCCATGAGATGGGTTTCTTGTCTTACCTGCTCGACGGCGACAACGTCCGCCACGGCCTCAATCGCGACCTTGGGTTCTCCGATGCCGACCGGGTCGAGAACATCCGCCGCATCGCCGAGGTCTCCAAGTTGTTGGTGGATGCCGGCCTCATTGCGCTGACCGCCTTTATCTCGCCCTTCCGTGCCGATCGCGAGGGTGCTCGCGCCATCATTGGCCCCGGCGAGTTCGTCGAGATTCACCTCGATGTTCCGCTGGCGGTGTGCGAGGCGCGCGACCCCAAGGGGCTTTACCGCAAGGCACGAGCCGGAGAGATCCGCAATTTCACCGGCATCGATTCGGCCTACGAGCCCCCGCGATCGCCGGAGGTCCGTTTGGACACCTCGGCGCTCTCGGTCGGCCAATGCATCGATCAAATCATCGAGCATCTGTCTGATAACGGCTATTTGGCCAAGCCCGGCGCATGACTCGATGGACGGCAGAGGTTGGGTCCGGCGTATTGCTTGACGGCGTTCGGGCACTTTGCCTCGATGCTGGCAATGTCATCCTCGACGTCTATCGGACCGCATTCGAGGTGACAGGGAAGTCCGATGGGAGTCCTGTAACGGGAGCCGATGCGCGGGCCGAGGCGGTCATCGTCAAGGGCCTCAGACGGCTCGCGCCTGGCATCCCTGTGGTCGCAGAAGAATCCGTAGCGGCTGGACACATCCCGGATACGGGAAGCGAGTTCTGGCTCGTCGACCCACTCGACGGCACCCGCGAGTTCATTTCGCGCAACGGTGAGTTCACCGTGAATATCGCCCTGATCCGCGAGGGCGTACCCGTGCTTGGCGTGGTCTATGCGCCAGCGATCGGCACCCTCTACGAGGGTAAGGCTGGACTCGGCGCCATACGAACGGCGGGCGGCTCGCGACATACCCTATGCGTCCGCCCCCCACTCGCCGCTGGCCTCACGGTGGTGGCCAGTCGTTCCCATGGCGACATGGACGAGATAGCTTGCTTTCTAGGGGGGCGGCCAGTGGAGAACCTGTTGCAGGTCGGTTCTTCGTTAAAGCTGTGCCGGGTGGCCGAAGGTGCCGCAGACCTCTACCCGCGTTTGGGCCGGACCATGGAATGGGACATCGCCGCTGGCCAGGCTGTGTTGGAGGCCGCCGGCGGCCGTGTGCAGACTCTGGACGGAACCCCACTCCGATATGGCAAGCCGGGTTTCGAGAATCCGCACTTTGTCGCTTCCGGCGCCCGAGCCTGAGCCACTACAATTCGTTACCTCATTTTCTCAATCCCCGGAGTCACCCATGTCCGAAAAGATCCTCTTCCGCACCGGCGAAGCGACCGTCCTCGCCAAGGAAGGTCAGTTCACCGACGCCATGCCCGAGATCCTCATCGGCGACGTGTCCGGACCGGTCGGCCAAGCGTTTGCCAACATGATGGCGCAGTCGGCTGGCCACACC
>RGVP01000240.1 GCA_010027235.1 bacterium
CGGGCGGGGGCTGGGTCACGTTGGCTGGAAAGATCATGAAAGTCGTCGTCCTATGTTCCGGCGGGATGGATTCGGTGGCGGCGCTTCACTGGGCGGCGCGCGAGCACGTGGTCGTGGCAGCGATCAGCTTTGACTACGGGGCAAAGCACTCGGACCGGGAGCTGCCGATGGCGTCCGCACAGGCGGCCTTACTCGGGGTCAGGCACGAGATCGTCAAGATGGACTTCGTTGACCGGCTCTTCACCTCGTCGCTCCTAAAATCTGGCGGGGAAATTCCCGAGGGCCACTACGAGGCGGATAACATGAAGCTGACGGTGGTGCCTTTTCGCAATGCGGTATTCCTCAGCATCGCCTGCGGTTTTGCGGAGAGCGTCGGGGCGGAAGCCTTGGTCATCGGGGCGCACGGTGGCGATCACGCCATTTATCCGGACTGCCGCGAGGAGTTCATGGCGGCGATGGGCGAGGCGATGCGGCTCGGCACCTACGCGGGGGTGCGATTGTTGCGGCCCTTCATCGCTCTGAGCAAGGGGGCTATCGCGGCAGAGGGGGTGCGGCTCGGGGTGGATTTTGCCCGCACTTGGTCGTGCTATAAGGGAGGTGACCGGCACTGCGGGCGCTGCGGCACCTGCGTGGAGCGGCGTGAGGCCTTTCTCGAGGCCGCGGTGGTGGACCCGACTGACTATGTCGACACGGGGCCACTGCCGTTGGCGCCTGGCTTCGTCGGCGCGGAGGGCAAAGTGTGCTGACGGTGCCCTTCAATACTTTTGGCTGTAGAAGGGGAATCTGAGCGATGGCCCGCCGTCGGAGAGAACTTCGGGAGGTGGCGCGGGAGACCCTGCGAGCTGCGCAACGCGAGTTGCGTGCGCGGCCGAAGGTGAAGAAGCTCTCCGCCGAGATCGCGGCGCTGGGCGACCGTTTCGCGGAAGGACCGCTGACTCTTGGCCAGATGGTGGCGGTGTTGCAGGGCCGGGCCTGGACCCTGGTCATCATGCTTCTGGCCTTGCCCTTCATCTCGCCGATTCCCGTGCCCCTGCTTTCAGTGCCCTTTGGTCTGACCATCGCGCTCATTTCTTTGCGTCTAGCGCTCGGGCAAAAACCGTGGCTGCCGGATCGTCTCATGGGTAAGCCGCTCCCGCCTGGATTTTTCGGTGCAGTGCTCACTTTCTCCGGCAAGGTGCTCGTGGTGCTTGAAAAATTCCTTCGGCCGAGGGCTTCGTGGTTTGCCGACATGCCCGCGCTTTTGCGAGTGCACGCGCTGGCCATGCTCGGGGCGGCGCTGGTTTTACTGCTACCCCTGCCGGTTCCGTTCACGAATTCGTTTCCAGCTTGGATGATCCTTTTAATTGCCGGCGGTTTGCTGGAGCGGGACGGCGTGGCAATCGCCACCGGCTATGCGGTGGGCGCGGGCGGTGTGGCATTTTTCTATTTCCTCGGCGAAGCGGCGGTGAAGTTGATGGAGGCCGCCAAGGTTTGGCTCATGCCGTGACGGTGGCGGGCGCGGGTTTCTTGGGGAACGCGAGCGACACGGCGATGGCTAGGGCGAGCAGCGCGCCGATGAGGCCGAGCGACCAAGTGATGGGGAATTTTCCGCCGAAGGCGTGGTTCAGCCACACCATCTTCAGGCCGACAAAAATCAGGATGACCCCAAGGCCATATTTCAGGGCCCAGAACTTGTGCATCACGCCGGCGAGCAGGAAAAACAGAGCGCGTAGCCCGAGGATCGCGAAGATGTTTGAGGTGAAAACGATCAGGGGCTCCTTGGTGATTGCGAAGATGGCGGGCACGGAATCCACCGCGAAGACGATATCCGTGATCTCGACGAAGACGAGGCACACGAAAAGAGGGGTGGCGTGGAGCACGCTGGACTTGCGCAGGAAGAATCGCTCCCCTTCCAGCTTCGGGGTGACGGGCAGAATTTTCTTCAGCAGGCGGATGACGGGATTTTTCTCCGGCTCAATGGGCTTTTCTGGCGCGAACAGTATCTTGATGCCGGTCAGGACGAGGAAAGCGCCGAAGATCCAGATGACCCACTCGTATTGCATCAGCGCAGCGCCGATCGAGATGAACAAGATCCGGAAAAGCAGCGCGCCGAGGATACCGTAGAACAGGACCTTGTGCTGGTATTTTGTGGGAATAGCAAAGTAGCCGAAGACAACGACGAAGACAAAGATGTTGTCCACTGAGAGGGATTTCTCGACCACGAAGCCGGTGAGGAATTCGAGTGCGGATTGGTTGGCCAATCGTCCGGCCTCCGCGGCGATCGCGGCGGGGTCGGTCACGCCTTGGGCGGCAAGGGCAGCGAGAAGCGGCGGATACTGGGGAAGTTTCCAATCAGCGTATTGCCAGAAGCCATAGCCAAAAAGTAGCGCGAGCGAGATCCAGACTATGCTCCAGGTGGCGGCCTCCTTGATTGAGACGTCGTGGGCCTCCCGGTGAAAGACGCCGAGGTCGAGCGCGAGCATACTGAGCACAAAGAGAGTGAAGAGCCCGTAGAACCACCAGTAGTCGGCGATGGGGAAGAGCAGGAGGTTGGTCATTTGTTTGTAGAAATTCGCAAACAAGCGGGTGGCGCGTGGCGGACAAGCCCGACCGGCCGATTTGGAAAATATGTGCCGGATTCCAACCGAGCGAAGGGGTTGCGGCGAAGCCCGACTCGGCCACGCTGATCGCATGCAAAATCTTCCCCTTATCGCACAAGTGGCGGTTTCCGGTGCGCTGGCTGGACTTTGTTGGACGGTGCAACTGGCGGTCTATCCATGTTTCGGGCACATTGGACGTGCGGCGGGGCCGGATGAGTTCCGGCGTTACCATACGGCCTATACGCGGGCGATGGGCTCGGTGGCGGGGCCGCTCATGGTGGCCGAACTGGGCCTATCCATC
>RGVP01000025.1 GCA_010027235.1 bacterium
TAATGTGAACACTCTGGCTTTGGGCCCTTGTTGGTCGGGGGCCTTGGGGCGAATGCGGCGCGCGGATTGACGCGGGGTGGCCTCAGAGCGGCGCGCGGCCGGTGCTCTCGCGCACGACGAGTTCGGTGGGGAAAAAGGTTTGCGAGGGCTTCGTCGAGCGCTGCCCGGAGATGCGTTGGAGGAGCAGATTGGCGGTGCGGCGCGCCATGTCCTCGATCGGTTGGGCGATGGTGGTGAGCGCGACCGGCAGGTGCAGGCCGAGCGGGATGTTGTCGACGCCGATGACGGAGAGGTCGCGAGGCACGGCGAGACCTTCGTCGACGGCGGCACGGATGGCGCCGATCGCGGAGAGGTCGTTCAGGGCGATGACCGCGGTGGGGCGGCGGGCGCGGGGCGTGGATTGCAGGAAGCGGCGGAAGGCGCCGCGTGCGTTGTCGATGTCATGCGCGCAGCGGACGTAGGAGACCTGGTCGCTGGGGATGCCGTTGTCGCTCAGGAGCTGGCGAAAGAGCGCCGGGCGCTGGCCGTCTTCCTGGCCCTCGGCGAGCGCGCAGAGGAAGGCAAAACGACGATGGCCGTGACCAATCAGGTGTTCGACCGCCTGCTGGAGGCCTTGGGCAAAGTCGACCAACACGGAGTCGACCGGGAGCGGGTTGTCGGTCTTCACCGCGAGGGCGACCGCGGGGATCTTCCGTTTCGCCAAGTCCTCGAGGAAGGGCCGGTGCAACTCGGTGTCGCTGATGAAAAGGGCGACGCCGTCCACTTGGCGGCCGAGGATGGATTCGAAGCAGTGTTTCTCCTGCTCGAGGTTGGTGCGACTGTGCTCGATGATCAGGTCGTTGCGCTCGGGGCTGACGGCCTTGTCGAGCAGGTCGGCGAAGGTTGTGTAGAAGGGGTTGTGGATATCGGGAATGACGAGCCCGAGGGTGAAAAAGCGGCCGAGGCGCAGGCCGAGCGCGGCCTTGCTGGGCTTGTAGTCGAGCTCTTTGGCGGCCTTCAGGACGCGGTCGCGGGTCTCCTTCGACGCCCAGGAATTCGGGCGGTTGTTCAGGATCGTGGAGGCGGTGTTGGGAGCGACCCCGGCACGGGCGGCTACATCGACGAGGCGGGCGCGCATGGCGCCTGCGACGAAGTCCGAAGCGCCGGGGCTAAGCAAGTGGGAAGTGGGCATGGGGCTTGCGGTATTCAGGCCTTCGTCGCGGCGTGGCGCGCATCGAGTTCGGCCCGGATCGCGGCCATGCGGTCGCGCGTGAGCGAGTAGCCCACGATGGAGAGCGCGGCGCAGGCGAGGCCGGCGATCGGGAAGGCGATGTAGACAAGTTTAAGACGCGAGAGGACCTCCGCCGGCGGCGTGGTCTGGGCCACGTAGCCGGAGTGCGAAAGCAGGTAGCCGCCGATGACCGCGGCCACGGCGAAGGCGACTTTTTGCTCCAAGGCGAAGACCGCGCCGTAGAGTCCCTCGCGACGGCGGCCGGTGCGGATCTCGTCCTCGTCGCAAACGTCCGCGTTCATCGTCGCGGTCATCAGCCACACGCCCTGCAGGCCGAAGCCGAGGATGAAGTTGGAGCCGATCATCCAGTTCGCGTAGGCGGGGTGCATCGACCAAATCATGGTGACGAAGGCGACCGAGGACGTGGCGATGCAGACGAAGGCGGCGTGGCGTTTGCCGACGCGGGTGGAGACCCAGGTATTGAAGGGCACGCCGATGAACGCGCCCGCCATCAGCGACATGCCGGCCCAGCCGCCGAGCGTCGCCGCGGCGCCCTGGTCGCCGTTGAAGAGGTAGTTGATCGTGAGGATAAACCCGACCGCGCCGACCGATACGGTCGCGAGAATGGCGAAGAAATTCATCGCGAGCATGTGGCGGAAGGGGCGGTTGCGCGCGGTCTCGCGGATGGCGCCGAGCAGCGAGAGCGGTTGCGGTGGTTCGGCGACCGCGTTTTCGCGGCAGATCAGCGCCGGAGCCATGCAGGAGACGAGCACCAGCACGGCGGTGCCGAGTCCCACCCAGCGCACACCCTGCAGGATCACGTCGGGCGAGATGTGGGTGTCGCCCGGATGCGCGCCGCCGAAGATCAGGGTGAGTTTGTAGAGCCACGGGATACCGAGGCCGCCGAGCAGGCCGACGATCATGCCCCAGGCCTGGACGCGGGTGCGGTCGTTGTAGTCCGTGCTGAGTTCGAGGCCGAGGGCGCGGTAGGGGACGATGAAAAACGAGTAGGCGGCGTAAAATAGGAACGACGTGATCAGGAAATACCAGAAGAGGCCGTCCTGACCGAGCGAGCGCGGCGGCACCCAGATGAGAAAGGACAGCAGCGCGAGCGGCACGGCGCTGAACAAAACGAAAGGCCGGCGGCGACCGTGGCGGCTCTTGGCGTTGTCGGACCAATAGCCGACCATCGGGTCGATGAACGCGTCGATGAAGCGCGGGAAAAAAAGCGCCCATCCGAGCCGGTCGGCGGACACGCCCAGGGCGACGGTGTAGACCGCGTCCTTGAGCGTGTTGAGGGTGTTCATCGAGTAGTTGTCGCCGAGGGAGCCGAGCGCCCAGGCCAGCTTGGCGCGGATGGGCAGGCGTGACTCGGCGGGCCATGGGGTAAAATCGGCGGTGCCGGAGCGGGCCGCTTGGGTCCGTCGAGGGAGTGGTGGAGAAGATGAAGGGATGGCAGACGATGCGCCATTATGCTTTGTCATGAAAAAACGGATTGGGCGCGGGCTCCGTTTGTGGAGCCCGCGGCGAGGCATGGGTCAGACCTTTTGGACGAAGACCGGCGCGGCGAGCAGGCCCGCCGGGAAAAGCTGGTAGCCGTCGGTCCATGCCTCCCCCTGGCTGCGGAAGCTGTCGGGGCCGATGGCGGGCTGCTCCTTGGGCGTGAGGTGGAAGGGGCCGAAAAGGTTTCGACGGGTGAGGACGACCTCGCAGACCACATGGTTTTCCTCGGTCTCGAAAGGCGCGAGCTCGGCGGCATAGGGAGGGAACGCAAGGATTTCCGAGGCCTTGCCCGACGCGCCGCGCAGCACGACGACGGCGCCGCCGAAAGCCGGGATCTCCAGATGCAAGCCCGCGCCCGTGGCGCGCAGGGGAAGCGGCAGCCGGTAGCGGATGCGTCCCGAATAAAACGGCAGGCCCTGCGTGGTCACATCGCCGATCGCGAGCATGTCGGGCGAGGCGTCGAGCACGGGCTGCGCGCCGTCGAGATAAACGCCGAAGGACCCGAGCAGGCAGGCGGCCTCGAGATCGAGGCCTTCATGAAAGTCGGCGACCAGCTCTAGCACGTTGTCTCCGGCGCGGAGGGCGTCGGCGGGCAACGGGATGCGGCGCAGGCACGGATCAACGAACCAGCCGTGGTCCTGCGACAGATCCAGCGGCCGGCCGTTCAAGGTGGCTTTCCAGAGGGCGGTTTGTTCCAGGACGAGGACGGCGTCGGTCGGCGGCCGGCCTCGCACATGGATGTGGTGTCGCAAGGCGAGGGGGGCGGTCGCGCTCGCCTCGGCGCGCGGGGCGCGGGCCCAGGGCTGCACCATCATGCCCGAGCGGCCCGGCAGGCCGAGGCGAGCGCGCACGGCCTCGTCGATGCGAAGAATCTCGGTCGCGGGCCGCCAGTCGTCCGAACCCAGACGCCACTCGGGCTGGTCGAGCACGAGAGAGTTGGGTTCGTCGAGCTCGTAGCCGAAAGGTCCCGACGCCTTGGTGCGCGTCACCTCGTGACACGAGGCTCGGGCCTGGAGGGTCGGATCGGAATGAGGCGTGACGACGTAAAGTTTTTCGCCGAGCGGCGGCAGGGAGACTTTCCAGCTCAGGCCCGCGGTGGTCGAGGTCGCGGGTTGTTTGTAGCGGCGGCCGGTCCGGGCGTCCCATTCCTGCACGTGCATGCCATGCATGCCGAAATGGACGGTGAACGTATCGCGGTCGCGGTCGCCCGAGGGGTGGTTCAGTGCGATGATCCAGGTGTCGCCGTCGCGACGGAGGCGGGTGATCAACGCGGGTTGTCCGGCCGGTCCCGCGGCTTCCTCGATGCGAAGCAGCCCCGGCACGAGCGATTCCACGGCCAGTTGAAACGCGGCCCGCTCGAAGGGAACCGAGCGGGAGCGGGCGAGCAGGGCGGCGGGCGCGGGCGAGGGCAGCGAGTCCACATGCGACGGAGCCTCGCCGGCGAAAAGGACGGCGCCGCCCGCGTCGCGGAAGGCATCGAGCAGACGGAGCGTGGTGCCACGCAGGGTGACCGCCCCGCTGACTAGGACCGCGCGATAGCGGGCGAGACCGAGGCGCAGGCGAGGGCCCTCGCCGTTGCGCGGGGATGTCTCCACGCCGCCGAGACGGGCGAGGTGCTCCTCGTCGCCGTAGTCGAAATCGACGGTGGTGCCCGAGAGCCAGCGGCAGGTGTCGGCGAAACGTTCCTCCAGCGGCAGGAGATCGGGGGCCTTGGTGGTGAGCCAGGTGGCCCAGCCGGCGTGGATCTGGGCCCACAGGCTTTCGACGGGATGCACGACCAGCAGGTCGCAAACGGCCTCGCCGCGTTGGAGCAGGACGTGGAGACGCGCATAGTAGTCCTCGACCGCCTTGTATTCACGATACCACGACGACTGGAAGAAGATGCTCGCCGGGTAGTCGCGCTTGGCCTCGCCGGCCATGGTGAACCACGAGAGATGGTGGCAGCGGACGTTGACGCCGAGGAGGGCCTGCCAGTCGCCGATCTCCTTGTGGCCGGCGAAGCCGAGCTGCCAGCCGGTGCAGCCGTAGAGCTCGGAGAGCATCCATTTTTTGCCCTGCTGGCGGGCGACGGAGGCGAGCTGTTTGACGATCCAATGGTTGGTGTTGCCAAGGGCGAGAAGGTCGACGCCGGGGACGTCCATGTGCTCGTAGTAGCGCATGAGCGAGCCGCAGGGCACGGCTTGCGCGCCAAGGGTGTCCTCGTGCAGGGCGTGGCCGGTGAGCTTCAGGCCGTGCTCGCGGCACCAGGCGTGCAGCGGTTTGGCCCAGTTGTCCAAAAACAGGGTCTGGATGAGCTCCATGTAGCGCCATTTCACGGGCGAGACGGAGACGCCGTCCTTGCGCAGAAACAGCTCGGGCAGGTGGTCGAGAAGGTCGTGGCCGAAGCGTTCGGCGTAGGCGGCGGGCAGGCCTGGCGTCCAGGGGGTGACCCAGGCCGGATCGTCGGGGCCGGTCTGGCCGTGCGTGTCGCACATCACGAAGCCGCGGTGAGGCTCGTCTGTGAAAATGCCCTGAATGCTGCGTCCGAGCCGGTCCGCGCAAGCGGCCTGGTAGCGTTCGTGGGTGACCTCGATGAAGCGGCGCGTGGCGTCGGCGTTCATCGTGTCGAGGTAGGCGGCGCCGTTGTAGAAACTGTGCGCGGGCATCGGGGCGCTGGTGAAGACGAGCAGGCACTCGCCGTCCGCGAGCGAGGGCGCGGCGTCGCCGACCCGTTCGATCCGGCGGCAGGCGCCGAGAGAGAGGCCATCGACGCGCGCGGCGAAGACGGCGACGACGGCGTCTCTTTCCAGCCATGTGAACTCGGAGAGGGTGGGGCGCGAGAGCCGCAGGTAGCGCATGCGTAGCGCGGGATCGGCGGTGGCCAGGCCGCCGGCCGAGCCACTGGGCCAGCGGTCCTCGTCGTAGAGCCAGCTTTCGATGCCGAGGGACTCGGCCTGGTCGGCGCAGGCATTGATCAGATCGAACCACTCGCGCCCGAGATACTCGGTCTCCAGGCCGGTGCGCGCGTGCATAAAGGCTCCGCCCATTCCCATCTCGCGCATGACGTCCAGCTGGCGCAGCAACTCGGCCCGCTCCAAGCGTCCGTTCCAAGACCAAAAGGGCTTGCCCCGGAACGCCGCGGAAGGATCGGTAAATCCTGCGGCCAATTTGGCCGCTGCGGGCGTTGTTGAACTGCTTGTGCGAGTAGGAATTGAAGGGGCAATGGCCGGCCGCGCAGGCGTTATCGCCACATCATCGCGGGTGAATGAAAAAAAGGGGCTCATAAGAAAAGTTTCCTTCTTTTGTCTGGATTGCAAAGAAGGTTATATTGATTAACGCAATGATGCGTAGGGGTTTAATTTGTGTTATGATGAAAAAAGCTTGGACAAAACGAAGAGGCTTTGCAGGAAACGATCCCTGTATCAAGGTATTTTTGCACCCCCTGGCTAATCCTTGATTTGTCCCGTCCCCAAAAAACAACCCCCAACCCCAACTCTGCCATGCGTGCGTCTTTTTGCTATCTGATTGCCTTGATTTTCCTCGTCGTTCCCCAAGCCCGTGGTCTAACCCCGCCACTTGGGTGGGCGGGGTGCTGCCAGGGGTGGAAGACACGGTCCAGATACCCAGCGGCATCACCGTCACCCTCAACACGAACGTCGAATGCGGCGGCATCGTCGTGGAGGGCGTCTTGAATGTGCAGCGGACGAATCGGACGCTAACCTGCGATTATCTTTTGGTGCAGACGACCGGTGCGGCTTTTAACGTGGGTAGTCACGCAAACCGGTTTGGACAAAATTTCACGCTGACGCTCAAGGGGCTCTCTACGGAAACTCCGCCGATAGACCCGATGATGGCGTCAATGATGGGCGGAAAGTTCTTGGGCGCGCACGATGGCGGCACCTTAAGCATCCACGGCAAAGACCGCGTCGAGTGGACGCGTCTCGGGGCAAGTGCCGCGGCGGGAGCGACTTCCTTGACGCTGAGCGAGCCGGTCGATTGGATGGAGGGGGATTCGATTCTTGTGACGTCGAGCCGCGGGGATTGGAACGAGGCGGAAATGCTCACCATCACGAGCGTGAGCACGGATCTTAAAACGGTCTACTTCACGACTCCCATGGTATATCCGCACAACGGCACCCAGCTCACGAAGACGCGTGCCGCGGATGGCAAATCCTGGACCATAGATCTGCGCGCCGAAGTCGGCCTGCTAAGCCGCAACGTGAAAATTCAAGGCGACGCGGTGTCCGAGACGAGCGGGTATGGCGGTCACACGATGGTGATGGACGGAGGCACGGCCCTCATTGAGGGAGTGGAGCTTTACTCCGTAGAACTCGCGTAGTTCGGCGTCTGCCTTCTCGAAATTCTCCCAAAGGTGGGGCGGCAAGACCACGGTTTGGCCCTCCTCGACGGTGGCGGATTGGTCGGCCATCACTGGCCTCCTTTCGCGCCACCGGACGGGGCGCGACCGCGTAGGTCGGTGAGTTCCTTGCCGAGCTTCGCCAACTCGGCGGCAAGCGCCTCGTTTTGCTCGATGAGCGCGGCCATTAGCTGGTTTTGCTCGGCGACTTTTTGCTCCAACTCAGCCGGCAGCGGGTTGCCCTGTGTCGCGCCGTCCGACACCGCGAGCACCGGGCCGAGCGGAACGACGGTCGGCGCATTGGGCGCGAGGTTCCAACTCGCCCCGGCTTCCTTGCGATACACGACATGCGATTCGTGCATGACGTTCGGGTTGTTCGGATCGACGTAACGACCGATTGGATACGCCTTGAGCGTTTCGCCGGCTCGCACCTTTTCGACGTTGGCCTGATCCAGATCAGTTCCCGACACCGGCACCGGCGGCGGAGCCGCCATGACCGAAGGTTTTTTCTTGGTGGCGCAACCCGTGCCGAAGAGCAGCACAAGCGCGCCGAAGATGGGCATCAGTTTAGTTCGTCGTCTCATTTTGTGTCCTCCAAATTTCTTCGTTCCGGACGTTGCCGCGCACGCCCTTCGCCTGATCCACCGTCTCCGTCACGTAGAGGTAGAACTGTTTTCCGGCGGGCACTCGGACATAAAAGCCATCACGGGCAATCACGTCCTGAATCTGCTTCGCGTAGAGATTGAGCACGTCGGACGTGCCTTGCAGGGCGGCGTTTTTCCCGGACGCGACCGGCACCGGCACATCGCCGAACGCCGTGCTCTGATTGCGCATTTCCTGCAACCCGCTCGCCATGCCGGCGAGAAAGGTGGACGCGAAAAGTTTTATCTCCTGCCAGTTGTCGGAGCGGATCAACTGCCCGACCAGACCGGCCGAGCCGTCGCGCATTCCAAATTCCCCTGTAACGTCGTCCCGCTGGCGATCCAGGGCGATGCCACTCAGCACGAGTTCCGTGCCGTTAGTCGTAGAAGAGCGGAAGCAGATCCTCGGCGGCCGCTTTTCCCCGCGCGCGGCGGAATCAAACAGCAGGGTGAGGTCGCTCATCGGGTTCGGGATTGGGGCTGGATATCGTCAGGGGGCGCCGAGCAAGGCGCGGGCGGGGGCGAAGCCGGGGGCGACTTTGAGCGCGCGGTTGATCGCGTTTGCGGCCTCGAATTTACGGCCCGCCTGCAGCAGAATCGTCGCGCTTGCGTAGGGATAGTCGGGCATCGTAGGCTAAATTTGTTCCGCGCACGAGAGCGCTTCCAGCGCCTCCTCGATCATACCGCGTTTCACGAGCAGCAGGCCGAGGTTATACCAAGCACGATGACGCGCGGGGTCACGTTGCAGACAAAGTCGCATGGCCTTCTCTGCCTCGCTGTTGAGGCCGGCGTCCGCGAAGGTCAAAGCGGCTCGATATGCCGACTCCGCGTCGTCAGGGCGATTTTGTGCCGCGCGTAGATAGCGTTCGGCGGCCTCGGCCGTCTTGCCCTGTCGCACGAGAATCTGGGCGATCAAAAGGTTCAGTTCGGAGTCGCGGCTGTCGCGGATCGAGGCCCGCTCCAAGTTCACCATCGCCCCGTCAAGCCGCCCTCTGTTTGCGAGATCCATACCGAGTCGGGCGAGTCCGGAGGGTTGGTCGAGCCCGAGACGGAGGTAGCTGTCGAGCTCGACGCGCTGGGGCGAGCCTTCGGGAAGCTCCGTGCTGAGGGCCCAGGCGGCGTCGATTCGCACCAGTCGCACGGGGTCCTGGAGCAGGGGGCGCAGCAAGGGAGCGGAGTCCGAGATGCGCCCGAGGCCGCGAACGGCGGCGGCGCGCTCAAGGGGATCGGCGGCGTGCAGTCCGGCCTCAAGCACGGAGCGCACGGCGGGCTCGGACGCGCGGGGCGCGAGGAGTTCGAGCAAGGTGGCGCGCCAAGCGGGCACGTCCTCCTTCGCCAGCGCGGCGAGAGCGGGGGCGGAGGCCGCGGGCGAACCGGATTGCAGAGCGGCGCCTGAACATGGGCGTTGGCAAAGGCGGTGCCGCTCGCCGCCAACGCATCCATACACGGCGTCCGCGCCTGCGGATGACCACTGAGATAACCAACCCAATCGTTGAGATCGTCAATGACGATCAGCAAGACATTGGTAAAATTCGCTGCCCGAGTGTTGTTTGAGTGCAAACTGTCGTCCGCACGGAGCGGACTGCGGCTGAAAAATAGCGCCACAATGATCAGCAGAATTGTATTTTTTTCATGCCTAAATTAAGTCATAGCGTTTTTTGCTGAACTGTCATTTTAGAGTCAGTGTATTTTAGCCCGCCGGTGCCGGATGCTTGGGGTTGCACAGGATGAGTGCTTGCGAGTGATTCATTATGATTTATTAGGGAAAGCGTTTGCTAGTTTCCGGGCAAAATGCAGTGACGTCTTGGTCATAGGGTATTGTCCTTCCGGCGCGTTTTCAGGCAATGAGCGGGAAGGATGCGGATACCAGCTCATAATGATGAAATGATCCGGGCAGGTTCGGTCTTTGACATACCGCTCGGGGATGGCCATCACGTCTTTGTAAAAGCGTTCATCGGAGGTTTTTCCACCGTCGGCGCTGGTGCAGATCAGGCCGAAATGGAGGCCAAGGCTGTGGACGAACCGCTCCACCTCTTTGATCTTTTCCCATGAGACGCGCCGGCCGCTATTGGCGGCGTCGCAGGGGCAGTCGAGGTGGATAAAATCGATATGGCCGCCGCCAGCGCGGACCCCTTGGACGAGGTGGCGGTAAGGCTCCTGCCAGGGACGTCCTTTGGTCGGATTGGCATCGATCAGCCCGATCTTCGTCCCGGGCATTTTTTTCCCGAACTCGATGATGTCCCGGATAGCCTGGTCAACGCGCGCCGACACCTCTTCGGGAGGACACTTTGATATCTCGCTTTGCAGCGCGGCATAGCTGACGGTGACGCCATATTCAGACATTTTCTGGATGCGTGACGTGTCGCCGGTGATGCCGTCGATGGCCAGGGGTATCTTGGCCTCCTTGAGGACCTTCGCAAAGTGGTCGCGCATGAAGGCCTCGCCCATGTCTTTGAAAAGGTTTTTGAGCGTGTTGCCGCGCATGTAATAAACGTCGATGCGCGAGCGCAGTTCCTTCCAAGCCTCAGGGTGCTCGAACATTGCGCGAAAATCCGGCGGGTAGCCTCCCGCCTTGCGCTGGTTGTTGTCCTCGAACCAGAATTGCGGTTTCATTGTTTTTCCTCTCACGGCTGGAATGTAATCCGAGTCGGCTGCGAAAGAAGACATAGCCAAGGCGCAAACGACCAGAATACCGCCTGCCAAGCGCCTGCCAAACGACCAACTGTAAATTTTTTGCATAAGTGACCAAAACTGATAGATATTGCTTTTTGTCGATTCTGCCTCCACCCCGAACTGAGCGCGGGGCGGCTAGTATGGACTCCGGCGTGCGTCGGTGGTTTCTACTTGTCCTTCACCACGATCTTCTTGGCCGTGCGCAAGTCGCCGTCCCCCTTCGCGTATTCCACATACACGGTGGCGTTCACCTTGATGTCAGAAAGATTCGCCGGCTTGCCGGCCTGCTCAATCTTGGTGTCGTCGGTGACGGTGAACGTCAGCTCGCGCCCCACCTTGACGACGATTCGCTTGGCCTCCACATCCACTTTTTGCACCGTGCCGGTCTTGGGGTGCCAGGGATCATTCACCTCCGCTGCGCCGGCCTTTACCTTCGCTGCACCGACCTTGTCATTCGACAAGCGAATGTCTTCCGAAGAAGCCCCGACTCTTATGCCCCAATGACCCTGTGGCACTTCAAACTTTTTGGCCGTTTCGTTCCAAAAGGTCAGCTTTTCCTCTGGCACGGTGAAGGAAATCTGCTTGGTTTCCCCGGGCTTCAAGCTGACCCGCTGAAAACCGCGCAGCATGAGCCTGGGGCGGGGCTGGTCAGATTTTGGGGGAACAAGGTAAAGCTGCGCCACTTCGTCGCCGGCGCGTGACCCGGTGTTCTTGATCGTGGCGGTGACGGAGAGCGGGTTGGTGCCAGAAACCTTGAGGCCCGAATACTCGAAGGTCGTGTAGCTGAGGCCATGTCCAAATGGGAACAGCGGCTCCCCTTTAACATACATGTAAGTGAAGCCCTTGCTGATGTCGTATTCATCCAGTGGCGGCACCTGTGATTCGGATGCATAAACCGTATGAGGCAAGCGTCCTGCAGGATTGATGTCGCCGAAAATGACATCCGCCAACGCGTGTCCGGCCTCCTCTCCTCCCCACCATGCCTGCAGCACTGCGGGAGCGTTCTCCTTCAACCAGGGGACCGTCAACGGGCCCGCACTCATTTCAACAATGATGGTTTTCGGATTGGCGGCTAAAACCGCTTTGACCAATTTTTCTTGTTCCCCGGTTAATCCAAGAGTTTGGCGGTCGACGCTCTCGATCTCCACGTCCGCATCCGTTCCAATACAGAGGATGACCGCATCACAATCACGGGCAATCGCAACGGCTGCTGGAATTCCCTTTTCGGCGTCAATAGAGGGCGGAGAACTTAACTTGGCTCTTTTAGCTAAACGTTCCACGGTTTTTTTGACGGGGTTTTCGATGACGTTGCAGCCGGGTGCCGTCACGACTTGTGTTCCAGGTCCGACCCGATCCATGATCCCATGGAGTGCAGTAAAAGTCTTGGCGGGGACGCCATTGTAGTTGTTGAGCAAAACGGCGTCCGCAAGCGGCCCGATCACAGCAATTTTCTTCAACTTGGTTTTATCTAATGGGAGAATTCCCTTGTTGGTGAGAAGAACGATCGATTCCTGGGCAGTTTTCAAAGCCAACGCGCGGTGCGCCGGCGAATCAATCACGGAAAGCGGTATCTTGGAATAAGGACCGGACTCAAACGGGTCGAAGTCTCCCAATTTCATGCGAACGGTCAATACCCGTCGGAGCGCGTCATCGAGGCGTTCCATGCTCAGTTTTCCTTGCTGAACGGCGGCAGGGATGGCGAGTTCAAATTCCTTGTCGGAAAAGTCGCATCCCGCCATGAGGGATTGACCGACGACTTCTTCTTTGGAGACCCCATTCTGTCGGACCACTTGTTTGATGCCGCCGAGGTCAGAGACAACAAATCCCTGATGTCCCCAGTCTTTTTTAAGGACCTCGGTCAAAAGCCAGGGATTCATGGTATTGTGGACTCCATTGATGGAGTTGTAACTCGCCATCACTGAAACCGCTTTCCCTTCGACGATGGCATCACGAAAATGAGAGAGATAGTAGTCCCTCAACATGGTTTCGGAGACCTTCGCATTCAATGTGGTTCGGTCTGTCTCCACATTATTCACCGCGTAGTGTTTGAGGGTCGCCCCGATTTTGAGGTGATTAGGATCGTCTCCTTGTAAGCCCTTGACGTAGCTGACCCCCATGCGGCCCGTCAAAAAGGGATCTTCCCCCCAAGCTTCATGGTTTCGGCCCCAATACGGATTCCGGCCAATATTGATGACCGGCGCCCGGTAAATCAGGCCACTTTGTTCCTCGTGGGAGTTTGGATCGATATGCCATCCGTTATAAATGGCGCGGGCTTCATCCGAGATCGCTGATGCCGCTTCTTGAACCAGGGTCGTATCCCACGTTGCCGACATTGCAATACAAGTCGGAAATAAAGTGGTCGGCTCGGTCCATCGAACGCCGTTCAAACACTGGTTCCAATTGTCTGACTTAATATTAAATCGTTCTATCGTAGAACCTTTGTGATTAAGCAAAATCGCTTTTTCTTCGATTGTCAGGCGCGACATCAAATCATCGACGCGTTTTTCGACGGGCTGAGAGGGATCCTTGAAGAGCAGAGCGGCGTCTTTAACATCCGTCCACCCCTTCATGGGCGATAAAACACAGAGCAAAGTGATTCCCACGGAAAGAAAATGCGGGGGGCTTGATTTCTTTTTCATTGGAGATTTTCCTGTTAGTTGGTTCTCAGCCTTTTCCTAGATTGTGAAGAGCTCAATCCCTTTGCCCCCGGGGCTCAGGTTGCGGCTGTATTGGCGGTCCTTGGGGTTAGCCTCCCGCCTCGCACTGGTTGTTGTCCTCGAACCAGAATTGCGGTTTCATTGTTTTTCCTCTCACGGCTGGAATGCCATACGGGCTGGCGGCGCGGATTCCGGCTGGCAGCGCCAGCAGCAGGGTGATGAGGAGAGTGAGACTCTGTTTCATAATCTGGACAGCATAACATGTGCGTGCTTTCACTCGTCATTGTTGGCGGGTTTGTCTTTCTTGGCCCGTGGCCCGCGCGGCATTTGAGCGTTCCATTCCTTCCATTTGGCGGTCAGCTCTTTGACAAGCGCCGGCTGCGAATCCGCAAGGTCGTGTTTTTCTTCAACGTCAGTTGAAAGGTCGAACAGTTGTGTGGGGCCTTGAAGGTGAAGCACCAGCTTCCACCGACCTTGCCGGACAGCCCCCATGCCAAGCAGATCAAAAAACAAGCAGTCGTGCGGTGCGGAAGTTTTTTCACCCCTGAGAAAGGGAGTCAGGTTCACACCATCCAACCCCTCTGGCGGCTTGACCCCCGCGAGCGCACAGCAAGTAGGGAAAATATCAAATGAGCAAACCGGATTTGAATACTCGACACCGGCCGGAAACACGCCGGGATAGGCCGCGATGAAGGGAACCCGGATGCCTCCCTCGTAAACCGTCCACTTGTAATCGCGCAACGGCAGATTTTCGCTGCGGTTCTCCGGATGTCCGCCGTTGTCGGCAAACAAAAAGATCATTGTTTTCTTTTCCAAACCGGTCGCCTTCAGTTTGTCGAGAATGCGACCGATGCCCTGATCGAGCGCGGCGATTGTGGCCGCGGTATCGGCACGAGCGGTGTCGCCGGGAAATTGCGCGGCATACTTTTCCGCCTCACCGGGCCGAGCCGTGCGAGCTTTCGGCACATCCAAAGTCTTGCCTGACGCTACTGCCGCGTCATATTCCTCCTTAATTTTTGGCGCCCGCTCCACCACTTTGAGAATGTGCGGAGCATTGAACGTCACGGTCAGACAGAAGGATTTGTCCCGGTTGCTATCAATGAATTTCACCGCCTCGTCCGCAAACAGGTCCGTGCTGTATTTGTCGAACTGCTCCACCTTGCCGTTCAAGGCCAGCCTCGGGTGATGGTAATCAATGACCGGACTGGAAACCGGCGAGCACAAGGAATAATCAAAACAGCCCCTCTCAAAAGGCATCGGTCCCGCGCTGTGCCATTTGCCGATCAGCCCGGTGCGATAGCCTGCGTCGTGCAAAACCCCCGGCAGCAGCGGCATGTTGGCGGGGATCCCGCCTTGGTTGCTCGTGAAACCAAAACGCTCCTGGTAGCGCCCCGTGAAGAACCCGGCGCGCGATGGTCCGCACACGGGGGCAGTGACATACCCGGAACGGAATTTAATGCCCATCGCGGCAAGGCGATCCATGTTGGGAGTTTTGACGACATCCCGAAAAAGACAACTCACGTCGCCACTGCCGAGATCATCGGCGATCATGACAATGATGTTCGGTTTCTGCTGTGGCGCATCAGCGAACATCACCAGCGGTGCCAGCGCTAGGGCGACAAGGAGTTTGATGTTGGGTTTCATGGTTATTCTCCTGTTTATCTGGAGCATTTTTTTGTTAAGAGTCGATTATTCGCTGTTCTGACTTCGCCGCCCTTCCCGCGCTATCTCCTCGTCAACTGGCACTCCGACGCCTTTGGGTAATACCAGGCGGTTTTCGGCGTCGAACTCCACCGGGAAAATGCCGGGATACATTTCTTTGCCCGGCAGCTTGAACGACGTCGCGTGCCACTGTCCTTTGGTGTCCTGAAAAACGCAGGAATGCCCGCCGGCCGGGTAGGCAAAATAACGGGCCGAGTAGGGACCGTAGATGTTCGTGGCCATAGCAACGACCGTGGTGTAAAGCGTCGCACCGTTTTTGTAGGCCGTCTGATCGGCACCGGTCAGATAATAGATGCCGTTTCGCTTGAAGAGATAGACGCCTTCATAGCCGACTCGAGGGTAGTTGGACGGCTGCAGTTGACGCTCCGGCTCGGCGGGGCCGCTCAAGTCGTCTTTGAGCTTCATGATTCGTCCACTGTTGCGCAGCAGGTAAACGGAACCGTCATCATCTTCGAACAAGTTGCCGTCATAACCGCTGCAAATAGGCTTGGTCCCTGTGACCTCCTTATACGGTCCCTGTGGTTCTTTGGATTCAAGGATGCCCAGACCATAGGACTGGCCGTCCTTGCGCGTAGTGTTGGGGCCATAAACAATGTAATATTTGTCGCGTTTCTTTAAGTAGTGGATCTCGGGAGCATAGACCGCTCGGGCGTTGGCGCCTCCGCGCTCGCCGATTTCCTTCGCCCAAGTGCCGTCGCGGTCGAACTGCCAGACGTAGTCGATCCATTTCCACTCCTTCAAATCATCAGAGACCCAGAGCGGAACGCCTTCGTTGAACAGCCAGTGGTGCAGCTTCCCGTCGCTACCTTTTTCCTTTTTGAACATGAATTCATAGGTTCCAGGGGTGCCGGTCATGTAATACTTGCCGTCGCGTCCGACGGTGACCTGGGTGTCGCGGAGGTAATTTGAGCCCTCCATCACCACCCACTTTTTCGTCGGCGTGTTTTCCTGCAAATACTCCAAAGGTGTAGCCGTGAGGCTCAGCTCGCAAAGCGCCGGGCGCCCTTTCCGCGGGACGTAATGAAAACCATAAGTAGCCGGTTGACCCAGCACGACAAACGGGCCTATGCCAGCCTTGGTCAAGGCCCAGCTCCCCGGCTTTGTATCGCCGTTGCGCACGGTATACGTGTCGCCGCCGTTGATCGAAATCGTGAGTTCGCCAACCAAACCGCCCTTCACGGTCAGGTTATTTAGCTCTCTGATTGGGTAGTTTTGCTCAACGCGGATCCACGCCTCGCCCTTGATCTGCTCCGCCAACGCTTCCCAGCTTTTTGCAGTCTTCCAATCGCCCGCGTCAAAGTTTGGCTCTTTCCACTCGCCTCCGGGGAAGGCGTCGGTAAATTTAATCGTCCCGTTCGGAACCGCGGCGGCCGCCCACGCGACTTGGATCGCGCAAAAACCAACGCTCACGACCAACAACAAGGAAATGAGCATTTTGTGCATAATAGTATGACATTGGGGATATAGCATTTGAGTTTGATTTCGGAGCTCGGACACTGGGTTTGAAAACCAGTCGCCGAATGAACAAAGACGGCGTGAGTCGATATAGGTTAGGTTTCTTGTTGAAAAACTAAAATTCGGATACAGGCGTTAGATTTAAGATGACTCCGGGTGGAACCGGGCGCCGATCAAGGACCCTAAGGCGAGAGAATAGACTCGCGCTGAGATGGATGAAACTCCCGGAATGAACACGTTTTTATCGCCTGCGGATGGCGGAAGCCTCACTCTCTATCCAGCCCGAGATAGTATTGATACCACTTTTCTTCTTGGGCGTTCAGAGGTCCGGAAGGCATGCCCGGAGGGAGCAACTCTTTCGTCCAACCGGACAACTTCGCGGCCAAGGTCCGCGCGATTTCCGGATGCTGTCCGATAACATTATTTTTTTCCGAGGCGTCGGAGCTCAGATCAAAAAGATAATCACCGGCCTTGCCGACATGGATGTATTTCCACTTGTTGCTTCTGACGGCGGCCTGATTCCAGAACCGCCAATAGAGGGCCTCGTGAGGCGGAGTCGACACCTCGCCGGTGAGGTAGGGCACCAGATTAACGCCATCCAACAATTTGTCGCGGGGCAGGCCGGCCATGGCCACTGCGGTGGAGGCAATATCCAAGGTGATCACCGGATGATCGTAAACTTTGCCAGCGGGCAGCTTGCCCGGCCAAGACATCAAAAAAGGAACCCGCACCCCGCCCTCGGTCAGCATGCCTTTTTCTCCGGTCATGGGAGTGTTCATCGATCCGTCCCAAAAAGGTCCAATCTTTCCCACCGGCATCACATCCGCCATCGATTTCTCCTTGTTTGCTCCAAGGGGGGCGCCGTTATCCGAAGTGTAGAAAATCAGCGTGTTGTCGCTGATACCATAACGCTGGAGCGCGGCCCTTATTTGCCCGACCCCGTCGTCGATCGCCGAAATCATGGCCAAGGCGTGACGACGTCTTTCAGCCATTTTGCCCGGGAAACGGGCAAGATACTCCGGCGTGGCCTCCAAGGGAACATGCGGGCCAAAGTAACAAAGATAGAGGAAAAAGGGACGATTTCCCTGTTTCTGCTGACGCTCTATAAAGGCCAGGGCCGCTTTGGTCTGAACATCCAAACGGAAGGCGGGATCCTTGACTTCCTGCCCCTTGGGATCAAGGGATCGTCCGTCGAGGTCATAAGTAGCGTGATAGCCACGCATTTCTCCCTGGAAACATTCGTCAAAACCTTGCGCCAGTGACGAATACTGGAGGATATATTTCGCGGGAATCTTGATACGATTTTCTTTTTCCAGAGAGTTTTCGTCCTCCTGCACTTGCGGCAGGTGGGTGCTAGCCCATTTACGCGATAATCCGTTGGGATCGAGATGCCATTTCCCGACCATGCCGCTGACGTAGCCCGCGCCCTTGAGCCGCTCAGCCAGGGTTATCTCCTCCAAGGGCAGGGGCACATCGGGCACTTGCTCAAGTCCGAATTTGTTTTGATATCGACCGGTGATAAGACCGGCGCGGGAAGGGCTGCACTGCGGGGACGTGACGTAGCCCGAGGTAAAACGAACACCGCTCGCCGCCAAGGCGTCGATGTTAGGCGTGCGCACGTCTTTAACCTGCCCCTGCACGCCGAGATCGGCGTAACCTTGGTCGTCCGCCAGGATCACGATTACGTTAGGCCGTGGACTGGCCGGCGCGGCGAAGCATGCCGCGGCGCCACAGACAAATAGCGCGGCGACTATGGCTTGCGAGAGAACACTCAAAGCGGTTTGGGAACGATTCATTGGGCAGGGATGGCTTTCAATTCAGGTGAGAGGGAATTTTTTATTTTCGAGAATACCGCGCGCATCTCCTCGGGCGTGCCCAAGGCGATCGCCACCTCGTATTCGAAATGCAGGCCTGGAGTGATACCGAAGGTCACCAAGGGCGCGACGTAGGCGCAGGCGCTGAGAGCATCGGGCTCGAGGAAGCGATAACAGGTGAGTTCTTTTGCGACCGAGGAATACACGCCGATGCCGGTGTTGTCGGCGTTCACGTAGGCGGCCCAGCTTTCGGGGATTCGGCGCGATTCGTTGGGCCAACCTGGCCGCGAGCGCGTGAGCTCGCCGCCAGTCCAAGGCTTGTCGCCTTGGTAAATGACCATCGTGCCGTAAGCGGGGTTAATAAACGTCGCCGGAACTTCCTGATGGCTAGCCGGGTGCGTCTCCTTGCCGTTATAGCGAAATCCAAATTTCACCAAGACCACGGCACCTTCGAGCCGGATATCCTGCGTCATCTCGCAATCCTCGAGTATCTCCCCGCCGGCCCAGTTGCGCGGATGGATGCGCGCATGGAGAGTTACACTGTCATACTTGAGTTCGACCACCTTGGACGGATTACCTCGATAATCACCGCCTTGCACGGGATTCCACTTCCAAGGCTTATCGACCCAAAGGGATCCGTCCACCTTGCCGTAGTAACTCTGCTGGATCAACCGCCCGCCATCCCAGTGGTCCAGCAGGTTTTCTTTCGAACCGCTGCGAGACAACCAGCCGATGCCGGCTCCCGCGGTTTTTTTCACGCCCAGCCGGATGACGCCGTTATCAAGAAAGACCCAATCGGCGGTTTTGATCTTCCCGCCGCCTTCCTCATGGTTGCCAGACTTGGTTTTACCGCAGGCGAGGCTTGTGAACGCGCCCAAGATGGTGATGGCGATAAAAATTCGTCTCATATTAAAAATCCCAACGCTGTTTTTTGCCGTTTGCCGGCTGAAATTCTATCCAATCGACCTCGACCGGTTCACCGACCTCGAGGTGAATGCCCTGGTGGGGTGATAGAAATATCCCGCCAGTCACCGCCCGTCAGATCGTAGGGAACGGACGAGGGCTCGGGCTGATCGGCAGACACGAGCCATTCCACTTTTCCAGAGCCGTCCTTGGCGGATCGCACACGAAACTTGATCACGAGGGGACCGGACAGTTTCGGGGGGGCAAAGGCCATGAGATATTTTTTGGTAATCGGTTCGAGGGTCAGAATCCCGTCTTTTACCGTTCCGTTGCAGCCACGGAGTTTCCAGCGCATTAAGGGATCGGCCTGCGGTTTTGCGGCGGAGACTCCGGCCTTGGCATTCGAATTATTGATACTCCCGGATTCCGAGGCGGCCACCTTTGGATTATACTCGGGATTGGGCCCCGGAACCGTCGCCTTGGTGTCGTCGAGAAAGCGGGCCAGCACCGCGCTCATCGCCTTGACCCGATCGGGCTGGGCGTCGGCGAGATTGTTAGCTTCGCCCAGATCTTCATGCAAATCATACAATTCATAACGATCCTCTTGCTCCGGACCATCGTTGAAGTAGCAGATCAATTTCCAGTCGCTCTCGCGAACGGAGGCGGCGGGCCGTTGACCGGTCGCCTTCACATAATGCGGGAAAAAATTAAAGATCTTGTCTCGGGCCGTCGCCGACTGGCCCTTGAGCACGGGCAGGAAACTGCGGCCGTCCATGATCTGATCCACGGGAAGCACGGCTCCGACTGCCTCGGTGAGCGTGGGATAAAAATCCGGACCGATGATCATCGCTTCGGTGCGAGCACCGGCCGACACGACGCCGGGCCAGACGAAGAAACACGGCACGCGCGTGCCGCCCTCGTAAATGCTCGCCTTGCCGCCACGCAGGGGGTCGTTGCTGGTAGGAGGGATTTTCACGTAGGGCTCGGTCATGCTGTTCCCTCCCCTGCGGGCGCTCTCATTCTTCATGGCCTGCCAATTGACGCCGCCGTTGTCGGAAAAGAAAACGATGATCGTGTTATCGATTAGATTGTTCGCCTCCAGCGTCTTGACCAAGGTGCCTACGGCGTCGTCGAGGCTATGGATCATCGCTGCATACACGGGGTTATGCCGCGGAAAGCCTTCGTCCATCGTCAGCGCGGCCTCTTCCACATAGGAGTGCTTGGCCTCGTAGGGCGCATGCACGGAAAACGACCAGTAATTGAGAAAGAACGGACGATCTTTGTTGGCTTCGATAAACTTCACGGCCTCTTTCGCCATGCGATCCTCGATGTGTTCTCCCGATTTTCCGGTGAAATTCGCCTTGGGCGGGAATTGCCAAGGTGCCAGATACGATTCGGCAGGGCCCGGGCCGGGCCAGTGCGGCACGTCCACATCAAATCCCTGCTGCAAAGGGCTGTAAGGCTCTGCACCAAGGTGCCATTTACCAAAGTGGCCGGTTATGTAACCCGCCGCTTTGAGTGTTTCAGCCAAGGTCACGTAATTCGCCGAAAGCCGAGTCACGCTGTTGTTGGAGAGCGACTTCTGGTCGGCGGAAGCGCGCGCTTGCACGGCTTCCCGCAACCTTACCTCGGGCAGATGGCAAACCGCCTCAGTGATGCCGATGCGAGCGGGATACTGGCCGGTGATAATGCTGGCCCGCGACGACGAACACAAGGGGCTCGCGGCATAGGCCTGCGTGAATATCATACCGCGCTTGGCCAGGGCGTCGATGTTGGGCGTTTTGTAGGCGTTGCTGCCGAGGCAACCCACGTCGCGGTAGCCAAGATCGTCGGCGAGTATGAAAACGATATTGGGTTTGGCGGGCGTCGCCGCCGAAGCGAGCGGACCGAGACAACATATTACTGCCAAAACGGAGAAACCGCGACTAAATTTCATGATTCAATTTTATAAAGGCGCAGGAAAAATCAAAGTTTGTATCTAAAGGTATCCAGCGTGAGGTCGTCCTCGGTCGGACGCGCTACGTGACCGTCGAAAAAGAGCATCGTCGTCCTACCGTCCTCGAAACGAATTTTTTCGATAAAAAGCGGTAGCGTATTCGCGCCCACGAACCACCAGGTGTATCCAGGTGCGTCGGCCAGCATCATCGTCTGGCTGGGACGTTCTATTCTGGACACCGACACCCTATCCCCGCCGTTGCTGGGGAAGGGAAAGCCGGGATTGCCGCCGCCATTGATCACATAGCTCCACGTGATCGGCTTACCGCTGGCGTCCGTAGTCGGCCCCGGGCTGCCTACGGAGTTCGCCTCGTTGATCAGTCCGTCGCCATCTTCCGCTCCAGGCCTTATCAATATATTCAAATCCTGGATATAATCAATCAAATGAGCGGGCCACGCCCCGCTTTTTTTGCGAACGGTATCGTTATCCCGGGCGCGCGGCAAAAGGTTGTGATTGTCTTGCGCATAAAGAAAAAACGGACCCGAAAGCGCCCGGAGGTTGGAAATGTTTTTAGCGATCTTCGCAGTCTTTCTAACTTTTCCAACAACGGGAATAAGTATCGCGGCGAGGATACCGATGATTGCGATCACGGTCAGGAGTTCGATCAGGGTGAAGCCGCGGGACTTGAAACGAAATGGGGCAGTCGATGATGGGGTTTTCATGGGGCTGCGGGGGTTAGAGGCCGGGTGGGCGACCTTGTGAATAATTAAAACAAGAACGCGAAATTCGCTATTCTTGCGACTGGCTGCTTTCGCGCCCACAGACCACCCACAAGGGTGGCGCTATGGGCGCGTGCAGGATTAGATTGCCGACGAATAACTGAATTATTGGCCAACGACGGCGCGCCGACGGCGACGGCTGGTGGCGAAGCCCAAGATGGCGAGACCTGCCACGGCAGAATACGTGGCGGGCTCGGGCACCGAACTGGTGGCGACCAGGTAACCGGAGCTGTCGAGATTAAAGGTGTCGAAACCAGTCATACGGATCAGGGCCAGCTGCGCGCTGGTCAGGCCGGTGGAGCTGGTTCCGAAACGGAGGGAGCTGCCGTTGGTGAAGAAGCCACCGCTGATGCTGAGGATGCCGCCCGACCAATTCACGGCGGAAGAATCGGCAAAGGCAAACGAGGTGGTGCTGCTCGTGAAGTCGATGATGGCGCTTCCGGTGACATCAAGCGTGCCAAAGGTCTGGGCGTTGAGAGCCGACAACGTGGCCGCGCCCAAATTCACGGCGATAGCGTTGTTGAACTTGCCGCTATCGATCTGGAACCTACCTTGGGTAATGGTCAATTCACCACTGTAGGTGTGGTTGACGCCGCTTAACACAAGAGTGCCGACACCCGTCTTTTCGAGCGGACGAGATCCGGAGATGAGCCCGGTTATCGTAGCAGTGCCGGAATCGACCTGAAGGCTTGTTTTGTTGGTAAGCACCGATCCACTTTGGATAGCGTTATTTAGTGTCATACCATTGGCTAGCCGCAAGACGGTGTCACTCGCACCAGTCAAAGCAATAATTCCCCCCGAACCGAGGCTTGACCCTAATCTCACATTGGCACCATTAATGGTCGTGGTTCCGGTCAAACCACTCGCGTTGGTAATAGTAACCGTGCTTGGGGTTGTGATGGTGAACGCATTGGCACTTGTTAAAGAGGCGAAAGTAATAGCGCTGCTTGCATTGCTACCGTTCAACTTCAGCTCACCCGCCAAGGAGGTTACGTTGCCCCCGAAAGTCAGGGAATTGGCTGTCGCCCCGAGGTTGATGTTGACGGCAGCACTTGCGGATACGCTATTCGTCAGGATGACGTTATTTTTTATGGTCTGCGAGTTTACGGTGGAGCTTAAGTGCCGGATTATAGTCGTCGCTGTGGCGCCGGCCGTGTCTAACGTCAGAACACCGGTGCCGCCCAAGGTGAAGTCGGAGGTGGCGCTATTAAAATCGAGGGTATTCCCTCCCTTGGCGGTGAAGTCGGTATTAAACGTCGGGCTGCGGCGAAGCGGGTCGGTTGTAGTAGCAAAAACCAAGCTGTCGGTCCCACTCACCGGAAGTGCGTTCCAGTTACCAGCAACGGATGCATCGTTGCTTGTGGCACCAGTCCAAGTTCTTGCAGCGGCAAAAACCTTGGATTGAACGGCGAACAGAAGCGCCGTGGAAGCGGCGGCGAAGCGAACGCAGGCGGAGTGCTGGGGTTTAGTCATAGGAGGAAAGGGAACAAAATAAGGAATAAAAGGAAAGCTTTCTTAAGGTAATTATAATTTATTTTCGGGCAAAATAAACTGAGAAGGTGCTGAGTTAGGCCGCTTAGATCTGCCTCGTCTGCCATCGGATGGATGGGATCAATTGCGTTTCAGCAGACTCAGGCGCTCGACAAACCGGGGCGGGCGAAGCTAGGTAAGTTAACTTTGTTTTTGGAGGGGCAGGGACAAATGCAGGAAAGCTGAAGAATCAGTTTTTTTGCAAGCAGGTCAGAGGATCTGCTCCAATAAGTAAGCTTTCCTATTGGTTTGACAAGACTAAAAAAAACTTCACTTCGCCTATATTTACTTAATTTATTGATTTTAATAATTTTAAGATTCAGTTGACGACATTTGACCTGCAGGCGCTGGCTTCCGGGGGGATCTAAAAGTTTTCGAGCAAGGGTGCCGCGGCTTGGGCGTGGTGCCGGGGCCGCGTCGATCTCTAGACTCAAGGCTGGATCACACTAAGGCGCACGAGGCGCTTGTAGCTGTTCACAGTGGGGGCCATGGCTGCACAGATGGCGGGCCCATGACGGAGGATGCCCGCGATAAAGTGGTAGGCGACGGGGGTGAGACCAAGGCCGCGCGGGTAATCCTTCGGGTCGCACTTGAAGGCATTGGCACCGGTGGCGAGGTCGTATAGTGACATATTAAAACGCGCGCCGTTGCCGGTCTTCCATGAGGAGTCGTTCCCCTGAATCGGTTGGAAGGCTGAACAAAAATGAGCTCGGCTGACGGGATTTAACCGATTCCGAGCCATAATTCAGACATAAGGAATCAACCTAAGGCGGCGAGCAGGCGCTGGAGCTCGGAGGCCTTGGCTCGCTGGTCGGCGAGTTGTTTGCGCGCGCCCTCCAGCACGGCCGGGGAAGGTAAGCAGATAGGGTCAGGTAACATGAGTGGCAGCTAAGGGAAGAAGCCGTGCCGACTGGCGGTGCGTGATACCCTTGGCGGTGCCATGAACTACAC
>RGVP01000241.1 GCA_010027235.1 bacterium
CCTGGTCTCGGCGCCGACGGTTGCCCTTGGCGGAGCCACGGCCACAGTCGCCGTCTCAGCCTCCGGCAACCCCCGCACCGTGACGCTCTCGAATTTTTCCGGCAACGGGACCGTCGCCATCAAGATCGCCTCGGGCTCGGCCTGGAGCGGCGCGACCGCGGCCCCCGCCGCCACAGCCACGCGCACGGTGACGGTGGATACGCAGGCCCCCACTGTCGCCATCACGGCGCCGAAGTCATTGCTTCTCCGCGCGGGCGATGTCGCCGACTTCGTCATGGACTTCCCGGGCGCCACTTCGGTAAGCCTCTCGAGCGCCACCAAGTCCAGCGTCTTGCTGACGCCGGTATCCGGTGACGCTTCTGCCCAGGTGTCGATCCTGACGCCCACCACGCCGAACGCGACATCGCGCACAATCCGCCTCTCGTCATTCACGGGCAACGGCACCCTCGCGATCGCGGTCGCCGCCGCCGTCGCGACAGACGCCGCCGGCAATACCACCGCCGCCGTCGTCGTGCCGCAAATCCTCACGGTCGACACGACCCCGCCGACTGCCACGGTCTCGGCACCGTCGCAGGCCAACGCGCGCAAGGACTCCACCGTGACATACACCGTGACTTTCTCCGGCGAATCGGCCATCGCCCTGATCGCCAAGAGCGTCGTCCTGACAACCGTCACCGGCGACGCCAAGGCCACGGCGACCGTCACGGGTACCACCGGATCGTCACGGACCATCACCCTCTCAAACTTCACAGGCAACGGCACCATCGCGCTCTCCGTCCCCCAAGGCAGCGCCCTCGACAGCGCGGGAAACCCAAGCCCCGCGGCCCAGGCCTCTGGCGCGGCGCTCACTGTCGACACGGTCGCGCCGTCGCTCTCGTTATCCGCGCCTTCCGCCGCCAACGCGAAATCATCTTCCAGCATCACTTACACGCTCACCTATGACGGCGCCTCGGCGATCTCGCTCTCGGCGTCCGACATCACGCTCAAGAAAACAGGCACTGCCGACGCCAAACTGGCCGTGTCAGGCACTGGCCTGACGACACGCGCGATCACCCTGTCATCCTTTTCCGGCAACGGATCGATTTCGCTCGCCATCGCCGCCAACACGGCCACCGACACCGCCGGCAACATGGCCCCGGCCATCCCGGCCAAGGACATCATCACCGTCGACACCGTCGCGCCCCCGCTGACCATTGGCAAACCCTCGAAAGCCGCCGTCAACAGCGACGCCACCGTGACTTGGTCCCTCACCTGGCGCGATGCGTCCTCTGTGACCTTGACCGCCTCCGATGTGGTCCTGAACAAGACCGGCACGGCCAACGCCACCGTCGCCGTTTCCGACTCCGATTCCAGCCCGATGTCGCGCGTGGTCACCCTCACCGGGTTCTCCGGAAACGGCACCATCGGCATCACGATTCCCCAGGGCGCGGCGACCGACCTCGCGTCCAACCCGTCACCCGCCACGACGTCGACCAGCCTCGTGACGGTCGACAACACGGCCCCGACTCTGTCCATCGATACCCCGAGGATTGACGCCTCGACGCCAGCCAGCCGCATCATTTTCCCCGTGACTTACACGGGCGCGGACAAGATCACCCTGAGCCCGGCCGACATTGAAGTACGCCCCACCGGCAGCGCGACCGCGGCCAGCATCACCGTATCACCCGGAGACTCGGCCAACGTGCGCCTTGTTTCCCTGGGCGGCATCACGGGATCCGGCGCCCTCGCCATCCGCCTGGCCCCCGGCACCGCGTCCGACAACGCCGGCAATACGGCCGCGGGATCGACTGCCGACAGCCAGAGCGTCGCCCTCGGACTTCCTGGTGGCGCGACCTCGATCACGATCACCGGAGTCGCCCTGACATCGCCCTCCGGCGCCGGCGCCTCCAGCGTCAACGTCACCCTCGATTTTACCGTGACGACTTCCGCGATCGTCACCGTCACTGGATCGCCGACCTTTCCCTTCACGATCGGTGGCGCCGCCCGCAACGCCAAATTCGTTGCCAGCACGAGCGGCACGTCATCTCTTCTTTTCCGTTACGTGACTACCGACACCGACAACGGCATCGTCGCGTGGGACGCGGGCAGCCTCGCCGGCGGCACGATGAGTTTCTGGAGCGACGTCACGGTGGGAATTTTGACGTCATTCTCCCAGGGCACCACCACGCGGTCAGTCGATACGATACCACCTGACATCCCGGTACTCTCCACGATCACATCCAATTTCAGCGCCCCCTTCAACGTCACCGTGACACGAGTGCCCACACCCGACACGACCTTCAAGGAATTCCGTTACACATCGGCCACCGGCAGCAACACCCTCGTGCCTCCCGCCGATTGCAACTCCGGCACGTCGCTGGCGTCCGGCGGGACCATCGCGATCTCTCGCCAAACCACCAAAGGCAACGCGTCGGTCTCGGCCATGGCAACGTATACGATGGTCTGGCCAGCCTGCTCCACGACGCGCTGTGGCAACACCGGCAATGGATGTTACGACAACACGGCTGCCATGGCAGCCGGCACTGCCTGCCTGGTCAACGACATGCCGATTGAACTCGCCAACGCGGCCGGTACCTTCAAAGTCTGGCGCGAAGTGGGCGGGTCGCGCATTCTCTCCGCCTCGGGCCTGTGGGCCAGCGACGCCGACTGGCAGCGCGCCCTCACGCGCCAGGGCAGCGCATTCTCGCCAAACTACCTGACAAATATTTCCACCATCGCCGGTCGTGCTTGTCCGACCTTTACGTTCCTGGACCGTGACAATGTCCTCACCCGGGACCGCTGCCTCTACTACGACACGGGCGGAGTCAGCAGTTTGAGCGCCGAACGCAACAACCCAGGCCGTATCGAATC
>RGVP01000242.1 GCA_010027235.1 bacterium
GAAGAGGAAGCAGAGCCCTATGCCGACGTACCGCTGGGTATCGGTCAGGTCACCCGGCTTCTTTTCCGCACCTTCAGCACCGAAGCCGCGCGGACGAGAGGGTACAAAGGGGGGCCTCCCGTAGGAGGGGGTCAGGGCGGTGCAGCCGCACCCGGCGTAGCTCGAGGTCATGGTGCGCTCCGCTCAGTACATGAAGCCGACGTAGACGAGCCTGTCTCCCAGCACGAGAATCTCGTTGCTGATGTCGTCCTCGTCCTCGCAAGCATACTTTCGCTCCGAGCGGTCGTAGTCGCCCTTGCGGTAGACCTTGCGAGAATCCTTCTTGAGCTTGAAATACTCGCCGTGCTTGAGGTCGGAGAGCTTGCGGAAGCCCTTCGCATCGCGACCCTCGACGTACTTCCCGGCAGGGTTCTGCCACTCGGGGTAGCCCGAGCGCGCCGCCTCCAGACCCTCCAAGTCCCGCTGCGCGGCCTCCTTCGCCTTGGTCAGCGTGCTGCGGCTCCCCATCGGGTACGGGGGCATGCCCTTCGTCTCCCGGTCGATGTGGAAGACGCTGGGGCCATCGCCGGGGTGCTGGTAGATGATGTAGGTGTGCTCCCCGTGGGTTGCCACATGGTCGCGGTCCACGCCGAAGGACGGCTTCTCGTCGTGCCAGACAAGCATCGGTGCGCCCGAGTAGTTGCGGCGCATCGGCGGGTTGCGCCGCCGGGAGCCGCGAATCGTGGCCGCGAACTCCTTCTGCGCGTTGTACGGCTTCGACAGGTCGATGCGCTGCACGCGGAACGTGTGCCAACCCTCCTTCGCCGCGAGCTTCTTGACCCGCTCGATGTCCTCCATCGTGCGGCCCTGCGTATAGATGGGCTGCTCGTAGAGGGCGTCGGTCTGGCCCGCCGGACGCGCCCAGAGAATCATCTCCACTTCGCCCGCCGCGCCGGGGTTGCGGCGACGGGGGTTGAACTCGGTCTGCCGGAAGTCCCATGTCGGCCCATCCTTGGGCTTGTTCTTCTGAATCTCCCGGCGAAGAGCGTCCAACTCCCTCTGCAACGGCAAGATGCGCTCATGGAGAGCGTCCGCCTGCTGCTTCGCTGCGTAGTATTTCGTCTCGAGGGGACGTAGCGTAGCGGCGTGCTGGTACTCAATGGCCGTCCTCTGGCGCATGAGTTGGTCGTGAAAATAGCTGATGTCGGTTGCCGCTTCGGAGTACTCCCTCCTCAAGGCCGTGAGTTCAGCGACGAGTTGCGCTTCTCGGGCCATGAGGGAATCCATCTCCGGGTTGCGGCGCATGGTTGGGTTGCGGCGCATCTCCGCTTTGGTGAGGAGAATGTCGCCATGAAGCCCCGCGACGAGGTCACGGAGGTACGCGATGCGCTCATCGAACTGGCGGTTCTTGCCCGCTAGAGGAAGCAGAAACGCAAGTTCCTTCTCCGCTGCATCAAGGTCGGCCTGCTCACGCTCCAGCCGGGCGGCGAGGTGAGTGGAGTTCCGAAGAGTGCGGACGGGATTGCTCTTCGCGCCCTTCGCACGCCACGCATCGTTCAGCGCGAGCACGGCGCGCTTCGCTTCTGCCTCAGTCCTGTAGCGGGTGCCCGTCTCGACATGGTTCTCGAGGAGGACGAAGCCCGCGCCCTTGCGGATGTAGAAGTAGGGCGACTTGTGCTGACGGACATGGCTGGACATGGAGGGGTTCCCCTTAGAGTTCAGCGGGACTTGAGGAAGCGGTAGACGCCGTAGCCGACGCCGAACAGGGCCAGCACGCCAGCGACACTATCCCCCGAGAGGGTCTTCTTGGTGCCGGGGATGGTGACGCTCGGGAGCATCCCGTAGGAGTTGACGCGCATGGTGTCCTCGAGAGGGGTCTAGCGGTGCTTCTTGAAGAGGAGGGGCCGGATGGTTTCCAGCATGAGGTCGGTGCCGACCGCCACCAGCGTGCCGACGACCACCGCCGCCCCGATGGACCGCCAGTTGAGGCCAAGGAAGCCCGTCTCGTCAACGTGCCGTCCTCCCACATCGCTGCTCTCTGCCGCCGCTGCGCCACCCGCAGCCGCGCCCGTGCTCGCCGTGCCGTAGCGCACGAGCGACGTGGGGCTCGAGGGCTGGAACTGGCTCAACGCGGCCTCCGGTACGGCGAGGGCTCCTCGCTCGGGATGAAGCTCGCGAGGGAGGGACCGAACGCCACGAAGCAGAGCGTCCCGACGAACAGGGCCACCGGGAGAGGCATCCCGAGCACCTTCGTACCCCCGCTGGAGCCGTCTTGCGTCGGGTCGCCGTAGGCTCCGCGCAACTCGGGGAGCATGGAGGCGTCATTGTCCACCACGTCCCACCCGAGGGGAACCTGAAGCGTCGGCTCCGCGAAGTACCAGACGGGCTGGCCGTAGGGACGGTCGCCCACCTGAAGGTAGATATGCGCCCAGTTGACGCCGCTCGGGTAGTGCTTGTCGCCCTGAATGTAGCGGACCTTCCGGCCCTTCTTGTCCACGCCGCTGATGACCAGCCGCGCAGGGAGCCGGATGGAGCGCGCGAGCGCGTAGACGAGAATCGCCATGTCGTCGCAGTCCCCGTACTTCACCTTGAGGGTGTAGAACGGGTCTTGGAGGCGCTCATCCGGCTCATTGACATAGAAGCAGTTGGTCGGGTTCTGGACCCACTTGAGGATGGCCGCAGCCTGCCCCTTGTAGTCTCGGGGCTTGACCCCGGCCTCTCGGAGGATGTTCACCGCGACCGTCGCCATGCGCGGGTCACGCCCCGCGTTCTCGGCAATCTTCGAGATGACATCCATCTTTTTGGGGTCTTGGTAGTGGTCGAACGACGGCATGTCGAACACCTTGGGGGCGTCAACAGGCAGCGGGGTC
>RGVP01000243.1 GCA_010027235.1 bacterium
TCAGCCTTCAACGCGGCGGCCGGGTTAGCGATCAGCTCCGCCTTGAAGGCTGGGTCACGCCATGCCTTGGCGACGATCTTGCCGAACTCTAACCAGAGAGGAACAAAAATGAAATATCTCCACGAGGCTAACCCCCCGACGATCTTGCCGAGAAGCATCAACCGAAAAGAAAGAATGGCACCAGAGGAGGAACACTGGGTAGTATTGTGCGGCCAGCATCAAGGCCAGCTTCAACGGCCTGTATGAAACGCTCATCGAGATAGTCGACAGCAGTTAGCGCCTCGATGGCTTCAATACTACTCGCGGTCTGAAGCACCCCCTGCCACCGCATCAAGCGCTTCATCAGAAAGCTCATCGGTAGGTACAGGCGGCAGAACCAGATGGAACTGCTTGTCGGTATCCTCCACCACAGTCACCGTCATGCCAGCAGGCACATCGATGCCCTCAGCCTTCAACGCGGCGGCCGGGTTAGCGATCAGCTCCGCCTTGAGAGCCTCGCCACACAACCCACAGAACCTCAGCCTTCAGGGCGGCAGCGGGGTTGGCGATCAGTTCCGCCTTGAAGGCTGGGTCACGCCATGCCTTGGCGATGATCTTGGCGAAGTCGGGGGCGTTCTCAGCCATGGTCGGTCTTTCGGGTTTTTGGGGATGGCGGCCGCCATCTGATAAAATGAGACTGCCACCATTTTTGACGCCTGATAACCAGAAAGATTCGGTGACCCCAGGATTCGATTTTTCATTTCTGCGGGAGGCAAAAGGGGCACGCCCATGAACCCCTGCATGGCCCAGGCAATGCCCGGCCTGCCGTTTGCAACGGTTCTACGCGTCGCATCGGTTGCGACACCGACAAGGACCAGACCCATGGAGCGGGGGCTGCCTGCCGGTATGTGGTGGCATGGTCATAGCTGTGGTTTGCCCTGAGGGGCGGCGTTGATGGTGGTGACGGCTGGTGGTGGATAAGAATATCCACCGCGAAGCGCGATGGTCGCCATTAGCTATAATTCCAGCAGGCTTCGGGCATGATGGGGCATGCCCAAGGCGGAACTGCTCCAGCAGGGGCTTTGAGGGGCAGGGCGCTGACAATTTTCGCACGGGCCGAGAGGTGAATGGCCCCCACTGTCTCCCGGCAACCCAGCTGCGTTTGTGGGCTTTGTTGTGGGCCAAATGGATCTGTCGACCATATAACTTAGAATATTCAGATACTTAACGGGAAATCATGGCGGACAGGGTGGGATTCGAACCCACGGAGGGCGTGAACCCTCGGCGGTTTTCAAGACCGCTGCCTTCAACCACTCGGCCACCTGTCCCGCAATGGCATAATAGCCGAGGCCGCGCGCCCTTCCCAGCCCGCAAGCGGGCAAAATCAGGCCGCGCTGCGCGCCATATGCTCAGCCTCCGCCACCATGGCCTTCAGCCGCTGCGCCGCCGGGTTGCCCTTCAGCGCGTCGCGCCACATCCCCTCAGCCACGCGCTGATGGGCGGCCACCGCGTCATCAGCGCTGGTGACCGAGGCCACGCCGGAGGCCATCCAGGGCAGGCTATCAACAGGGAAGGGGCTGCTGACCACATGCGCCCGCTCCCGCCCGCGCAGAATACGGAAGCTGGCCGAGGGTTCGGGCCCCTGGGTCAAGCCGATTTGCAGCCCCATCGGCGAGAATTCCATCAGATTGGCGAGGTGGAGCACCTCCACCCTCGCCGCCTCGCAGGCATGGCTGCGGATATGGCGCGAGACGGCGAGCGAGCCGGCAATGCCATCGGCCAAAAATCGCTGAATAGCGCCCTCGGTCAGCACCGCGATCACATTCGGCCGGCGTGACGCGTAATTGCTTCTTCGCTCACGCATGGTTTGCGCCGCCTGCTCGATCGCGGCGCGGGCCGCGGCGCGGTCCGGGGCAGCTTGCGCCGCTTCTGTCCAGACCTCGTCAATGGCGCCATCAAAGGCGTCGGTGGTAACAGGGTAGCAAAGCCGCCCACCCACATGCAGCACATGGTCTGCCTGTTCCTCAAGGTTGCGCAGCCTGTCGCCAAAGGCGGTGGGGCGGGAGAAATACTCAATCCCCACACCAAGCAGCGACAAGGGCGAGACCTTGATCAATTCGGCCAGGCGCCGAATGGTCTCAAGCTTAATCACCTCGCCCTTTTCATAACGGTAGAGGGCCGCGCGTGAGACACCGAGCCGCACCGCAATTTCCTCCGCCCGCATACCGGATTCGAGCCGGTATGCCCGCAATTGCTGACCTATATCGGCAAATTTCACATCAACCTCCAACTCGTCCAAAAATCATGCTGGCGCTGGGTGGGGTGAGGGAAAATCTCACCACGCATGGAATGGATACGAAATTTCCACCAACTTGCCAACATATTCATACTCACGAATGAGTGAGAATCGCAACATAGCTCAATTCATTTTTTGCCGAAATAGTTAATTCCTAATCATCCAATTTTATGTGCGGCCAGTGTCTCCAGTGCCTGAATCATCCCCGAATGGTCCAGCTGGTCCCCACCCATCGCCGCGACGGCGGAGAAAAGCTGCTGCGCAGAGGCCGTATTGGGCAATGCCACGCCCAATTCCTTCGCCGATTGCAGCGCCAGATTGAGGTCCTTCTGATGCAGCGCGATGCGAAAGCCCGGCGCGAAGCTGCGGTTGATCATCCGCTCGGCATGGACTTCCAAAATGCGGCTATTGGCAAAGCCGCCCATCAGCGCCGCGCGCACCTTGGCCGGGTCCGCCCCCGCCTTGGAGGCAAAGACCAGCGCCTCGGCCACCGCCTCGATATTCAGCGCCACGATGATCTGGTTCGCCACCTTGG
>RGVP01000244.1 GCA_010027235.1 bacterium
GAAATCGGCCTGCCCGTGCAGCTCTGAACCAGGGCGTGCCAGGGAAATGAATCCATCCTACGCGCCAACCGGAGGAGAAACTCGCTGGGCCCACGTGGCGCTAGGCGGCATCCACGGTTAAAAAGCTTCAGTTAGATTTCACTCTGACGCGAAAGAAGTCCGCTTTTTTACCGTTTAAGAAGAGGGGGAAAGGCACGGATACTACTTGGATTTCGGAATTAGCGGCCAGCACGGTCGGCGTAGATGCGGAGGCCTGCCAGTCCACCAGATCACCACTAAACTCCACGGTGTAGGTAAGGTTGGCCGCCAGGTAATCGAGCCTCCGGGCAAAGACCGCGACGACCGTTGAGGAACCGCCGGAAACACTTTCGGAAAGCACCGGAGGCCCCGCTCTCAAAACCGTCGAGGCATCCCATTCAAGAAGGCCAACCATGCCCTGAGCGGGATTCATCCCAAATGCATACTCCATCCAATTACTCAGCCCATCTCCATCCCCATCGGCAGCGGGGCGCGCTTGCTGGCTTTGCTCCCCAAAATAGCGCACCTGCCACAGATCAGGTAAGCCGTCCGACGCATAGGGCGCGAAGTCGTCCAAGCCAGTATTGAGAACCTTAAGCCCTACGGTATCAGACCAAGGGCCATAAACAGCCTGCACGATAGACGACGTAGTCTGGTAAACCGAAGCTGCGGTCACCAGCCCACCCGAGCTGACTGCGATCGGGCCGCTTTGCACCGACCAAGTTACCCCACCCGCGGGCAGGACGAGCTTGGTTTCATCGTCGTAAATTGCCGTCACCCCGAGCTGGAACGTGGTCGCTTCATTGAGCGACAGCGGTGCCGAGGGTTCGTCAATGCCAATACTGACCATATCAGCGAGCTGGCCGGCAAACCCCGTGCGCACCCCATAGTCCGCCGAACCGGCCGCCGCACCAGGACCGACGCAGGCGTTGATGCTGTAGTTAGCGCTGGCACCAGCCAGCCCGCCTGCGTCCAAGCTAGCGGGACTGTGCACGTAGTCCGCCCCCACCCCGGCGCGCCCGGCCAGAGGCAGCAGGCAAAGAAAGAAAAGTCTACCCGCGGCCATCATTTATTTGCCCAAGAGAATCTCCTCCAACTTGCGGAGGCGCTGCTCCTGCTCAGCGAGTTTTTGCTGCAAGCGTTGCTCTTGATCGACGAGTTTCTTTTTGAGCAAACGATTCTCTTGATGCAGCTCCTGGACAGCGGCGGCGGAATAGATGATCAACGGGTAAGTATCCACCTGCAGGATCGGCGAACCGTCCGCCATTAATTCGCCGCTGCTTTTCACATCGGCAGGGAATACCTCCGCAAATTCCTGAGCGATGACGTTCGGGTAACGCACATCTTCGATGCTGGGGTGGGCCGCCCGATACTCATCCGTATAGCGGAAATCCACCAGATGGACCTGTTCGATTTTTTCCAACGCCCCGGTAATCGACTGGATCTCGGTTTTGATCCGGCGGTCGGAATTGGACAACCAACTGCCGGCGGTCGTTTTGCTGGCGGAGCCCTCGACTTCCAGCGAGTTAACGGCTGGGGTGCGTTTGATACCGACCTTCGCCGAGAAGACGTTGTCCTGATCGAGAAGGGCGACTTGGGCCGGGATAGCGTCAGCCCGCAACGCCAGCGCGTGCGAAGCTCCCGCTGCGATGTATACTACTTGGGTAGCAGCCGCTGGAACCGTTGTCTGACCGCCCGAGTTGTCTCCCCAAAGCACCAGAGTGCCGTCGTTCTTTAATGCCATACTGAACGCATAACCACCGGCAATTCTCGAGACCCCGGTCAGACCCGCCGGAACCGTGGCCTGACCGCCATTATCCCACCCCCACGCGACCACGGTGCCGTCGCCTTTTAGCGCGAGGCTGTGGTAGGCGCCCGCGGCAATGGCGACCACATTAACAAGTCCGGATGGCAGGGTCACTTGCGCGGCGTCATTGCGGCCCCAAGCGATCACCGTGCCATCATTCTTGAGCGCGAGGCTGTGGTCGTATCCCGCAGCGATCGCGGTGATGGTCGCACCGGTCAGGCTGGCAGGCAGGGTCGTTTGACCGAAACTGTTATCGCCCCAAGCGCGGACGCTGCCGTTGGCGAGCAACGCGAGGCTGTGTTTTGCGCCGGCGGCGACGCGCGTGGCGGTGGTGATCCCGCTGGGAATGGTGGTTTGGCCGTAAGAATTGTCACCCCAAGCGACGAGCGTGCCATCGGATTTTCGGACTAGGTTGTGCGCAGTGCCGGCGGCGATTTCCGTGACTCCGGTCAAACCGGCGGGGACCGTCACTTGGCCGCTGGTATTGAGCCCGCGGGCGACCACGGTGCCGGCGTCGAGCAGAACGAGGCTGTGGGACTCCCCGGCGGCCACCGCGGCGACGTTTGCCAGCACCGGCATGCTCGTTTGACCGCTGCCATTGTTGCCCCAAGCGAGCACCGGCACCACCGGAGCGGCGGTGAGACTGATCGTCGGGACCGAAGCGGGCACAGAGTCGGTGAAAGCAAGTGTCTTGCGGGTCGGACTGGCGGCGTTGGTGGTTAGATAGAGATTCGTCCCATCAAACTCGACAGCCCCGAAGGATGCGGAGGTCAGGTTGGTTCCGGCCGTGAGCTTCATTGGTGCTGACAAAGCCGATCCTGCGGGAAGGCCTACCGTGCCGGTAAAGGTCGGGCTAGCCAGCGGCGCCTTGAGATCCAGTGCCGTTTGCTGTGCCGTGGAGACTGGCTTGTTCGCATCGCTGGTGTTGGTCACATTCCCTAGACCTACCATCGATGCGGTGATACCG
>RGVP01000245.1 GCA_010027235.1 bacterium
ATTTTAAAAATCGCCATTGTCACAGCAATGACGCCTGCGGCTACGATTGTGCCAACTCCAGTGAACATGGGTCACATCTCGCAAGTTTCGCGGGGCCACGTAACCCGCTATTCACCATCCCGAAACATATCCGTCACATTTATCCCTGGGAATCCTGCAAATCACGGCCAAAGATGATAATTAATTGCGTTTGCTCTTCGGTTCTTGGCCCCGAGGCTGGGGTCGTGCCTTTTGGCGGAGCCTGACTTATGCTTCCGCCTATTCTTTATGAGGACGATTTCCTCATCGCCTTCGACAAACCCAGCGGCCTGCTGATCGCACCTGATCGTTGGGATAAGTCACGGGCCAACCTGATGACGGAGGTCCATGCCCGCTTAGGCGAGCATGTGGCTAACGTGCATCGACTCGATGCCGATACTTCGGGCGTGGTTTTGTGCACGAAGGACAAGATCGCGCTCGATTTTGTTTCCGGCCAGTTTCAGTCCAAGACGGCCCAAAAAACTTACCAGGCGCTGTGTTATGTGCCTCCAGTGGACGAGGCGATGAAGGTCGGCCGCACCCAGCGCGACGAGTCTGGGTTATTGCCCGCCGAGTTCACGGTCGATCTAGCCTTGGGTGAGGACGAGGCCCAGCCTGGGCGCATGCGGGTTTTTAAGCGGCGCGGCGGGAAGGCTTGTGAGACCCGCTTTCGCACGCTGGAGCGATTCCATGACCGGAACGGTCGGGCTTACGCTTGGGTTGAGTGCCGGCCGCTGACAGGGCGGACGCATCAACTCCGCGTTCACCTCGCGGCGGTCGGGGCGCCCATTTTGGGGGATCCTTTCTATGGTGTGCCAGGGATCGAGTTACGGCTTTCGGATTTGAAACGCGGCTACAAGGGTCGCGACGATGAGCGTCCTTTGCTGGCTCGCTTGGGGCTGCACGCGGGCGTGTTGACGGTGAATCATCCAGTCACACGCCTCTCGGTCACGATCACCGCACCGTTGCCGCGTGAGTTTGAAGTGGCTTTAAAAAACCTGCGCCGCCACGGAGTTTGAAGCTGTTCCGGCTAAACGGAGACCGGTGAAATTAAATGCCCCTGCCTGGTTGCCGTCTGCGTTTTGCGACATTGCCGGCGGCAAGAGCCATCAAGCCGAGCCAGATCGAAGTTGCCGCCGGCTCAGGGATGGCGGTGGTCGCCCAAGCCAGACCGTAGGTCACCGCGCCACCGGGCGTGCCGTCGAGGTCGTAGACGGCGTCGTCGAAGCGCACCCGCAGGCCGAGGCGTTCTCCCGGGCTTGCTCCCAAGCGGAGGAACTCAGAGGTGTTGTAACTGCTGCGCGATGCGGCGAGCAGGGTATCAAAGGTGCCGCTCAAGCTCACCGACCAGACTTCAAGGTCGAGATTGGCGAAACTGCCGTAGGTGGTGACGCCGGTAACCGAGTCAAAAGTGTCCGTCGTGAACCAGTTAAGCGCCACGGTAAACTCGAGCGCCGGAGCTGTGCCCTCGAGAGGTGAGAGCGTGTAGGCATTCACTCCGCCGAGGTCTAGCTGGCTGAAATCCCAGCCAAGCGAGTCCAGGCCCGCGCCGCCGGAGAGACCGGGGACATCGGTAGTGCCAAAGACCGTGATATAAGCGGCGCTGCCGAGATCGAGGCGGCCGGCGCCGGTGCGGTAGTCGAGTGCCTGAGTGGTCACGAGGGCGCCGCCGGGGCTGGCGTGCTGGCCGTTATCCCAGCCCTCGGTGCGGGTGGCCGAGGCCATGAGCACGGAGCGGATCACGCGGGTGTCGAGCGCCTCGGCTTGGGGCAGGTTGTAGGGCCCGGTGCGGATGAGTTCCTTGAGCAGGCCGATGCCGCCCGCGACGACCGGCGCGGCGAAGCTGGTGCCGCTCGAGGAGAAGGTGAAGTAAAGGTTGTTCGCGGCTGTCACGAAGCTGCCAAGGGCGGGCTCGAGGCCACCGGTGGGTTGGAGGTAGGCGGCGAGGGCGAAGTTTTCGCCCGGTGCGGCGATATGCACGGCGGCGCGCGCGGCTGGCGATACGGCGTTGGTTGAGGGGTTGTAGAACGCAACCGGGCCGCTTGAGGAAAAATTAGATGGGGTCAGCCAGTTTGGGCCACCGAGGGCCCCGACCGTGATTACGTTAAACGATGAGCCGGGGCCGCCGACGGTATTGGGGCCCGGGCCGGAGTTGCCGGCGCTGAACACCGTCGCGACCGAGGGATTTTGCGCGGCCAGACCGGTGATGATGCGTGTCTCGCGTTCACGCGCGGTGGGGTCTTCGAAGCCCCAGCTGCTGTTGATCACGTCGGCCCGGCCCTGCGGACTGCCTTCGTAGAAGGCCACGTAGGGGGTGCGAAAAGAGTTATCGCTAATCTCGAAGGAGCCGAGGTTCTCTAGGGTCTTGTCGAAATGCGTGGCGATGGCGCCCGACCAGAGAGTAGCCAGCGGGGCCATGCCGGCGCCGGCGAGGGTGAGACTGATCGAGCGGTCGGGGTTCACCACGGTTTTGGCGCCGACGAGCACGTGGGCGACCATGGTGGCGTGGAAATCAAATTCGCCGAGCTCGGGCGCGTCTGGGGTAGCGGGGCTGTTGACTAGCCGGGCCGGGGTGGCGGGGATGCCGAGGGCGTTGCGGTCAAAGACCTCGTGGCCAGACCAGGGGTGACCAGCCTCCACGTTGGCGATGATGACCCCCTTGCCATAGTAGCCGGCGCCCCAAAGCACCTCGGTGCCGACTGCATCGTTGATAAAAAACGGATCCGTCTGCACGCCTCCGAGCAGGTGGGTTTCGGCGCCGAAGGCCGGGGC
>RGVP01000246.1 GCA_010027235.1 bacterium
ATCAGGGCGATGATCCAGTGCAGCGCGATGGCGCGAGGCGTGTATTTCAGCGAATCGTGGCGGGACATGGCTCTCTTTCGAGTTTCTGACAATACCCGATTGTGCCAAAGCGCGGCTGATCCCGATAGGGAGCAGTTTAATGGGAAGGGTGACGCGTTGCGTATTCGACTATGGAGCATCAGGACGCAGGTGCCAAGCCGCAGTTGGGCCTTGCGCTCGGTAATCGTTCTGTGTGGGGGGGTGCTACTGGGCTGTACTGGGCCGCAGTCGTTGAGGCTGGCGGCCAGGGTGGACGCGGCGGGGCTACGCCCGGTGGCGATGAAGGGCGGGGCCATGCCGCTCTTCGCGCTCGCGAGGGTTGCCGACGCTAGCGCCGCGCTTCGGGTCTACATCGAAGGCGATGGATACGCGTGGGCCAACCGCAACCAACCCTCGGCCGACCCGACGCCGCGCCAACCAATCGCCCTCGAGCTCGCGCTGCTTGACCGCCACCCGAACCTCCTTTACCTGGCACGGCCCTGCCAGTACCTGTCGCCACCCGCCAAGGGTTGCAAGCCGGCGCTCTGGACGTCACACCGTTTCTCGCCGGAGGTGATAGACATGATGGAGGAGGCGCTCACTGGCTACGCCCAGGCGCACGAGGTGCGAAAACTGGAACTGGTGGGCTATTCCGGCGGCGCAGCGCTGGCGGTGCTGCTGGCCGCTCGTCGCAGCGATGTCCTCAGCCTGCGCACGGTGGCCGGCAATCTCGACAGCGAAGGCATCAACCGCCTACACCGGGTATCCCCGATGCCAGGATCGCTCAACCCGTTGGATGTCGCTAGGGCACTGACGGGTCTTCCGCAACTGCACTTTGTGGGCGGACAGGATGTGGTGGTACCTGCCGGCATCGCGAGGGCGTTCCTGGAGCGGGTGGGGCAGGGCTGCGGGCGGTGGGTCGAGGTGCCGGCGGTGGGGCATCAGGACGGCTGGGTCGAGGCGTGGCCAGGGCTGCTGGGGCAGGAGCCCGTCTGCGGGCAGCGGTGATTCGGACTTGGTCTGGGCACATCGGGAAATCCTCCCTTTCGATTGGCAGGGTGGGTCTCTACCATCCACTACTCGATAACTGTCTTGTCAGGATTTAGGTGTGCGTCCTCGCGCAAAAAAAACCGCTCTCGTTGTCGCTCTCGCATCTGCTTTCCCCTTCTGGGGCGAAGCGTTGGCGGCTGGAACCTGTACGCCGGTGAGCAATGCCACGACGGGTCCGACAAGCGTGGCCAATGCTGCGAGCCCGAACCCTGCATTGCGCTTCGTGTCTTCTTCTACCGCTGGCGTTCTGTGCAAGGACGGCAACTCGGATCTCACCGTCAGTTCCAGCCTGATTTTCCCTGCGGCTGCTCCCGGGGTCACGACCGGCGCGATCTACGTCGAGGGTCTCGGCAACACCGTGAATATCGGTAGTGGCGTTACCATCAGCAACACCGTGAACAGTGGCAATGTCACCACCAACGCCATCTTCCTTGGTGACTACACGGTCTCGCGGTTCAGCGGCAGTGGCACGACCACCATCACGGGGATGTCCAATGTCAACACCCCCGCCGCGACCGGGAAGAATCTCTCGCTCGTCGGCACGGGTGCGCTGACTGGCTTCGGGTTTGTCGGCAACAACCAACTGATTCTCAGTAAGAGAGACCTGAGTCTCGCGGGGATCACTCAGGCAAGCCAACTGGTCGGCAAAACCATCAACATGAACGGTGTGGTGGTCGATGGCGAGGCTGGGGCGGGCGAGAGTCGGGTCATCACCGCCTACGACCCCACCACTGGCGTGATCACCGTGAATCGCGCATGGCGTGGCAACCAGGCCGGAAACGGCTTTAACATCATCGCGGGCAGCGGGACCAATATCCTTACCAACGCGGGCACAGTCTCTGCCACCTACTCCGGGACGACCGCCGCTGCCACCTCCGTCCGCGCCATCGATACCAGTGTGGCCGGCGAGTATGAGATCAACAATACGGGCACCATCCGTGCCGAGCACACCAGCATCGGCACGGCACAGGCCATCCAGGCCGGCGGCGATGTGACCTCGCTGACGGTGAACAATGCCGGCACCATCGAGGCGGTGCGTACCAACGGTTCCCTCACGCTGACCACCAACATTGCGACCGCGCTCCGAGCGACGGGCGGTGGCATCGCCAACCAGACGCTCGGCAGCACCGCGGCGATCGCCTCCCAGGAGGAGACTGAAACGGTCAGCATCACCAACAGTTTGGGCGGGATCCTGCGCGGCATCGGTGACTTTTCCCCCGCTATCTATCTGCGCTCGGAACAGAACAGCATCTCCAACGCCGGCACCATCGAGGGCTCCAAGGGCGGCAGTTTCGGGCGTTCGATCTCTGGATCGACTTACGGCCTCGCCATCGTTTTATCCCCAGATGCGGGTGCCGATGAAATCCGCTCTACTACCATCAACAACAGCGGCACCATCAGGGGCGACATCGTTGCGGCCAGCGCCAACGGCCTGCGTTGGTATGCCTTGTCGAAGTTCTCTACCAGTGCTCCGGGAACGGCACTCGACTACTCCCTGGCGGAGGCAGGCGACGCCACCGCCCTCGGTCTGGTCAACGCCAGCACTGCCGCCCGCCTGAGTATCAGCAACCAGTTCGGCCAGGGCGACAGCATCATCCGCAACAGCGGCAGCATCCTCGGCGACTTGTACTA
>RGVP01000247.1 GCA_010027235.1 bacterium
ATCTCTGATTTTCAAGGGAGGCATCCGGGAAGTCGTTATCATCACGCTGAGAGTCCCAGCACATTCGGATCAGATGTCGCCGTCCGGCCCCAGGACGAACTGACTGATCAGATCTTCGAAGTGCGTGCGGGACCTGAAGGTGGTTGCGGTGCTCTCGACTCCGCGCGCACCGTCGGCCTCTGCGTCGTCGTTGAGGAAGCCTTCTGTGCGGAAGATCTCTCGCACCTCGGCTGCGGGGCGCCCGGGCGTTCTGTCCGGGCTGACGATCCAGCTGTAGCCGTAGACCTCTCGAATCGCGAGCTCTCCCGCGAGCACGAGCGCCCTTGTCTCCTTGATCACCGCGGTCTGAGCGCCCGGGACGAGGTTCCCGTCGTTGCCCACGAGCCCGAGCAGGTACGCCGTCGCAGTGGGCGCGCCGACGGACTGCAGGCTGAGGATGGAGGGGAATCGGGCGCCGCCGGGCTCTGTGAGGATGAGCTGCTTCAGGTTCTTCACGTCGTCTCCTCGGTGTCGGTGTCGGTGTTTGATTCAGGGCGCGCTGGGCGAACTCAGTCCTGCTGCCAGGAGCGCCGAGCGCGCTGCTGCTGGCGCCGCTGCCGGTCGCGCTCTCGGCGGCGCTCGAGCTGCTCCGGCGTCTGGGGAGCGCGCGGCGCGTCGGCGGCCGCCGCGCGCGCTGCCACCCGGGCGCGCTCCAGGAGGCGGCCGGCCGCCTTGGCCTGGGCGAGCGCCGCCTTGGCCGCCGCGCGCTCCTGGCGCGCGAGGAGGCGCGCCTGGTCCCTGACCACCCGGGTGGTCAGAGCGAGCTCGGTCTTCAGGGCCTTGATCTGCTGGATACCCGTGTGGATGTCAACGAAGTCGGGGTTCATGTCGATCTCCTTAGCACCGGTTGCTGGACTCACCGACCACCGCGGCCGGTAAGCCTATTGTACCACTGGTCTCGCTGCTTTGCACGATGACGGCCTTTCGGCCGGCCGGATCAGGCCGCCTTGGCTGCCGCCTTGGCAGCCCGGGCCGCCTTCTTGGCCTCAGCGGCAGCGGCGGCCTCCGCAGCCGCGGCCTTCAGAGCCTCGAGCTCCGCAGCCGCGGCCTTGAGGACCTCTAGCTCGGCCTTCAGGGCCGCGACCTCGGCGAGTTCCGCAGCGGCCGGAGCCTCGACCGCGGCGGCCGGCTTGGCTCCCCGCTTGGCAGGAGGAGGAGGCTCGGGGAGGACGAGGCCGGCGTCCCGGATGGCCTTCTTGGCCAGGGCACCAATGGACACCTTCATCCCCTGGCTGAGCAACGCGTTACCGTCTTCCACCACGTTACCCTTCTCGATGAGGCACACCTTCATCAGGGTCTTCTGACCCCAGAAGAACGGGGCCGCCATCACCTCGAAGGCCTCGCCCTCGTCGGGGACGACGCGGCAGACGACCTCGAGGGTGAACTTGTCCATGCCGAGAACCTGGGACTTGAAACCCTGAGCCATGAGAACCTCCCGTTGTGTAGGGTCATTTTACCCTACGATGGACCCTCTTGCACGAGGGAGAGGAGCAGGGACCTATTCTCTGCACCCCCTCTATCCATCACCTAGAAGCCGGTTTTTCCTTACCTGCCTCATGGTCTTATTATACCAAACGGTAGCTCGAGTTGCACGAGCGCGCTCGAGGTGCAAGGCGCCCTGAACCGTGGTATAATCAGGGTAGCGTCCTGGACGCCTTATCATCGCGTCGAGCGCCCGTGCAAATGGCGCAGCTGCCATGGTACAATTGAATGGGCGCCTGCGATGATAACGAGCGCCCTGACGCCTCTAGAGCGCTCGACGCACCACCGCGAGTCGCCGCCGCGGCAATGCTGCCCAACGTGCAAACTGCTCGCGGTCGTGGTACGATGATCTCACACCACAACGACACCAAAAGGTGCCAACATGTACAATCGCATGATGGACTACATCAGCTACCACGGCGAGAACATCCTCCTCGTCATCGTCGTCGCCGGCCTCGGCGGCTCCTGCATCGCCAACCTCCTGTCAAAGTAACATGTCGACGCCGCGGTCACGGCCGGCATGCACACTCGACGCAACACCGCCGTCGCTTCGGTGCAAATCATCGGAAGACGATGATAACGAGTCCGCTGCAGAATGCATCTGTGCCACCTGGTTGACTCACCGCGACACAGAAACGGCACGGAGGTGCAAACCCCTGGGGGTTGGGCAACCCTAACAACGTCGACTGCTCTGGGCGCTTCGGCGACCGCTGTCATGACACGGAGGCCCGAGTGAATCCTCATTCATCTCATCCATGAGATGATCCGGATCAGATTCCCCGGACGACTCCATCCTCTCGGATATCATCCAGGATCACATCGACATCCCCATCAACATCATAATCCCATTGACACGAATCCAAAAACTCATTGTCCTCCGGACTCCCACCCATCTGGACCACCAGACTCTCCTGAGTCTGGAGTCTATAGACCCGGACAGGACACTGGATCCCCTTGAGGATCAGGCTATAATAGGCACTTCCACCCTCAACACCCATGAACTCCCACATAACAACCTCCATCCATCCATCCCATCCATCATCCAAAATATCCCATTATATCCTGGATGATGATGTTATTATATCAATATCCTTTCCTGGTTGCACGGGTGTTATCGGATAAAACTCATGATATGATGGTGATAGCGCCC
>RGVP01000248.1 GCA_010027235.1 bacterium
CAGATGTACTGTCTCGTTAGGCTTTCCTGCCGCCACTTGCACAGGCACGCCGTAGCGCAGCAACTGATAGGTGCGCAGGTTAGCTTGGTAGAGCGTGATGCCGGTAGAGTCTGCCGCCGACTCTAGGCGCTGCATGGCCGCGCTGATTTGGGCAGAGCTATAGCCGCGCGAAGCTAGGTTGTCGCGCAAAAGAGAGGCCTCAATGCCACGGTTGTTCTCGCGCGTGCTCCATTCCCCAAGACTGCGGTAGCCAAGCCAGTCAGACCGAGACTTATCGGTGAACAGGGAAACCACACGGTTCTGCGTATTGCGCTCCGAGCGCAGTTGGTCAGACATTGGCAGCCTCCGGTTTCACGAGCCGAGTCTTTCCCGTCAGTAGCTCCTGCATCATCCCCTGCTTGAGAGCGCGGGTCTTGTCGCGGCGGGCCTCGAGCGCCGTGAGCTCAGACGCCATGTCGGTCAAGGTCCTCACGATGGCAATCTGTTCCTCAACGGATGGAAGGGAAAGCACCAGCTTCGCCATGTCGCGGCCGTACAGGTGGAAGACCGTCGTCCCGGTTACCAACTGGAGAACTTGTGCTTCTTGGTGTCGGATGGTGTAGCTCAAGAACGCTCCAAACACGAGTTTGCTGTCGCAGCGAATGACCAGGATGTCACCTCCGAGGATCACACCGTCAAGCTGGACGCAACTTGCCTTAGCCAGGCCTCGTGGAGTTACATCCGATGTGGGCATCAAGACGTCATTCGCGGCCGACCTGAATGCGCCGGCGCTATCGTTAGTGCGGCTGCAGATCGTCTCGATGTCCTCCGGGTAGTGCGTGAACAACTCGCCGTAGTGAATGCACGGCTCTGCCCCGTATGGCGTCAATGAGCTCTTCGGCAGGCCTCTGCCCTTGTGAAAGGTTGCAACATCACCTAAGTGCTTCACCTCCCACTCTCCCTGAAACCCCGGAAGCCGGGTCTGGCCGGTGAGGAGTTGCTGCATGACGGCCTGTTTGATGTTGCGCTTCTTGGCGATGAGACGGTCCAACCCCATCAGCAGGGCATCGACATCGCTCAGGGCTTTAGCGATGGCGCGCTGCTCGGCCTCAGTAGGGGGGGCAGGGACAACAATCTTCGCCATCTCCGACTTGTTGAGCTTTGCACGAGTGCCGCTCGCCAGAAACGGAAGGATGTTCTTGTGGACGAGCGAATAGAACAGAAACTCTTGGTCATAACCTGCCTTGGCCTTAAGGATGTGAGCGTGGTTGTTGACCCAGCACTTTCCACGCATTCGATATGCAATTGGGCGCGACGCATATTCGTCGAAGTAGCCCCCATCCTCCGCCATAAGGATGATGTCGTCGTCGATGACAAAGTCGTTCACGTAGTCGAGGATGCCGTTAGCCCCGCAATACGGAACGTCGCCCTGCATACTCCGCCGTTCTGCTTCGTTTAGTGGCACGCGGACGTTGTCGAGGCAATCCGCCACTACAAGGAGCGAGGCAGTACCCCAGTCTTCTGGAACGACGCCTACCTCCGTCTGCTTGTAGCCAGGCCTCACTTCCATGCTACCCCCATCGTCGCCATGTGCCCCGCAACCTTGGCTGCCAGCACCTCGACCTCATCCGCCAACTGCGGCAGCGGCGCGGCATACCGCTCCGCCAACTCCCGCAGCCGTCCCGTGAGGGTCTGGGACACGCGGTCTAGTTCACCCTGCACGCTGGCGGAGAGCGCGCTCATCCACTTGTCATCGATGACCAGTGACTGGATCTCATCTAGCGTGAGTTGGGGGTAACGGGCGTAGGCCAGTGCATCGAGCGCGGCGTCGCCGTCCTTGACCTGTTTCTTCAGCGCGGTGATGCGGTTGGCCAGGTCCATCCAGGCCTTGAGCAGCTTCAGCTCGTCGGCACCTTCGGGGTCTCGGCCGATTTCGCGGATGCGGTCTTTCACGGCTGAGGCGGTGATGCTGTCGTAATCGTTGAAGATGCCGTCTTCTCCGCTCTGCTCTTCTTCCATCTCGGTCTGGGCCGCCTGGGCGGCGACCAGCTCGGCTTGCGCGGCGTCCAGGGCGGCCTGTTCAGCGGCCAGAAAGCGGGCCACGATGAGGTGCTTGGGGATGAGTTCGCATGTCCAGCCCCGGTCCTTGGTCTTGCCCTTCTTGTCGGTCTCGATCACGCGGCTGGTCTGGGCCACCCAGCCGTCGGCAGCAATCAGGTAGGCGTCGTCTTGCATCGTCACCGCCCAGAAGTCCATAAGATGCTGGTAGACGTCGTAGGCGTCGATGAGTGGCACGCTCTTGAAAGCGGCCAGCAGGTCTTCAGACAGGCGCTCGATCAGGGCCTTGGGGTGGCTGCCCGTACCAAACGCCCGCAAGGTGGCGGTAGCCGTCTGGCGCCACTGGGCGAAGCAGGCCGTGGCCTGGGCGTTGAAGGCCTGGAACTCGGCGTGGCAGGTGATGGTGGCCTTGAGCTCGGCCACCGTGGTTTGCATCTGCACATAGCCCTTGTGCGCCGTGGCGGCAAACAATGCTTCCCGCAAGCCGGGCAGCACCTGCCAGTAGGAGGCCAGAGGGCTGGTGGCGTCGTCCAAGTCCCGAAGGGGCAGGCCACCGCGCAGGTGGGCGGTGAGGTCGTGCAGGTCTTCAGGGTCGCTGGCGTC
>RGVP01000249.1 GCA_010027235.1 bacterium
TTTAATATCACCTTTCGGAAACGGGAAAAAGTTAAGCTCAAGTAAAGAGACCTGCCTTTAAGGCGGATGTTTGATTGGGTCGGCGCATGGATTCCGAGTCCCCCCTTGCTGGCCGTGTGGCGGTTTTGATGATTGATGACGATCGCAAGCTCTGTCGCTTGGTCGCCGATTACCTGCAGCCCCTGGGTTTCGAAGTCACCGCCGAGCATGATGGCGCGACCGGCGCACTCCGCGCGGTCGAGTCTGGGGCTGCGTGGCAGGCCATCATTCTAGACGTCATGTTGCCCAGTTTGGACGGCTTTGAGGTCTTGCGCCGCATCCGCCGGGCCAGCGACATCCCAGTGCTCATGCTCACGGCTCGCGGTGATGAGACCGATCGTATCGTCGGCCTGGAGGTCGGTGCTGATGACTACCTCCCCAAGACCTTTTCCTCCCGCGAACTTCTCGCCCGCCTGCGCGCCGTCCTGCGCCGCAGCGCCACCCGCCCCGCCGTTGGTTTGCCGCCGTTAGTCGAGATCGTAGTCGGCCCGCTGCGCGTCCGGCCCGAGTCGCGCCTAGCCCTTCTACACGACCAGCCGATTAACCTCACGCCGGTGGAGTTCGATCTGCTGGCTAGCCTCGCCCGCGCCCATGGGCGCGTCCGCACCCGCGAGGCCCTGCTAGATGAAATCCGCGACCGGCATTATGACGTCTTCGACCGTTCCATTGACGTCCATATCTCGGCCTTACGTAAAAAACTCGGAGACGACGCGCGCCAACCACGCTTTATCCGCACCCTGCGTTCGGCGGGCTACATGCTGGTCGATCCTAACTCACCCTGAACCCGCCGGGCGATGCGTATACCATTAAAATTCAAGGTCTCGTTTTGGTTGCTGTTGAATCTGCTCTTGCTTGCGGCCCTAGCCGGTTTCGCTGTTTTTCGGGCTGGAGACGGAATCACATGGGATTCTTTGGTCGCTGGGGATCTGGGCCGCCCCGTCCAAGCCTGGGCCGAATTGACCGTCAGCGATCTTCGTTCGCGTCCGCGCTCTGAATGGAATGATGCCCTCGCCAATGCCACCACGATCAAGGGCGTCAGTCTTGCCTACTATGGCGAGGATCTGCGCCGACTAGCAGGTGACGACCGAAAGCTCCCTTCCTTGCTGCGCGATTGGCTGACTACCGTGTCTCGCGCTCAGGAGATCCGGCCGCGCGGCATACCTCCTGATCGGAGCGGCCCAGAGGGCTTTGGCTTCCCGCCGCGTGCAGGTTTGGATGAGGGACCGCCGCCGCACCGCGGTCCTGAAGCCGCTCGGTCCGCCGGCGGCGGGCTGTCGCCCGGGTCTCGCCCGCCTCAGCGGGTGTTGGTTCCCTCCGCCTCTGAGTCGGGTTACTGGGTGGGGGTAATGCTCGGTCTGCCCGGCCGGTCGCGGGATTATTTTCTCGTCCACGTGCCTTCCTTATGGGTTTTGCTGGATGTGCTGGAGCTGAAAAACGCGCTCTGGCTCGCGGGCGGTGCGGTGGTGTTGTCCGTTCTCATCTGGCTGCCTTTTGTAAGCGGCGTCACCCGCGCACTGGGCCGTCTTACTCTCGCGACGGAGCGCATCGCTGACGGTCGCTTCGACACCCGTGTCCCCGGCGAACGTCACGACGAGATCGGCGAGCTCGGCGTCGCCATTAACCGAATGAGTTCCCGCCTCGAGCTCCTCGTCGGTGGCCAGAAAAGGTTTCTGGGCGACATCGCCCATGAACTCGGCTCTCCACTCGGGCGCATGCAGCTGGGTGTGGGGATTCTGGAGGAGCGCGTCCCGTCGGAGCTGCGTCCAGCGGTGGCCGATGTGCGCGAAGAGGTCGCCCACATGGCTGACCTCGTAGCAGAATTGCTGGCGTTCACCCGCGCCGGCCTCTTGCCCAGAGCCGCCACTCAGGTGCGGGTAGAACTCAGTCCGCTCGTCGCCCGCGTGCTCGGTCGCGAGGCCGCCGCCGATGCCGTTGCGCTCGATCTACCTGCTGGCCTGGCCGTGCGCGCCGATGCCGACCTGCTCGCCCGCGCGATCGGCAACCTCCTTCGCAACGCCCTCCGCTACGCCGGTCGCGATGCCGCCATCACTCTGCGGGCCTATCGAGTCGATACCTCGGTGGAGTTGGTGGTCGACGATACTGGCCCCGGCGTGCCCCCCGAGGCTCTTGCGCGTCTGGGCGAACCTTTTTTCCGGCCTGAGATCGCCCGCCAACGCGAAACTGGCGGCGCCGGCCTCGGACTGGCCATCGTGCGGGCTTGCGTCGAGGCCTGCGGCGGCGGCGTGCATTTTGCCAATCGTGACCCGCGTGGCTTTCGCGCCTCGATCCGTTTGCCGCTGGCGGATTGAGGTCGGGTTCGGGCTTTTCGGCGCGCATCCAGGACAGACTTTACCCCGCCTTAACAAAATAATCGGCCATGCTCACACGGGACTTACATTCAGCTGTTTTTATGGTGGGGAAGTTTTTATGCACACCCACCGCTCATTCCGTTCTCTATTTCTGCTTCCCGCTGCCTCGCTGGCCCTAGCCGCCAGCGCCACGCAGCTCTTTATTGGCGACGGCTGCAACGTGGTGCGCGCGCTGAACCTGAGCACCATGGAGCTCACCATC
>RGVP01000250.1 GCA_010027235.1 bacterium
CGGGGGACGGTTGGGCGGATTCGTTCTGGCTCATGGGAAAAGGTGAACAAGATAACAACAAAGCGGCCCGCGCAAGGGCGCAGGCGCACGGGCGCGTCTTGGTTTCCCTTCACTCGCGCCGGGCGGCGGCGAGCAAGGCGGCGACGACCGGCCGGGTGTGGTCGAGCTCACTAAACTCCCCGGACCAAGCCACGGGGCGGGCCACGTCGCGACCGGTGGCGGCATCGCGCACCACCACGGTATCGACCTTCAGCCGGAGGCGGGCGAGCCGCAGAGGCACAGCCTCGGGACCGGTCCGCCCGCCTTGCTCATAGGGCAGACCGAGCGCGGCTAGGGCGGAAAGCAAGGGCCATTGGCCGCGGGCATCGGGCGCGAGCCGGACCTCGGTGAAATGAAGGTCGAGGGACTCGATTACCAGTGGTGCCCCGGCTCCGGCGTTCCAGGCGGCGCGCCAGCTGGGGGCGACCAGTGCAGCCACCCCGCCCCGCGCCAGCAAGGCCGAGTCTGGCGCCGCGGCGGCACGCAAAGTCCAGCCCGTCACGGTGGCGCGGCCCGCGAAAGGATCCGCCATCAACCCCTGTAACCGCAGCTCGGCCCCGGTCGCGGCGATGAAGCGCTCCTGCGCCACCAAGGGAAGCAACAACATCCAAGCCAGCACAAAGATAGCCGAAACCAGCACCAGCCCGGCGAGGGTTGAGCCGAGCACACCGGCCCGACGCGACGAAGACTCCTGAAAATGCGCACCCGGCATAATAATAATTTATCAGTCGACGTGGCCGGCGAAGTTTTCCGTCACCAGCACGAGGGAGGCGGCCGCGGCCCTGAAAGTGAATTCGCCCGCGTAGGGCAGCACCGCATTTTCGCCGCGGGCGAGGCCGCCCTTGCCCGTCCCGGTAAGCTGGCCGGTCACGACGCTCAGGATGCGAGCCTGCTCGCCGGCCCGAAAATGCAGGGTCTCACCGGCATCGAGCACCACGCGGCGGATGCGGAATTCGGCGCACTCGGCGATCACGCCCGAGGTCGGCGCGCCCCGCACCGGCGCGGGCTCAAAGTCGTCCCACTTGATCGAGGCCAGCGATTGCTCGACGTGAAGCTGGCGGGGTTGGCCATCCAGCCCGACCCGACCCCAATCGTAAACCCGATAGGTCGTGTCGGAGTTTTGCTGGATTTCGAGGATGAGGTTGCCGCCATCAATGGCGTGGATCTGTCCGCTGCGCACGAGGATGCTATCGCCCTCCGCCACCGGAAAACGATGCACCAGCGCCTCCAAGGTGTTGTCCGCCAGACTTTGCTCAAACTGGGCGCGGGTGACGCCTTTTTTCAGACCTACGATCAAGGCGGCGCCCGGCCGGGTATCCGCGATAAACCAGATCTCGGTCTTGGGCTCGCCCTTGAGACTGGGTGCAACCGAGGCCGGCGGATGGACCTGGAGGCTCAAGCGTTCGCGGCAGTCGAGCCATTTAACCAGAATAGGAAAAGGGTTATTTTTATCCCAACCCGGGCCCATGAGGTCGGCGGGGCGAGCCTCGATGAGCTGGCGGAGGGTTTTGCCGGCGTGGCGGCCACCTTTTACAACAGATTGTGCCTCCGGACGATCCACGATTTCCCAAGCCTCACCGATCGGCGCCCGGCCGGGTAATTCGCGCCCCAGATTATCCGCCAGACCACGCCCGCCCCAGACTCGTTCTTGGTAAAGGGGCTGAAAACGTAGGAAATCATTCATGGCTGGGGGAAATCACAGGGAAATGAGAGTAGAAAAGGAAATGCCTTTGACCGTTCCCCGGATTGGGCCGAACTGTAAAAACTAGGCCGCGCATCGCGTCCCATGTCACATGCCGAAAGTCGCGAGTTCAAACCCAAATAGCGCCCCCTCGTTTCAGGCTTCACGCCATCGCCCTCGCTGGGCTATGGCCGGCGCGTGCCTGGTGGTCGGCCTTTTGCTGGCGGTGGCTTTCTTCGATTACGAACCGGCCCAGACCGAATACGTGCGCATACCCGCCCTGGCAAAAAATGCGGTGGGCTGGATCGGGGCGGATGTGTCCTTCATCTGCTATTCATGGCTGGGGGTTGCGGCGTGGTTTATCCCCGGCGGGCTTTTCTGGGTGGCTTACAGCTCGATCCGTAATGCCAAACAGGTCGACGTGGCCCGCCTTTGCGCCCTGCTAGCCTGCTTGTTGAGCGGCGCGGCGCTGGCCGCGATGTTTGCGAGCGAAGTCCATAGCTTTGAAAGTGACTACTTCACCCACGATCTGGGCGGCCATGTCGGCGGCTGGATCTACCTCGACGTGCTCGCCGACCCTCTGGGTGGCTTTGGCTCCGGGGTCATGCTCGGTCTGGTGTATTTCCTGAGCCTGATTTTCATCCTTACCCCCGACTTCGGCGGGGAGTTCGACAAGGCCCTGCACCTTTTCCAAAACTGGTGGGCGGAGCAGAAAGAGCGTCGCCGCCAAGAGAAAAAAGAACAGGCCGAGCTCCTCGCTGAGGAGAAAAAACGCAAAGTCGATGCGGCCAAAACTCCGCCCGCTCCGGTTCCGGTTGCCAAACTGGATATCGCCAAAGACCCCGCCACCCGTTCCCCGACGAGCGTTTGCCTGAGCCTCGCGCTCAGCG
>RGVP01000026.1 GCA_010027235.1 bacterium
GAGGACCGCGTGCTCGCCATCGGTTTGCGGCAGGGTGGGGTGAACCGGTTTCTGGTGCTCGCGGAAGAGACTGACGCGGCGGAGAAACTCCTGCTGGAGGAATTTAACGCGGTGCTGGCCGAGCTCGATCCGGATACCATCGAGGGGCACAACCTCTTCAAATTTGACCTCGATTACCTGCGTCTGAGGGCAAAGCGATTCAAGGTGCCTTGCGCGTGGGGGCGTTTCGGGCAGCGCGCCAAGTTTCGCGCGAGTCGACTCAAGGTCGCCGAGCGGTGGGTGGATTTCCCGCGCTGCGACCTGCCCGGGAGAACTGTCATCGACACCTACCTGTTGGTCCAGCTCCATGACATCACTGCGCGCGAGCTCCAGTCCTACGGGCTCAAGGAAGTCGCGATCTACTTTGGCGCGACCACCGATGACGACGCGCGCACCTACCTCGCGGGCGATCGTATCGCGGCGGCCTACCGAGAGGATCGTGACACCTTCCTCGCCTACCTCGGCGATGACTTACGCGAGACGGCGGGGGTGGCGGACGTTTTGCTCCCCACCTACTTTGAGCAGACGCGGACCTTTCCCATCCTTTTCCAGGAGGCGACGCTGCGCGGCACGACGGGTAAAATCGACCTGCTCTTCCTTGAGGAATACTACCATGGCCGGCAGGCCTGCCCGGTCCCGCCGGAGATCGCGCCCTTTGAGGGCGGTTATACCCGGAGTTTTCAAGAAGGGGTGTTTCGCCACGTCCTGCACTTTGACGTAGCCTCGCTTTATCCGAGTCTCCTCCTGCTGCTCGACCGAAATCCGGCTAACGACCCGCTCGGCGTCTTCATCCCGCTACTCCGCCGCTTGCGGACCTATCGGCTCAAATACAAACAGATCGCGCGCACTGGGGCGACGGCGGATGAGCGGGCGGAAGCGCAGGCGCGGCAGGCCAGTTTCAAGATTTTGATCAACTCTTTTTACGGCTACCTCGGCTTCTCTGGCGCCCGTTTCGGCGATGGGGAATTGGCGGCGGAGGTCACGCGCCGCGGGCGTGAGTTGTTGCAGCAATTGATTGATGGTTTCGCGGCCGAGGGGGCGACCATCCTCGAGGCGGACACCGATGGCATTTACCTTTCCTCCGAGGTCTATTTTGGCCGGCCGGGCGACTTGTTGGCGAAGGTGGAAAAGCTCCTGCCGGCAGGCATCGAACTCGAGCACGACGGTCACTATGACGCCATGTGGTGCTACAAGGCTAAGAACTACGCCCTGCGCGAGGGCGATCGCGTGATCCTGAGGGGTAGCGCGCTGCGTTCGCGGGGCATCGAGCCTTTTCTAAAAGGGCTGACCCAGCACCTTATCCGGCACCTACTCGGCCTCGAGCCGGCATCGCCCTTGGGGCGGATCGCGGAATTGAGGCGGGCGATTGCCGCACGCGAGCTCCCGGTCGCGGAGCTGGCCAAGGCGGAGATCCTTGGCATGAATCCAGACGCCTACGAGCGCTTCATCGCGGAGGGCGGCAAGCCGCGCCGGGCGGCGGCAGAGGCGGCCCTACAGCTCAACCCGCGTCCGCGTATGGGGGAGCGGGTGAGCTACTACCTCACGCCCAAAGCCAAGGGGCGGACGAGCGACTGGCAGCGGGCGCGTCCGCTGGCTTTGTTCGATCCCGCTGCGCCGGAGGCGGGCTACGATCCGCAGGCTTACCTCGATAAACTCGATGACTGGCTGGAGCGGCACGGGGCGCTCATCGGGGCGACGCCATCCGGCGGCATGCAGGGCGAGTTACTCTGAAGCGGAGAGGACGCTCAGGTGCTCGTGCCGTAGTATTTCTTGTAATTTCGGTAATAGCGGTAGTTCGAATAATACTCGATGCGGCGGGCAGAGAGGCCGTTCAACACCACGCCAAGCAATTCGTGTTTCAGGCTAGTGCTATGCTGGCCGAAGGAGGCTTTTCCCACTAAGCGGGTAGGGTTTTGGGAGCGACCGCCGGAGCGGAGCAGGTCCGGATTTGGGTCGATATTGATTATGCGCAAGGCGGTGAGGCAGGCACCTTATTGCGTTGAGGGATCGTAAAGAATTTAAATCCCAGAATACGCCGCTTTTTTGGGCGCTAAAGTGCCTTGCCGCACAGGGTGTGGCACGAGTCTTCCGGGTATCTTAGAACGATCGCCTGGGCCGACCTAGCGGGCGGCTTAGGCGAGTCGGCGGCGGGGCTACGCCACCACGATGTTCAGGATTTTTCCGGGCACGTAAACAACTCGTCGGATGGCTTTCCCTTCGAGGTGGGCGCGTGCGTCCGGGTGGGTTTGGGCGGCGAGGGTGGCTTCGGCTTCGGTGGCGCCGACGGGGAGTAAGAGCTCGGCGCGTTTTTTACCGTTAATCTGCACCACGACTTTAGTTTCGGTGGCGACGAGTTTGGCCGGATCGTAGGCCGGCCAGGCGGCCAAACCGAGGCTGGGGGCCGAGAGGGTGCCGCCGAGGCGGGTCCAGAGTTCTTCCGCGATATGGGGGGCAAGGGGCGCGAGGAGTTGCAGGAAGGCGAGGGCGTCGCGGCGGCCGATACGCTCGGCTTTTTGCCAGGCGTTCACGAAGATCATCAGCGCGGACACGGCGGTGTTGTAGCGGAGGCCCTCGATGTCGTCGCCGACCTTTTTAATCGTCTCGTGCAGGAGTTTGGCGAGTTCCGGCGGGGTGGCGTCGGCGGTGTCGGCGATTTTGGGGTTGGTCGCGCCGGTGTCGCGTTCTATGCACTCACGCCAGACTTTTTGCAGGAAGCGATGCACGCCCTCGATGCCGGAGGGGTTCCATGGTTTCATGGCTTCGAGCGGGCCGAGGAACATCAAATAAAGTCGAAGCGTATCAGTGCCGTGGCTGCGGATGATGTCGTCGGGATTGGCGACGTTGCCGCGGGATTTGGACATCTTTTCGCCGTCCTCCCCGAGGATGATGCCTTGGTGGAACAAGCGGGTGAAGGGCTCGGGGGTGGCGACGACGCCGAGGTCGAACAGGACTTTGTGCCAGAAGCGGGCGTAGAGCAGGTGGAGCACGGCGTGCTCGGCGCCGCCGACGTAGATATCGGGGCCTTGCCAGTAGGCGAGGGCTTCGGGGGAGGCGAGGGCGTCGGGGTTTTGGGGATCGAGGTAGCGCAGGTAATACCAGCAACTGCCGGCCCATTGCGGCATGGTGTTCGTCTCGCGGCGGGCGCGGACCCAATGCGCGGCGGGACGAGTCTCCGTGGCGGGGACGGCTGCGCCGGTGGCGGCGTCATACCAGATGTCGACCCATTCGGGGATGGAGGCGAGGGGGCTCTCGCCAGTGCCGGTGGGCTGGTAGCTCTTCACCTCGGGCAGGGTCAGGGGCAGGGACCGCTCGGGCACGGGCAGGGCGTAGCGGGTTTCGCCCTCAATCACGCAGGTCACGGGTTCGGCTGGCAGCGGCAGGGCTAATCCCGTGGAAAGGGCGTGGGCGGTGGCGGTGGCGTAGTCGTGGGTGTTGACCCACACGAGTGGGAAGGGTTCGCCCCAGTAGCGCTGGCGGGAGAAGAGCCAGTCGCGGAGTTTGAAATTCACCGTGGCCTGGCCGCGGTTGCGGGCGGCGAGGTCGGCGGTGATTTTCACTTTGGCTTCCTCCCAGGGCAGGCCGGAGTAGCCGTCGGAATGAATGAGGCGTCCATCGCCGGTGTAAGGCAGCTTGGTCGCGCCATCGCCGTTGCGGCCCTCGGTGTGGTCGGGCTCGATGACTTGGATGACGGGGATGGCAAATTTCCGAGCGAAGGCGTAGTCGCGTTCATCGTGGGCGGGCACGGCCATGATCGCGCCGGTGCCGTAGCCCATGATCACGTAATCGGCGATCCAGACGGGGATCTTTTGGCCGTTGGCGGGATTGATCGCGAAGGAGCCGGACCAAACGCCGGTTTTCTCTCCCTTGGCGAGGTCGGTGCGCTCGAGATCGCTCTTGGCGGCGGCGAGTTTACGGTAGGCCGAGACGGCTTCGCGCTGGGCCGGGGTGGTAAGGGCGTCGGCCAGCGGGTGCTCGGGGGCAATCACCATGAAGGTAACGCCAAAGACGGTGTCGGGCCGGGTGGTGAAGACCTTGAGGTCGCCGAGGGCGGTTTTTTCTAGGGCGAAGAGTAATTCGGCGCCTTCGCTGCGGCCGATCCAAGCGGCCTGCATGCGTTTGGTCGAATCGGGCCAATCGACTAGTTTAAGATCCGAAAGCAGGCGGTCAGCGTAGGCGGTGATACGCAGCACCCATTGGCGCAGGGGGCGACGTTCTACGGGGTGTTTGCCGACCTCGGACAGGCCGTCGATCACTTCCTCGTTGGCCAGCACGGTGCCGAGGGCGGGGCACCACCAGACGGGCTTCTCTTCAACGTAGGCCAGGCCCTTTTTGAACAACTGCAGCCAGATCCACTGCGTCCAGCGGAAGTAGCGCGGGTCGGTGGTGTCCACCTCGCGTTCGAAATCGTAGGATACGCCGATGGCTTTTAACTGGCGGCGGAAGGTGGTGACGTTCTCCACCGTGACTTCGCGGGGGTGGCGACCGGTTTTCACCGCGTAATTCTCGGTCGGCAGGCCAAAGGCATCCCAGCCAATGGGGTAGAGGACGTTTTTTCCCTTCGCGCGGTGGTAGCGGGCGAGCACGTCGGTGATGGTGTAGTTCTCGCAATGCCCGAGGTGGAGCCCTGCGCCAGAGGGGTAGGGGAACATATCCAGCACGTAGTATTTCGCCTTGGCGGGATCGACCGCGGGGGTGCGGAACGCGGCGGTGTCGGCCCAGACCTTTTGCCAGTGAGGTTCGATTTGGAGGAAGTCGTAGTCGGTGCAGGTCGTGGGCATGGGCGGAAAAGCGAGAAGCAAAGCGCGACGCGGGGCGGGTGGTCAAGGGGGCGGTGCGGGCGACTGTCCGCGCGCCGGGCTTGCACCGGGCGCGGCGGGCCTTTGTCTCGGCAATTTCCTTTGTCTCTTTTGACCTTTCCCTCTCCGGTTCGCTAACCCCGCCTACGCCGGCTCTCCGCCCTCCGCGACTCCATGCATCTTAAAGCGCTCAAGCTTCACGGTTTTAAATCATTCGCCGACCCCAGCACGCTGCGCTTCGAACCCGGCGTGACGGCAATCGTCGGGCCAAATGGCTGCGGCAAATCCAACGTCGCCGACGCCATCCGGTGGGTGCTCGGCGAACAATCCGCCAAGGCCCTGCGCGGCGGCAAGATGCAGGACGTCATCTTCGAGGGGGCTGATACCCGTAAACCCGCCCAGATGTGCGAGGTTTCGCTCCTGCTCACCGACTGCGAAAAACAGCTTGGTAGCGAATTCCATGAGATCGAGATCATGCGCCGCGTCTACCGCGATGGCGGCGGCGAATACTTTTTTAATGGCCAGCCTTGCCGTCTGAAGGACATCCAAAAGCTCTTTATGGACACCGGCATCGGCCGGACCAGCTATTCCATCATGGCCCAGGGCCAGATCGACCAGATCCTGTCCTCCAAGCCCGAGGAGCGCCGCGCCGTCTTTGAGGAGGCGGCCGGCATCACCAAGTATAAATCCCAGCGCAAGGAGGCCCTGCAGAAACTCGCTTTGACCGAGACCAACCTCACCCGCGTGGCTGACGTGGTGGCGGAGGTTGGGCGCCAGATCGGCTCGCTCAAGCGCCAAGCTCAAAAGGCGCTGCGGTTTAAAAAACTTTCCTGGCGCCTGCGCCATCTCGCGCTCGCCCACCACGGCCACAACCATGCGCAGCTTGCCGCCCAGCTCGCTGCGTTGGAGGAAAACCTGATCAAGCTCCGTGCCGCCGCCGAGACCCGCCGCGCCCACCTGCACCAGCAGCAGCACGCGTTGGAGGAGAAGAAATCCGCCCGCTCCCGCCTGAATCAACGTGTCCAGGAGGCCCAGCAGGCGGTCTTCGATCTGCGTTCGGAAAAGGAGCAGGCGGAAAACGCCGCCAACCTCGCTCAGATCAAACGCGGCGGCCTGGCTGAGCGGCTCGTCTCTTCGCAGGAGAACCTCGGCGAACTCGAGATGCAGCTGCGCGAACTCGACGCCCAGGCGGACACCGGCGCGCAGGACAAGCAGATGCAGCTAACCCTGCTCGGTAGTTCCGATGCGGTTTTCCAAGACCGCAACCGCGAGCTCACCGTGCTGGATGCCGAGCTCGGTCAACTTGAGCAGGAGCTTTCCCAGACCCGTTTTCAGGTGCTGCAATTTGAGAGCAACGTCGCCCGCCTCCGGACCGACGCCACCGGCTACGAGGTGGACCAAAAAACCTCCGCCCAACGTCACGAAGCCCTCGCCGTCGACGTCGAGGGCGTGCGCGTGCAGCAATCCGAGGCCGCCGCTCAACACGCCGAGATTGGCGCCCGCGCCGAGGAGGCTCAGGTGGCCAAGGCGCGCGCTCAGTCCGAAAGCCAAGATCTCCAGATCCAGATCGGCGAGTTGACCAAGGAGTTTCGCGAAGCGCAGAAAAAGCTTCAAGAGATCGACCGCAATCTCGCCCAGCGCACCGCGCGCTTGCGCCTCCTTCAACAGATGGCGGAGAAATTTGAGGGCTTCGGGGAGGGCGCGAAGGCCGTCTTGCAGGGACGTTTCGCCCCGCTCTTCGCCGTCGATGCTTCGGGTGCAACTTTTAAGCCCCGTCCGGTGACCGAGGGTCTGCGCGCCCGGGCCGAGTGGGCGCGGGCGGTCGAGGCCCTGCTTGGCGCCGCCGGCGAGGCCGTGGTGGTCGCCGATCTCGACGTTGCGCGCCGTATCCTTGCCGAGTTGGAAGGCCAGCAGATCGGTAGCGCCGCCCTGCAAATCCCGAACCTTCATGCCGCGTCCAACTCCGACGCCCTCTCGTTGCCTCCGGGTCTGCGTCTGGCCACCGCCGCGCTCGACGTCCACGAGGCCGGCCACCCTGCGCTCGCCCTGCTGGGCAGTTGTTACCTTGCCGATGATCTGGGCGCATTCTTGGAATACTGGCGCGCTAATCCGGAGTTCCGTTTTCTCGCCGTGGCCACCGCCAAGGGCGAGCTGGTCGATGCCCGGGGTGTTATTTATGGCGGCTTCCGCAAGAAAGGCGGCAACAGCCTCGTCCAGCGTGAGATTGACTTGCGCGAAACCGCCGTCGCGCTGGCCGACGACCAGATCGCGCACGACGCGCAGCGCCAAATTATCGAATCCTTGCAGCAGCGGCTGACCGAGGCCGAGCAGGGTCTTGAGGACAAGCGCGGCGAGGTTCTGGAGGCCTCGCAGACGCTCGCCACTGTGCAACAGGAGGAGCGCAACGCCCTGCGCGCGGTTGAAGAGCTCGCCCAGCGTGTGCAGCGCATGGACCGCGAGCTCGAGCAACTGGAGGCTGCACGGCAGGAGACGCTCTCTCGCTTCGAACGCGCCCGCGGACAACTGCTCGAGGCCGAGGAGTCCGTCTTGGCCGGCCGAGCGCGCATCCATGAATTGGAAACCCGTATAGCGACCTTACGCGCCGAGCGGGATGTGAAGCGCGACACCCTGGCGCAGGCCCGCCTCGAACTCGCCGAGCGTCGGCAAAGGGTCGAGGTGCTCGACCGCGGTTTGGCCGACATGCAGCGTCGCCGCGCCCAGCTCGCCGAGATTTTGATCCAGCGCCAACGCGAGATCGAGACTTGGTCAGAGCAGACCACGGCGCTCGATCAAGAGGCTGACGCCCAGCGCGTGCGTTCGGCCCAACTGGCCGAGACCCTTGTCGTGGCCGCCGGGCAGGTCGACCAGATCCGCACCGAGCTCTTTGAGGTCGAGCGCGCCATCAACCATGTGGAAAGTTCGCAGGATGGCATCCGGACTGATGCCGAAAAATCCGCCTCCGACCTGAGTCGTTGCGAAATCGAATTCGCCCAGACCCAGAGTCGCGTGCAGTTCATCATTGAGGACGTGAAACGCGAGTTTCAGTTGCCAGTCGGCAGCTACGACTGGCGTGGCCTGCTTTATCGCGCCGATGAACCGCCGCCGGATCTGAAGGACCTCGACCTTGAAGAAGACGAGGAGGAGGAGCAGTCCGAATCGCCAGCTCGCCCAATTGTGGAGGTTGGAACCGACGGCGCGGAGGCCGCCCCTGCGCCCGCCAAGCGCCGGCGCAAGACCGGTCCTAAGCCTGACCCTACGGAGGAGGAATTGGCCGCGCTCGCGACCTCTGCCGACTGGAACGTCATCCGCACCGAGATCGAGGCCCTGCGCGCCCGCCTTGCCGGCATGGGAGCGGTCAATACCGGCGCGATTGAAGAATACGCTGAACTTAAGCAGCGCTACGATTTCCTGAAGGGCCAAAGCGATGACCTCGCTACCGCCAAGGCCGATCTGGTGCGCACGATTGACGAGATCAACCAGACGTCCATGTCGCAGTTCCAGATCACCTTCGACCAGATCAAAAAGAACTTCGTTTATACCTTCCAGACTCTCTTCGGCGGAGGCATCGCCAACCTCGAACTGGTGGTTACGGACGATATTCTGGAGTCGGGTATCGAGATCACGGCGCAACCACCCGGCACCAAGCTGAAGGGCATCACCCTGCTCTCTGGCGGGCAGAAGACGCTTACCGCCGTCGCCTTGCTCTTCGCCCTCTACATGGTGAAACCGTCACCATTTTGTTTACTTGATGAGCTCGACGCCCCGCTAGATGAGTCGAACATTGGGCGCTTCACCGACCTGTTAAAGAAGTTCGTGCACGAGTCCCAATTCATCATCATCACGCACAATAAGCGCACCGTTTCGGCCGCGCAGGCCATTTACGGCGTGACGATGGAGGAACGCGGTGTGTCCAAGACGGTTTCCATGCGTTTTAACCAAGCCCGCGGCGAACCCGAGGGACAGCCTGAGAACATCGCTGAGTCCGTCCGAGGAGCGAAAGCGCGCTCCACCGCCGGTGTCTGAACCCCGCTTCTTTTACCCCCTAATGAGCACCCTGCCCCGCATAAAATTACAATGGGCCGCCAGCGCCACCACCTCGGGCGACTGGTATCTCGGTTTGTTTGGCCGCTATAACCGTGCCGGCGGGCGCGGACTTGGGGTGGTCATCAGCCTGCGCGGCGTGTTACTTTGGTTTCTCGCCTCTTGCGTGGCGGCTTACTTCCTAGCGGCTGGCTATGTCTTTTACCGACTCGAGCGGAAGCAGTATAACTTTGTCCGCTACACCGATCTTCTGCTTTATCCAGTCCGCTATAAGGAGGTAGATGAACTCCGTGGTCAGGCGATGATCGCGATGGGTTTCGACGACCTTAAAAATAACAACTGGCAGGAAGGCGTGATGAAGCTGCGGATCGGGCTAGATAAATATCCCCGCGACTTGAAGGCCCGGCTTGAAGTGGCGCGGTTTTTTATCGCCGCCAAAATTCGCAACAAAGCCCAAGAGACGTTGCTGGGCGGTCTGGATCAAGGTTACCCGGGGCGGGCCTACCTAGAGTCGGCGATCACGGTGGTTGGCGCGGGCGAGGACTTCGAACTGGTCATCAGCATCTGCGAGCGAGCGCTCGCCCTGTCCACGGGTGCTACGCCAGCGGCTGACCGCCGGTGGCTGTTCGAACAAAAGGTGCGGGCCCTGCTGGCCGAGCAGCGCAGTGACGATGCGCTGACTTATCTGGATACGCTAACCGAGGGGGCTGACAGTGGCAGTTTCAGTGAACTGCGCGCGCTCGCCTTGCTCCAATCAAAGCGTGTCGATGATGCCGTTACCTTTGTCGAAGCCTGGTGCCTGCGTTCCCCGCAAGACTCGCAGGTCTTACGTATCCAAGCCCGCGTATACCGCGAGGCTGGGCGGATCGCGGATATGAACAAGGTGCTGAATGTCCTTCGCGCACAAAACCCCTCGGAGCCCCGTATCCGCGCCTATGGCATCGTGCAAAATTTGCTTGCGGGTGAGGACCAGCTCGGGCGCGAGTTAATTGAGGACTACATTTTCCGTTTCGGCGGAACGCCCGCCAATCTGATTCTACTGGCGGAGCCACTGGCCGATGCGAAGCGTCCGGCGGAACTCGAAATCGTGCTCGCTGCCGCCGCGGAGCGAGGGGTGACTGATATAAAACTGGAGACGGCAAAACTACAGGTTGCGATGAACGAACGCAACTGGGTGGAATCCCGCCGCCTAGTCGGCAGTCTTCGCACCCAGTTGAAGAACGACACCACCGGCCGGGCCGGTTTACTGGAGTTTTTCGGCAACCTCATCGCCGCTGCCGCGGATCCCGCCGACGGGGCGCAAACCACCCTGACCAACTACATCGCGCTACGGCAGTTGCCGATGTCGATGTATCGCCAATGCATCGTGCTGCTCAGGCAGGCTGGCCGACCGCAGACCGCCCGCGAGGTGGTGCGCTTGGCCCAGGGTGTTTTCCCCACCAATCGTTATCTGGTTACCACGCGGGATGAGCTTGAGGGGGAGTTGCAGACGGCCCGCGCCGAGGCTGAGGCGGCGAGGCCGGAAAAACAGTTGGCGGCCGATTTTGTGACTCCGGTTAGATTTTACGCCGCGCTTGATCGTCTCGTGGCAAGCGATGGGGGTGAGCGCGGGTTGCTCATGCTGCGCGAGCTGCGCATGGCGGCCCCCGCTTGGATGGCCGGAGCAGGGGAGCCACTCGGGCGGCGCGAGCTCGAACTTCAAGCCCAGGGGGACGATGTTGTGGAGCTGCAAGCCGCCGCGCGTCGTTACGTCAACGAAGACAAAATCCGCCTGGCCAACGCCATCGCGGTGGCCACCCGACTCTATGAGGCCGGTCGTTCTCCGGATGCGCGCATCGTGCTCAACGAGATTTTGCGTCGCGTGCCGAGCCATCCTCCGGCGGTCGCTTTGAGTGCCAAGTGGTTCCCGCCCGCCCCGGCGGCAGGGGAGGCACCAATGGCGGCACCGGACAAGCCTTAGTGGCGGGCCACTCCGCTTTGCCCCCTTTTTCGTGTGATGTTTTCTTGGCGAAAAGCCCTCGGATGCGCTGGAGCGTGCCTGTTGCTAACGGGGTGGCCTTCGCGCGCGGTAACGGTAACCGAGGCCCGAGCTTTGATCGAGGCCCACCGTCTACCCGAGGCCCGCGAACCGCTGGAGCAGATTCTCACCCGCGAGCCGGATAATCTCGAGGCGCGCTTGCTTTTGGCCCGGGTTTGCAACGGCACTGGTCGGCGGGATAAGGGCATCGAAATACTCGAACCGGCGGTGGCGGCTCATCCCGATGACGCCCGCGTGCTCGGCCTCTACGGCGGGCAATGTTTGCTCCGTGCCGGGGAGCTCGGTCCAGGCCTGCGTGCTCTCCGGTTGGCACGGCGCGGCCGCGACCTGCTGGAGCGCGCCGTCGTGCTTGCTCCCAGCGATATTTCTTATCGTGAGGGTCTGGTGGATTTCTACCGGCAGGCACCCCGCCTGGCCGGGGGTAGCCTTGAAATGGCGCGGGGCCATGCCGAGGCGATCACCCGCTTGGATCCGGTGCGGGGTGGCGCTTGGGAGGCGGCCATTTTGGTGCAGGAGAAACGTTTTTCCGAGGCGATGTCCGCCTGCGATCGAGCTTTGGCGGCGCGCCCGGACGACTACGCCGCGCTTTTCTCGCTCGGCCGCACCGTTTCGGAATGCGGCCTGCGGCTGGATGACGGCGAGCGTTCGTTGCGGCGTTGCCTCGAAAAGGTGCCCATGCCAAGCGAACCCAGCCACGCCGGCGTCTATTACCGTCTCGGTTTAATCGCAGAGTGGCGCCAAGATACGGTTGCCGCGCGCAGACTATACCGATCTTCGCTCAATTTGGAGCCGACTTTCAACCGCCCGGCGGAGGCGTTGAAACGGCTGGACGAGTCTGGCTGAGACGCTGCGGACCGATCGCCTACTCGAAGCGCAAGGCCTCGATCGGGTCGAGCTGCGCGGCCTTATGGGCCGGATAAAAGCCGAAAGCCACGCCGATGAAGGCGGAAAACCCGACTGCCAACAGGATCGAGTTGGTCGAGACCAGCACGGGCCAGCCATTGAGCTGCGATAACAGTTGGGAGATACCGATGCCCAGCAGCACCCCGGCGATGCCGCCAAATACACTCAGCACCATGGCTTCGATTAGAAACTGCACGCGAATATCCCGATCGTGCGCGCCGATGGCGAGCCGGATGCCAATCTCGCGGGTGCGTTCAGTCACGGAGACGAGCATGATGTTCATAATACCGATGCCGCCCACCAACAGGGACACGCCGGCGATGGCCCCGAGCAGGCCGGTCATCACGCGCGTCGTGGCGGTGGCGGTCTGGGCGAGCTCGAGCTGATTACGAACCGTGAAATCGGGTTCGCGTCCGCCGCGGCGCTGCTGGAGCAGGGCGGTCATGTCGTCTTGAATGCGCTGCATTGCCTCGGGTGCGCTGGCCTCGACCAGGATTGAGCTGACGGTGGTGCGCCGGTTAAGCCGGCGCATATGGGTGGTGTAGGGGACGAGCACGGTGTCGTCTTGGTCTTGGCCGAAAAAGTTGAAGCCCTTGCTTTGAAGCACGCCGCGCACGATGAAGGGTATATTGCGCACCCGCAGCGTCTGGCCGAGCGGATCGACGTCTGGAAACAGTTGCTTGGCCACGGTGGTTCCGATCACGCATACCTTACCTGCACCCTTTACATCTGCCTCTGAGAACATCACGCCGTCGGTCACGTCCCAGGCGCGGATGCTTAAAAAATCGACGTCCACGCCATTCACTTGGGTGTTCCAGTTTAGGCCGTTGGCGAGGACTTGGTTGCGGTCGCGGACCTCTGCTGACACGGATACGATACCGGCGACGTCGCGCCGAATAGCCTCGGTGTCCTCGACCGTCAGGGTCGAGGCGGAGCCCCACCCGCCCCGCGCGCCGCCGCTGGAGAAAGAGCCGGGGAAAACGGTAACCACATTGCGGCCGAGGGAGGCGACTTGGGCCTCGACCTGGGTTTTGGCGCCGTTGCCGATACCCACCATGGCGATAACGGCGGCGACGCCGATGATGATGCCGAGGGCGGTGAGCGCGGAGCGCATTTTGTTACGGCGCAGGGCGCGCAGCGCGATGATAGTGGTAGCGAGTAGTCTCATGGCGTGGCGCCGGTCAGTTTGGCGGCGGATTCGGCGGAGCGAAGTTTGCCGAGCTCATCGGCGGCGTTGAGGCGGTTTGTGACGGGTTCGTCGCGGACGACGAGGCCATCGCGCACGACGAGGATGCGTTTGCAATAACTGGCAACGTCGAGTTCGTGGGTGACCATGACGAGGGTGATACCCTGCTCGTTCAGGCTTTGGAAAACGCCCATGACCTCGATGGACGTGCGGCTGTCGAGGTTACCGGTGGGCTCATCCGCGAGCAGGAGGCGGGGCTGATTAACGAGGGCTCGAGCGATGGCGACACGTTGCTGCTGGCCGCCGGAGAGTTGAGAGGGCAGGTGGTCTGCGCGATCGGCCAAGCCGACGGTGGCAAGGGCGGCGAGGGCGCGGCGGCGCATCTCGACGGCGGGCACTCTTTGCGGCGAGTAGAGCATGGGTAGCTCGACGTTTTCCTGGGCGCTGGTGCGGGCGAGCAGGTTGAAGCCTTGGAAAACGAAGCCGAGCTTCTGGTTGCGCAGATCGGCACGGGCCTCGCGGTCGAGGGTGGAGACATCTATACCATCGAGCACGTAGGAGCCCGAGGTGGGTCGGTCCAGGCAGCCGAGGGTGTTCATCAGGGTGGACTTACCGGAGCCGGAGGCGCCCATGATGGCGACGAACTCGCCCGGTTGGATCTCGAGCGAGATACCGCGCACGGCGTGGACCTCGAGGTCGCCGTTGCTGTAGGTTTTGCGGATATCGCGGAGTTGGACGACGGAAGCGGTCAAGGGAGGTAGGCGCGGAGCCAAAAGGGATGGGGCGGGCAGGTTGGCGGGTCGGGCTCAGAAGCGGCGCTGGCGCTGGCCGCCACCGGGGGCGAAGGGATTCGAGGCGCCGGTGGAGGACGGGGCGGCGTTGGCTTCGGTGTCGACTACGCTGGCAATGACCCGGGCTTTTTCCTCAAGGCCGCCGAGGACCTCGGTGTTCAGGCCATCGGTGATGCCGAGGCGGACCTCGACGGGCTGGGCGCGCAGACCCTCCTTTTGTTCCACTTGCAGATAAAGGGTGCGGACGGTCTCGGCGTTTGGGGTGGCGGCGGCGCGGCGGCGGCGGCCGCGTTCGGGCAGGGTGATGCCACGCTCGGCGGCGAGAGTGCGGACGCGCTCGATCTGCTCGCGGGTCGGTCGGCTGCCCTCGGTTTCCTTGTAACCGATCTCGGCCAAGAGTTCGCGGAAGGGATCCGCTGCGGGGGTAGGGGTGCCGGCGGCGACCGAGACGGGTAGAGCGGGGAGTTTCAACTCGTCAGGGATGCGGGCGCGCAGGGCGGAGTTGGCCAGCATCAGGGTGTCGGGCCGTTCCTGCACGGTCACGGACACGTTGGCGGTCATGCCGGGCTTGAGGGTTAGATTCTCGTTTCGCACGTCGATGAGGGTGGCGTAGGTGACTACGTTGGATTGGACGACGGGCTGGTTGCGGATCTGACGGACGGTGCCCTTGAAGGCTTGGCCGGGGAAGGCGTCCACGGTGAAATTAGCGGTCTGTCCTTCCTTTACGTTGCCGATGTCGGCCTCGGCGATGGCGGCCTTTATCTGCAGCAGGCTGAGGTCGTTAACCAATACGAAGAGCACGGGCGCGGAGGTGCTGGCGGACACGGTCTTTCCGGCGGTGGCGGGGCGGTCGAGCACCACGCCATCGATGGGTGCGGTGATGATACAACGGGAGAGGTCGACTTTGGCGGTCTCGACGGCGGCGTTGCGGATGAGGAGCTGGGCCTCGGCCTGGGCGAGCTGGGCTACGGACTGATCGAGCTCTTGTTGAGATACGAGGTTTCGCTCGTGAAGGGAGGTGATCCGTTCTGCATTGAGAGTGACTAGGCGGTGGTTGGCGAGGGTGTTGGCGAGGTCGGCTTGGGCGGAGCGAAGGCGATTTTCGTAAGTGGCAGGATCGATGCGAGCGAGGACGTCGCCGCGCTTCACGACGGTGTTGTAATCCACCAGCACCTCTTTGATCAGGCCGGAGATTTGGGAGCTGACCTCGACGGTCTCGACCGGTTGCAAGTCGCCAGTGGCGGTGACGCTCTGGGTGATCGTGCCGCGGGTGACGGTGACGAGGTTAAACTCAATCGGCGCGGGTTTCTCGCTGGCGTGCCACCAGAAATAGCCACCCCCAGCGAGGGCGGCAAGGACGAGGGGAAATACGAGGCGGCGGGGACGGAACGGCATGGGCGAGGGGAAGATGAGAAATGGAGTGCAGGCGGCGGGAAAGAGCAATGAACACGTGAAAATGGACGCCGACTTGAGGTAAGTGAACGCGGAGACGTTTACTGCACTACGAGGTTGCGAGTAATTTGAGGCGTTTTGGTTTTGCTCGATCGGACGCTCATTTTTTTGCGCGCTTCCTTTCAAATAGATTTGGTGTTTGTTTCCCTCTTTTCTCCGTCATGTCCACCGCCACCGACCTCATCGACGATCTGCAATGGCGCGGTCTCCTCGCCGACTGCACCGACCTGCCTGGACTGCGCGCCCGGCTCGCCACCGGAAAGCCGATCACGGTCTATTGCGGCTTCGATCCGACCGGTGATTCGCTGCACGTGGGGCATTTGATGGGCCAACTCACCCTGCGTCGCTTCCAGCTCGCCGGACACCATGTGCTCGCTCTGGCTGGCGGCGCTACCGGCATGGTGGGCGACCCGTCCGGCCGTTCGTCCGAGCGGAACTTGCTAACCCGCGAACAACTCGCACACAACATTGCCTGCATCAAGGCTCAGCTCGCCCGTCTGCTCGATTTCGAGGTTACCGCCAACCCCGCCCGTCTAGTTGATAACGCCGACTGGACCGCGCCGATCAGCTATCTTGATTTCTTGCGCGATATTGGTAAGTATTTCACGTTGAATGTAATGTTGGCGAAAGATTCGGTTCGTTCGCGTATGGAGGGCGACTCCGGTATCAGTTACACGGAGTTTAGTTATCAGCTTTTGCAGGCCTTTGATTTCCTGCACCTGCGGCAGAGCTGCGATTGCGAATTGCAGATCGGTGGATCCGACCAGTGGGGCAACCTCACGGCGGGCACCGATCTAATTCGCAAAAAACTCGGGCCCGATGCATCGGCCTTTGGTTGGACCTTTCCGCTCATCACCAAGAGTGACGGCACCAAGTTTGGAAAAACTGCGGGCGGCGCCGTCTGGCTTGATGCTGCCCGCACCAGTCCTTACAAACTTTATCAGTTCTTCGTGAACACGGAGGACGCGAAGGTCTGTGAATACCTTCGAAAATTCACTTTTCTTTCTCGCGCCGAGATCGAGCCCTTGGAGGCCGCCCATGCCGCCAACCCTGGCGCGCGCGAAGCCCACAAGGCGCTCGCCCGTGAGGTTACCCGCCTCGTTCATGGTCAGACGGCGCTGGAGGCGGCGCTCAAGGCCAGCGCCATTCTTTTCGGGGCCGAGATTGGCGACACCACTGAGGAGACTTTCCTCGACGTGGCCGGCGAGATCCCGACGTTGGAATTGCCGCGTGCACGCCTCGCTGACCTTGGTCTGCCGTTGGCCGAGGCACTTATGCTGGCCGCCTTGGAAACCTCCAAGGGCAACGCGCGCAAAAGCATCGAGGCTGGCGGAGTCTATGTGAACAATCTAAAGAGTGATCCCGCCCAGCCCACACGGGCCCTTGGCGAGGCGGATTTGCTTTTCGGTCGCTACATCCTCCTGCGCAAAGGTAAAAAATCCTACGCTGTGCTCAACGTTTTCTGAGCGCAGTGTGGCGTGCGTAATATTGCGGCCTAAATTATTGAATTAAGGGCAAATTAACGCTGCCTTCGCGCGCCGGGGCCTGATTCACTTCTCCCTTATGTCTTCCGCCGACGCCCGCGCGCACTCTGAGCCACCGTTCTCCGTCACCCTCTTTCTCGCGACTATCGCGGTGACGTTGGCCGGGCTTTTTCTGGTGCTGGCCTGGCTTTTCCCTGCCGTTTGGCGCGCTCAGTTGACCACCACGTTTGGCGCTTTTGCGGTGGTTTTCGTGCTTATTCATGCGCTTGGCGGCCTGATGGAGTATTTTTTCCACCGCTATGTCCTGCACGCCCCGCTCTTCGGCACGCTTTCCTTTTTTTATAAGCAACATACTCTGCATCATGCTCTTACGCGTATCGTTCACCGCCCGTCTTCCATTACTGGCGAGAATCTGCCGGTGCTGGTTGAGGTGGAGAATCGCTACCCCATCGTTGAGGACCACCAACACGAGTCTTCTTTCTTTCCTTGGTATACGCTCATCGTTTTTTCCCTTTTGTTCACGCCTGTGCTGATTGTCGGCCATCTGGTCTGGCCGGCTGCGCCGTGGTTCCTGGCTGGCTGGCTAGGTTTGTCATTTTCCATGGCGCTTTATGAGCTCGTGCACGCTGTGGAGCACTGGCCGGAACATCGCTGGCATACCCTGATTGCCCGCCGCTACACTGGCCCGTTCTGGCGCAAAGCCTACGCTTTCCACCTGCGGCACCATGCTGACATCCGTTGCAATGAAGGTATCTCCGGCGTTTTTGGTGTGCCGGTTTTTGATTTCATCTTCGGCACCTACGTTGATCCCAACACTCTCTACAATCATGGCGGCAAGGCATGCCCGACAGAGTTTCATAGCCCCGTGCCGCGCTCCGCCTTTATTCGCTGGCTCGATCGGCACTCGGACGAGGCGGTAAAACGCCGTCGTGAACGCCGCGCCGGTGCCTGATGGTCGGGTGGAAAGAGAGCGCTGATACGGCGCTCAGTTATTCGAGATGTTGTCGTCGGACAGCTCGCCTTGCAGGCTTCGGCGCAGTTTGATGGCATCCACCTCGCCTTGAGCCCAGTGATTCAGAAGCGCTAGGCGCTCGCGCACGTTCAAGGTCTCGAGCAGGCGCTGTTTTAAACGGGTATCATTGCAGAGATTATAGGCCGCGAGATCGGTGAATACCTCGGGGTCGTCGATAGAGCGCAGAAATTTGGTTAATTCGCTCGAACCATCGCCGCCGAGCCGAAAGCGTGTGCTGAGGAGTCGCGAGAGCCGCGCGCGTTGCCGAGCATTCTCTGCGTCGCTCGCCCCCGGATCGCTGGGCAGGGCGCGGATGCGCACGCGCCGGTAGGGTGTGTCGGTGATGATTTCGGTGAACTCGACCCGTGTGATGCCCTGAAGCATGAGGTTTGAGGTTCCGTCCTCGTGCTCCTGACTGGCGCGGACGATTCCCACCGTCGCGATTCGGTAAGGCGGTTCAAAGGCGCTCGCCATGCGCTGCATATTCAGTCCGGCCACCGCGAAAAGCCGATGCGAGTCCAAAGCATCCCGCAGCATCGCCCGGTAACGCGGCTCGAAGATGCGCAGCGGCAGCAGGGCTTGCGGGAAAAAAGTCACGTTGGGCAGAGTCATAACCGCGACCTCTTCTGGCAGGGTGAGCTCGATTTCCATGCACTGAATGTGAGCACGCTCTGCGCCGTTCGCAACCCAGACGCTTACTCCATTGCACTGCGCCACGCTTGCCCGCGCCTCGGCACAAGGTCCCAGGTAACTGAGACAGATCGGCGCATTTTCGGGTGGTGAACGTAATCGGTTTTAGGTGTTTAAAATTTATTAATCACTGTATATAAATAATTAACACGCGAGAATTCAAAATCTGCATTCGCCCTGCTTAAGTTGGTTTCATATGGCCCACTATATTCTCGGCATCGACCTCGGCACCACCAACTCCTGCATGTCCGTCATGGAAGGCGGCGAGCCGGTCGTTATCCCTAACGCGGAAGGCGCGCGCACCACGCCCTCCATCGTCGCCTTCTCCAAGAACGGTGAACGTCTCGTCGGCCAGGCTGCCAAGCGTCAGGCCGTGACGAACCCCAAGAATACCATTTTCTCCGCCAAGCGCTTGATCGGGCGCAAGTTCACCGAGGTGAGCGAAGAGGCGAAGAATCTGCCCTACAAGGTCGTGGCTGGCAAAAATGGCGACGCCTACATTGAGGTTCAGGTTGGCGATAAAGCCGAGCAATTTGCCCCGCAACAGATCGCGGCGTTCGTCCTCGGCAAACTCAAGGCCGACGCCGAAGCCTACCTCGGCAGCAAGATCACCGACGCCGTCATTACCGTGCCGGCCTATTTTAACGACGCCCAGCGCCAAGCCACCAAGGACGCCGGCAAGATCGCCGGTCTCGACGTGAAGCGTATCATCAACGAGCCCACCGCCGCTTCCCTCGCTTACGGCCTAGACAAGAAGAAGGACGAGAAGATCGCCGTGTTCGACCTCGGTGGTGGCACTTTCGACGTCTCCGTGCTCGAGATCGGCGACGGCGTGTTCGAGGTCAAGGCCACCAATGGCGATACCCACCTCGGCGGCGACAACTGGGACGAAGCGCTGATTAACTGGCTCGTCGATTCCTTCAAGGCGGAGAACCAGATCGATCTCCGCAAGGACCCGATGGCCCTGCAGCGTCTCAAGGAGGAAGCCGAGAAGGCCAAGATCGCCCTCTCCTCTGCTCAGAGCTACGACATCAATCTTCCCTTCATCACCGCCGACGCCTCCGGCCCGAAGCATCTCAATCTCTCCCTTTCCCGCGCCAAGATGGAGCAGATCTGCGATTCCCTCTTCGAGCGCACCATGGCCCCGTTCAAGAGCTGCCTGAAGGACGCCGATCTCACCTCCGCCAACATCGACGAGCTCGTGCTGGTCGGCGGCATGACCCGCATGCCCAAGGTCGTCGAGATCGCTCATAAGCTCGCCGGTAAGACCCCCCACCAGGGCGTCAACCCCGACGAGGTCGTCGCCATCGGCGCGGCCATCCAAGGCGGCGTGTTGAAAGGCGACGTGAAGGACGTCCTCCTCCTCGACGTCACCCCGCTGACCCTCGGCATCGAGACCGCCGGCGGCGTGTCCACCGCGATGATTAATCGTAACACCACCATCCCGACCAAGAAGTCGCAGGTGTTCTCCACCTATTCGGACAACCAGCCCGGTGTTGAAATCGTCGTCCTTCAAGGCGAGCGTCCGATGAGTCGCGACAACAAGAAGCTGGGTAACTTCAAACTCGACGGTATCCCCCCCGCCCCCCGCGGCACCCCGCAGATCGAGGTCACTTTCGATATCGACGCCAACGGCATCCTGAACGTCACCGCTAAGGATATGGGCACCGGCAAGGACCAGAAGATCACTATCCAAGGTTCCTCCGGGCTGTCCAAGGAAGAGGTCGAGAAGATGACCCGCGAGGCCGAGCTCAACGCCGAGGCCGACAAGAAGCGCAAGGAGGAGGTCGAGACCAAGAACTCGCTCGATTCCACCATCTACGGCCTGGAGAAAACCCTCAAGGATTCCGGCGAGAAGATCCCCGCCGAGATCAAGTCGAAGTTCGATACCGCCTTGGCTGACGCCAAGAAAGACCTCGAATCCGCTGACCTCGACAAGATGAAGGCCGCCCTCGAGAATCTCCAGAAGATCGGCTCCGAACTCTATGCCGCCGCCCAAGCCGCTGGTGCAACTGGTGGCGGGGAGGGCGGTCCCGAGACCAACCCCGGCGCTTCCGCCTCGGGCAAGAAGACCGAGAAGAAAGCCGACGTGGTCGATGCCGACTTCGAGGTCATGGACGACGACCAGAAGAAGTCCTAAGCCCCCGCCCGCTGCCTTGGCGGGCCCTCCCTTTCGCCCGGTTGGCGCGGCCTTACGCCGTGCTTCCGGGCGTCGTGAAAAAACGAAAACCAACCAAACTCCCGTAAAGTAAAACCCAACATCCAAACATCATGGCCAAAGTTAAAATCAAGCCCATCGGCGATCGCGTGCTCGTGAAGCACATCGAAGAAAAAGAACAAGTCCGCGGCGGTATCATCATCCCCGACTCCGCCAAGGAGAAGCCACAGGAGGCCGAAGTAATCGCCCTCGGCACCGGCAAGAAGGACGAAAATGGCAAAGTCACCCCCTTCGAGGTGAAGGTCGGCGACAAGGTCCTCATCAGCAAATACGGCGGCACCGAAGTGAAGATCGAAGGCGAGAAATTCACCCTCGTCCGCGAAGACGACATCCTCGGCGTAGTCGCCTAAGCCGCATTCGCACACCCAATCCCTAAACTTAAACTCTAAACTTAATCTAAAATCATGGCCGCCAAACAACTCCTCTTCGACGAAGCCGCCCGCCAAAAAATCCTCCGTGGCGTCGAGCTGCTCGCCAAAGCCGTCAAAGTCACCCTCGGGCCCAAGGGCCGCAACGTCGTCATCGACAAAAAATTCGGTTCACCTGCCGTCACCAAGGACGGCGTGACCGTTGCCAAGGAGATCGAGCTCTCCGATCCCTACGAGAACATCGGCGCGCAGCTGGTGAAGGAAGTCGCTTCCAAGACCAACGACGCTGCCGGTGATGGCACCACTACCGCCACCGTGCTGGCCGAGGCCGTCTACAAGGAAGGTCTCAAACACGTCACCGCCGGCGCCAACCCGATCTACCTGAAGCGCGGTATCGACAAGGCTGTCGAGGCCGCCGTCACCGAGCTCGCCCGCATCTCCAAGAAGGTCAACGACACCGAGGAGATCCGCCAGGTCGCTACCGTCTCCGCCAACTGGGACACCACCATCGGCGACATCATCGCCGAGGCCATGGACAAGGTCGGCAAGGACGGCACCATCACCGTCGAGGAGAACAAGTCCATCGAGACCACCCTCGACGTCGTCGAGGGCATGCAGTTCGACAAGGGCTACCTCTCCGCCTACTTCTCCACCAACCAGGAGAGCCAGGAAGCCATCCTCGAGGACGCCTACATCCTCATTCACGAGAAGAAGATCTCCAATCTCCAGGAGTTCCTGCCCATCCTCCAGTCTGCCGCCAAGACCGGCAAGCCCCTCCTCATCATCGCCGAAGAGGTCGAGGGCGAGGCCCTCGCCGCCCTCGTGGTGAACAAGATCCGCGGCACCCTCAACGTGTGCGCCGTCAAGGCACCCGGCTTCGGCGACCGCCGCAAGGCCATCCTCGAAGACATCGCTGTCCTGACCGGCGGCCGTCTCCTCTCCGAGGACCTCGGCATCAAGCTCGAGAACGTCCAGGTCTCCGACCTCGGCCGCGCCAAGCGCATCGTGGTGGACAAGGAAAACACCACCATCATCGAGGGCGCCGGCAAGGGCTCCGACATCCAGGGCCGCGTGAAGCAGATCCGCCGCCAGATCGACGAGACCACCAGCGACTACGACAAGGAGAAGCTCCAGGAGCGCCTCGCCAAGCTCGCCGGCGGCGTCGCCGTGATCAACGTCGGTGCCACCACCGAGTCCGAGATGAAGGAAAAGAAGCAGCGCGTGGAAGACGCCCTGCACGCTACCCGCGCCGCCGTGGCCGAGGGCATCGTGTCCGGTGGTGGTGTCGCCCTCCTGCGCACCGCCAAAGCCGTGGATGCCGCTATCGCCGCCCTCGAGGGCGACGAGAAGCTCGGCGCTCAGATTATCCGTCGCGCGGTCGAGTCCCCGCTGAAGCAGCTGTGCTTCAACGCCGGCGTCGAGGGTGCGGTCGTCGTCCAGGCCGTCCTCGCCTCCAAGGGTGCGAATGGCTATAACGTCGCTACCGGCGCTTACGAGGACCTCGTGAAGGCCGGCGTCGTTGATCCTACCAAGGTAACCCGCACTGCGCTGCAGAACGCTGCGTCCATCGCCGGTTTGCTCCTGACCACCGAGTGCATCATCACCGATGCCCCCGAGAAAGACAAAGCTCCTGCGGGTGGCGGTGGCGGCCATGGTGGCGGCGGCATGGGTGGCATGGACTACTAAGTCCGAGTCTCCGGTCGCTCGTTCCTCAGGCACGATCTACCCAACATGGGCCGGCGCACCGCAAGGTGTGTCGGCCTTTTTTTTCGCGTTTTTTCGCGGCGCGAGGCCCGTTCGCGTCGGGCAAACCGGGGTGTGGGGGCACAAAAAAGCCCCGATCGCGGGGACCGGGGGCCATAAAATGGCGGGATGAACGGGACTCGAACCCGCGACCTTCTGCGTGACAGGCAGACGCTCTAACCAGCTGAGCTATCACCCCGGATGGAGGAAAGAGTGCGGACGCTAGAACCCGCTTCCGCTCGGTCAAGTGTGTTTTGGAAAGTTTTCTAGCGTCCCTGCAAAAAAACCTGGGGAGCAGGCGGCCAGCACATTTTGCCAAAGGGCGGTTTCCCCGGGTAGACCCTCTAGTTTGAGGGCGGCGGCGATGGTGGCCTCGGCTGGCTCAATCACGTCGTGTTTCGCATCGGCGGGCCATTCCGGGCGCAGGCGGCGGGCGAGGGCCCAGCAGGCCCACGCGCGGGTGGCGCGTTGGGCGCGGCGGGGTTCGTTCATGCGGTCGGCGTAGTGTTGAAAATGCACGCGCGGATTGCCGATGAACACCTCCGGCGGGGTGTGCACGAGGAACCACGCCATCGCTGCATAGGGCAGGGGCCAAGTTTGGATCTCGGCTTCGTCCCCGCGCAGATCAGCCCCGAGGGCGCGGTCGAGGCACAGCACGGCGCGCGCAGCCAGGCCGCGCTGCCAGAGACTTTGGCCGTATTCCAGGCAGGATAGGTAGAAGGCAGCGTCGCGGACCTCGCCGTGGCGGGACAGATGGCGGTGGTCGAGCCCAGCAGGAGGCGCGGGTAAAAACGGGCAGGGCGGGAGTGAGGCAGGCATCTTCGGAAGAGAGATTTATCAACGTATCGAGCTAGGGCGGCGCAGCCAGTGCTCGGCGGTCCAAAGCGCGGCGAAGGCCAGGGTGGCGGATACGGCCACGAGGGCCAAGGCGCGGTCGTCGCGGCCCAGTTGCACCTCGTGATAAATGCCGAGGGCGAGAGTGACGGTCCGTCCGGGGATGTAGCCTGCTACCAGCACGGACGCCCCGAATTCCCCCAGCGCGCGGGCAAAGG
>RGVP01000251.1 GCA_010027235.1 bacterium
TCGCTCTCGAAGTGGACGGACCAGAAGTGGACCACCAGCGACGGCAAGCCCGCCGAGCGCAAGGGCGGCACCACGCGCTACCTGCCCGAGAAGGCTTGGGACAAGCTTTCACCCAGTGAAAGATCGGCGACCAACGCCAAGAAGCGCGAGGGTAGCCGCGAGGGTGAGCAATTCGTGAAGAACACTGAGGCTGCGGCCGAAGCGAGGAAAGAGGCGACGGACAAGACGGCCCTCAGCCGGCGTACGGCGGACCGCATCTTCGCCATGGCTCCCGAGGATCGTCAGGCGGCGCTCAAGACGGTGTACCAGTCGGCGGGACATGTTTCTTCAGGCCACGCCTCTTCGGCGGAAGGATTCAGGAAGGCGATTCGAAAGCTGAATCGCGCGGCGGCAAGCTCCGAACCCCAGTTCGCTTTTGGGTCTCCCGAGTGGAAGCAGGTGATGCGCGATATTCGCGACGGCAACCTGGTCAGCTTGGAGTCTGGCCTCGCCGCGTCGCACGTTCCGAGCATCCTCCAGCACGGCCCGGCCTCGCTGTTGTCTGATTCGTCGCGAGGTCTCTGGGCCGCTCCGGCTGGGCACTCGCGCACACCCGAGTACGCGCAGGCGGCAGCCCGAGCCGCGGGCTCCACCCCCAGCGTTTTGAGCTTCAAGATTCCCGCTTCCCTTTTGTCGAGCGCGATCGATTCAAGCCCCGACGCCAAGAATGAGCAGGAGCTCGTGCGGGGCGTCTTTCAGCGTTTCGCCAGGGACGTGAAGGCGTCCCATGACCGATGCGCTCGCGAAGAAAGAAGTCGAGCGCAGCTACAACATCCTCGGGGGTTTGGTGATCCCTGGGTACACCGGTTATCACTTCGGCACTCGGGCCGCAGCCGGCGAACATCTTCGGGCTCTGGAGGACAAGGCTCGTGCGGCCGAGATGGCGGCTCAAAAAGAGGCCTCCGACTCTGGCGCCTGGCAGCGCTCCGAAGGCAAGAACCCCGAGGGCGGACTGAACGCCAAGGGCCGCGCGTCGCTCAAGGCCCAGGGCCACGACATCAAGCCCGGCGTGAAAGGCCCGGCCGACACCCCCGAGAAGATGAAGCGCAAGGGCAGCTTCCTCTCGCGGATGTTCGGCCCTGGCGCCCCCGGCGCGATGAAGAAGGACAACGGCGAGCCTTCGCGTAGGGCGCTCAGCGCCAAGGCGTGGGGTGAGCCGGTTCCGAGCGATGACGCCGGCCGCGCGCGTCTCTACGCCAAGGGGCAGGCGATGCTCAAGCGGTACTCGGGTAAGGAGAAGGAGGCTGCGTGGGACTTTCCCAAGCTTTCGAACGGACCTGGATTCGCTATGGACGCACTCAGGGAGGCTATGGAAGCCCGACAGGGGGCCCCTGTCTCTAACCAAGGCCTGATGGACGCACTACATTCGGCGGCGGAAGCGAAGGCGCGGGCGCACACTCCGTTACCGCAAATTTTTGCACCTAAGCCGCGCCCCTTTTGGGGAGAAAGCCCCGCTCAATTCGCAGGCTCAGTGGCGCTCCCTATCGCTGCGTACGGCCTCCATAGGGCTTACAAGTATTTCAACCCGGATAGGCCTGCCGTGAAAACGGCTGCATTCAACGCGGTCCTTCAGGTCTATGGCCTTGAGAAGGACGCCTTTTCTTTCAGTGACACCTGGCGCGGTCTCCGCGACAAGGTCAAGACGCTAGCCCATTACGGCCTTCTCCGCTAGTCTTCCTTACGCCGCGCGCGGGTTTCTGCTGCTTCTCCGCGCTCACCCCTCCCCGAAGCCGAGCAGCGTCAGGGGAGGGGCGGCGTTCACGGTCGGGGTGCCGTGAATCCAACAGTGCATCGAGCCGGCCACGGTTTCACGGCGTGAACCGGCTTCTATTTCTAGACGCCGATGCTATTCTTTCGCGCATGTTGATCAGCCGTACCGTAGCCCTTGTAGTTGAGGGGCAGACCAGAGGAGACCTCGCCTACTTCAACGGGACGGAGTGGGTTCGCATTCCGATTGGCACGTTTGGTCAGGTGCTCAGCACGGACGGGGACGTTCCGCAGTGGACCACCATCGCGCCCGGAATCAGCGGCAAGTACCGCTTCGCGAACACGAGTCCCGCCGGCGGTCCGGCGGTCGTCTTGACCGTTCCCCATTTTTTTCCGTTCACGGGCTACAAGACTGTCGAGGTCAACGCCGCACTGAAGTACACCCAGACGAGCGGTGGCGCGATTTCGCACGAGGATTTCTATTTGCGCGTCCTGCTCACTTCCACTGGGGAGGAACGACCCGACACCCGGGTGGCATCGATCCAGAAGCAGGGCGTCAACATCCTGGCGGAGGACGCACTAACATTCAGTCAGAGCGGAACAAGCCTGCTGATGAGCATGAGGTTCGCGGCAGGTGGCGGCGTAGAGTACCGGGTTTCCTTCACAGAGGCGTAAGACCATGGCGATCAAGTATCTTCTCAACACACCGAACGCGAACAACACCATCGGCTCGTCGGAGATCGCCTCCGACGCGGTCACCACTGCGAAGATCGCCAGCGATGCGATCACCACGGCGAAAATCAACGCCAGCGCGGTCACCACTGCGAAGATCGCC
>RGVP01000252.1 GCA_010027235.1 bacterium
CTCAACCGAATGCAAAAACTACATTCGCCACTGCGGATACGGACACCCTGCGTGAAACGGCTCTAATGTCTCCGTTTTATCGAAGGTGCAGGAAACTGAGTTTCCTGCCGGGGTGCTCGAGGGGCAGCGCCCCTCGACCTTACTTCCCCAACAAAAAACCCCAGGCACTTACGTGTCCGGGGTTCCCTGTCACTCAATCGGCGTGGGGAAGGATTACTCCTTCCCGGCCATTTCCCGCTGGCGGCGGATGGCCGCGCCCAGGATATCGCCCAGCGATGCGCCGGAATCGACCGAGCCGAATTCCTTCATCGCTTCGCGTTCTTCCTCCACTTCCTTGCCCTTCACGGTCAAGGAGAGGCGGCGTGCGGCGCGGTCCACGGCCACGATCTTGGCCTCGACAATCTCGCCGATCGCGTATTTTTCCGGGCGCTGGTCCTGGCGGTCGCGCGCGAGTTCGGCGCGGCGGATGAAGCCGGTGAGGATTTCCTCCACCTTCACCTCGATGCCGTTGGCTTCCACCTTGGTCACGGTGCAGCTGACGATATCGCCCTTGCGGATCCGGTCCAGCACTTCGGCGGCCGGGTCGGCTTCGAGCTGCTTGATGCCGAGCGAGATGCGCTCCTTCTCGACATCGACGTCCAGCACCTTGGCCTTGACGATCTGGCCCTTCTGGTAGGCGGCCATCGCCTGCTCGCCCTGCACTTCCCAGCTGATGTCGGACATATGGACCATGCCATCCACATCGGCAGCAATGCCGATGAAGAGCCCGAATTCAGTGATGTTGCGGATTTCGCCTTCGATGATCGAGCCGGGCGGGTTGGCATCCTGGAAGACTTCCCAGGGGTTGCCCTGCGCCTGCTTGAGGCCGAGCGAGATGCGGCGCTTGGGCTCGTCCACGTCGAGGATGAGCACATCGACCTGTTCGGAGGTGGCGACGATCTTGCCCGGGTGGACGTTCTTCTTCGTCCAGGACATTTCGGAGACGTGGACGAGGCCCTCGACCCCCGGTTCCAGCTCCACGAAGGCGCCGTAATCGGTGATGTTGGTGACGCGGCCGGCGAACTTGCCGCTGACCGGGTATTTGATGGCGACACCATCCCAGGGGTCGGACATCAGCTGCTTCATGCCCAGGCTGATGCGCTGGGTTTCCTGGTTGAAGCGCACCACCTGCACCTTCACCGGCATGCCGATGGTGAGGGCTTCGGAGGGGTGGTTGATGCGGCGCCAGGCGATATCGGTCACGTGCAGCAGGCCATCGACGCCGCCGAGGTCCACGAAGGCGCCGTAATCGGTGATGTTCTTCACCACGCCGTCGAGGATCATGCCTTCCTTCAGGCCCTGGATGAGTTCGCTGCGCTGTTCGGCGCGGGTCTCTTCCAGAACGGCACGGCGCGACACCACGATGTTGCCGCGGGCGCGGTCCATCTTGAGAATCTGGAAGGGCTGGCTCATGCCCATCAGGGGGCCGACATCGCGCACGGGGCGGATATCGACCTGGGAGCCGGGCAGGAAGGCCACGGCGCCGCCGAGGTCGACGGTGAAGCCACCCTTGACGCGGCCGAAGATGATGCCGTTGACGCGCACCTGGGCGGCGGCGGCTTTTTCCAGCAGGGTCCAGGCTTCCTCACGGCGGGCCTTTTCGCGCGAGAGCACGATGGCGCCGTCACGGTCTTCGTAGCGCTCGATGAAAAGCTCGACCATGTCGCCGGGCTTGACTTCGGGCTTCATGCCCTGGGGGGCGAATTCCTTGAGGGGAACGCGGCCTTCGCTCTTCAGCCCGACATCGACCACGGCCACATCATCATCGATGCGAATCACGCGGCCGGTTACGACGGAGCCGGCGAAGCCGGTATCGGCACCCATCATCTCATCGAGAAGGGTGGCAAAATCCTCGGTATCACCGAGGGTGTTGGCTTGTGCCATAAAGTTGTTCTGTCCTGTGTGGGCGGTTGCGCCCACGAAGCTCTGCGCGGCCGCCCAGGGGCGGAGACGACTTGCGGAGGCTGGGGCCATGCCCAGTTCCGCCCTGTTTCCGGGCGCGTGACGGCTCGCCCGGTATCCGCCTTGGGTTGACGCCCAAAGCGCCAGAGGCTTTGGGCCCTGACGTTATTCGCGGTCTATCGGCCGGTTATGGGCGGGGGTCAAGCGGGAAAACAGCGGCTTGGGGCGGGTTTTCCGCTGTTCAAGCCGCAATGGGGCGTGGTTCAGGTGCTGTGTGAAGAGAGTTTGGTGTTCAGAAGCGCCATGGCGGCGGTGAAGGCGGCCTGGGCATCGAGTTGGGTGGTGTCGAGCAGAGCATCAGTGGTAATTACTACCAACATTGTGGCCAAAGAAGGCGCAAGCATCCCGGCACCTTTAGCCATCCCACCAATGCGGACCTCACCGAATTCCGAAGTTGCCATCTTGGGCTTGGTATCCGTCGTCATGATGGCTAAAGCAGCATTCGGGCCTCCCTCGGCGGCTAGCTCCGCCACCGCGTCTGCAGCGCCAGCTAGCAAGAGATCCATAGGGAGGCGTTCGCCAATGAGACCTGTGCTGCACACAACGAGATCTGATGCTGAAA
>RGVP01000253.1 GCA_010027235.1 bacterium
AGCCCACGACAACCACCTTGTCCTTCAGGCTGTCTCGGCGTCCAAGAACGTGTCGTTACGCTGACGTCCTCGCGCGGAACAACCACTGTGCCCGTCACGGAGGCTCACTGTCCAAGAACACGACGGTGCGTTGATGTCCTTTCACGGGACAACGCTCATCAGCGCCCGCCCCGTCCAATTAACGTCAGCGCCGGACCCAACGAAATTCAGTTACGAGCGGACATGATTTGGGGAGGTCGAGAAACGCCCATCCCTGTACCCGACCATACAATCGCAATCTCGTTCGGACAATCCAATCGTGATACGTTTCGATGCCATGCCCATTAGCTGTGGGAGAAATTCTTGAGACTTTTTATTTCGATGCTTGTTGCGGCGCTGCTGACGGCCTGCGGCAACAGCTTTAGCGGCCAATACACCGACACAGCAGGTATCGCCACGTACACCTTCCGCCCCAACGGGACGGTCACCGTGGCGACAATGGGCATTGAGTACGAGATGCCCTACGCCTTCGAAGATGACCGCATCAAGCTCGGCAACCCCGGCTCGGGGCCCAGCGTGTTGCTCACTTTGCAGAAGGACGGAACCATCGTGGCGCCGATGGGCGTCATCCTGCACAAGAAGTGATCGGAGGCGGCGGTGATGCGCGGTCTCCATTCCGGGATCACATGCCCCGGCCACCTTTAAGGAGCGCCGCTTGAAAGCTTTTGCCAATGTTCTGGGACTCTTGCTCTGGCTCTTCGCCGCCGCCCCCTCGTCCGCGGCTCCCGACATCGGTACCGCTGCCGGGTGGTCGATGCCGGACGGTGGCAACGGACTTGACCTCATCGTTCTGCTGAACACCCGCCACCCGCAATTCAAGCGCGACCTCAATGATGTGACCGTGATCGGTGAGGGCCAGAAAGTGGCGGTCGCGCAACTCGGTAGTTATCAGGTCAATCTCCGCTTGGATTTTCCGGGGGGAGTCTTCCACTTTCCGACTGTCGCCGACATCCTTGAGAAGTCCCTAGGCGGCAATTACGAGTCCTTCACGAATACCCAGAACTATTCATCGCTGCAGCCAGCGGTGAACGATGCCCTTCGGCGCATCCTCAACAACAAGAAGATCCAGTGCAATCCGCCGACCGCGATGAATTGGGCCCCCACCCCTCCGCGGATGGCGCTGATCTACCTTCTCCCGCGCTTCGCTGCCGAGGCGATTCGTAATGGCAACGCCGGCACATTAGGCCAGCTCAGCTATATGGGCCTTGAACAAATTAAGGCGGATCAGAAAGACCTTAGCGCTGGGGGCTTTCAGCAACTAGGCGTCATCGAGGTATCCACTCTCACCCGATACGCTGCCGATGCAAAACAAGCCAACAACGAGCGCAACGCGAAAATGAAGCAGTTGCAGGATCAGTGGGTGAGCCGTATCGAGCAGGCCGCGCAAGATGGCTCGGAACTGGTCGCCGCCATCGCACCGGGCCTGAAGGCTGGTGGCTACAAGCCCGAGGAAGTGACGATCTGCACCACCGCGGTAAAAGATGGCACGGCACTCAACGGACTCCTTGCCTCGGAAGGATTCTCGCGCTGGAGTGGCAAGAAGGTGCCGGCGCGCGTCGACTCGGTATTAAAGACGCCAGAAGAACTCTTTTCGGCCGCCCAAGCCGGTAAGTGCGCCATCGTGGTCGACTACGCGCCCAACCTGCAGCGCTACATCCAGGCCTTGCGGCGCGAAGGCAAACCAATCATCGTCGGCTCGCTCATGACCCGCGCCGAGGCCCAGGAACCGCTCGCCAAGTCGATCGGATTTGGCAGCTGGGCCGACCTCGAACTTGCGCGAACCTTGGGCAGTGGTAACGGCGCGTCCGCGCCGCAACTCGCCGACCTCCGCAAGTTTGGCGTCGACAACAAAGCCGCTTTTGATACAGCCGTCGGCAGGATGAGCCAGAGCGGCTACGACAAGGCCGCCGACCCGGCAGCCAGCCGTTTGCTGCAGTTCCTGGCCGATGAAGGCGACGGCCGCAAGGCTGGCCAAACTGCACTGCAATACCGCACCGCCGCCAACGCCAAGGCCGCCGCCGAGCGCAAAGCGCGCGAGGAGGCCGAGCAGCGCGCCAGAGAGGAATTGGCCAAGCAATTCCCATACGAGGCGGTGATCTCGTGCGGTACGGGGAGCCACATCAACATCCTCGCCTGCTTCGCCGGCGGCAGCCGCGGCGTCGACACCGAACTCAAGCTCACCAACGGCGACCAATCGGGCATGTACAAGGCCTACAACTTCAACCAGTCAGGCGGCCGCGAAGAGGCGGACGGATATCACATCAACTTACGCAAGAACTTCTCACTGGTCGCGCAGAATGCGAGCGACATACTCATTCTCGCTGTCAAGGTGACGGACCGCCAAACAGGAAAAGTCGTGTACCAGAATCAGGCGGCACACTTCGGCGTGATCTCGGTTCGGAATTGATTAAGCGTACAGGCCGGCACCAAAGACTCAAGGACCACTGACCATGAGCCTGCCCTCGCTGGCATTGCCCGCAGCACCCATCACCACCCTGACCGCCGTGACCCT
>RGVP01000254.1 GCA_010027235.1 bacterium
TCGCCCGGCTCGATTTCCCCGAGCCCCCCGCCCTCGACGAGGCCGAGACCCTCGCGACCGCCGGTCAGGGCGAGGCTGCACTAAAACTTCTCGAACCGGTCTACCGCCAGTTCGCACCTTTTCCCCAAACCGCTGGCTCCCCTTGGCCCCGCGCCGCCACACTCCGCCTTCAGTGCTTGCTGCTCGGCACCGATGAGACCGCCATCGGCGCCGCCGCCCGCGAGTTGATGTCCACCGGCCTCGGCCCCGAGGTAACCGGCGTAGCCCAGCTCGCCCTCGCGCAGCTCGACACCCGCGCCGGTCGCGAAGCCCTCGCCCGCCTGATGCTTGACGAAATCGTCAAGGACGCCCCGCCCGCCGTCGCCGCCCGCGCTTGGCTGCTGCGCGGCGATCTCGCCGCCGCCCGCGCCGCCCATGCCGAGGCTTTGGAATGTTACCTGCACATTCCTGCCTTCTTCGGCAGCCATGAGGACCTCATGCCCGCCGCTCTGCTCGGCGCCGCCCGCGCCTACAAGGGCTACGGCGATACCGACCGCGCCGAGCGCACCGCCCTAGAACTGCTCGATCGCCACCCCGCCACCCTCCAAGCCGCCCAAGCCAAAAAAGAGTTCAACCTTTGACCCGCTTTTCCTAACCCGCCATGCGCCACGTCCTCTCCGTTTCCCTCGCTCTCGCCTCGCCGGTCGCCCTGCTCGCCCAGACCACCGCCGCGCCCGCCGTGAAATCAACCAGCCTGCTCGCCGAGCTGTCTTCCCCCTTCATCCTGCCCCTCTGGTTTTGCTCCGCGTTGATCGTCTATCTCGTAATCGATCTCTACCAGAACACCGCCACGAAAAAATTCCTGCCCGCTGCCGACCTTGAGAGCGCGCGAAATTATTTCCGCGCCGGTGACTACCGTGGCGCCTACGCTTGGTCCGCCAGGGCCAAGGGCGCCCTGCCCGCCGCTCTCCACGCCGGCCTGAAACACGCCCCCTCCGGCAAGGCCGCCGCCGAAGACGCCATCGCCGCCGTGGTGGTCGGCGCAAACGCCCGCTTTCAAGCCAAGATCGCCTACCTTTCCGTGATCGGCGTCATCGCCCCCATGGTCGGCCTAACCGGAACCGTAGTCGGTATGATCCAAGCCTTCGCCGCCATGGGCCAGGCCGGCGCCGCCGATCCCTCCAAACTCTCCGGTGCCATCGGCCACGTGCTTCATGCCACCGCCTCCGGCCTCGCCGTCGCCATTCCCGCGTTCGTATTCTATTACCTGTTACGCAACCGCGTCGGCCAACAGATCCACGAACTCTCGCTGGTGCTGAACGATTTCTTCCGCGGCTTCCCCTACGCCCACCTCGAAAACGTCACCTTCGAGGGCGGCGAATTAATCGCTGCCACTCCCGACTGGGTCGCCGCCAGCCAGCAAACCCAGTCTCAAGGCTGAGTCGCCCGCGAACCTTAACCTTAAACACTCAATCTCATGGCAAGCTCAGGTAGCGGCGGCGACGGCGAGCCCGAATTCCAAATCGCGCCGATGATCGACGTGTTGCTTGTGTTGCTCATTTTTTTTATGAGCATCGCGACCTCATCCGTAGCGCGCTACGACCCCTCGATTCAGGTCCCGGTCGCGCCCGATGCGAACAAGAAGGACGACTCCGAAGGCGAGTTGGTGTTTAACGTCGCCTGGCGCGGAGAAGACCGCGTCGCCACCACCACCTACGAGGAACAGGTCGTCCTACCCGCCGACACCGTGCCTACCCTGATCGCGCGAAAAAAAAATAACCCTCAGGCCCGCGTCCTCATCCGCGCCGACGCCGGCACGCCCGTCCGCCAGGTGCAGGCCATCGTCGAGGCAGCCGCCAAGGCCGGTATCAACGACGTCACTTTTGCCACCGTGGCACACTAAAAAGCAGAGAGCGAAAAACGGAAAAGCGAAAATCTAAGCTACTTCGATTCCAACCCCTTCCCGTCTTCCACATCTCTCCGGTTTCCGCTTTCCGCTTTTTCCCCATGCGCCTCCCCGTCCAATCCCAGAACCCCGACGTCGGCTTCCAGATCGCGCCGATGATCGACGTGGTGTTCGTGATTCTGGTCTTTTTCATGGCCCTGGCCGCTCAGATCCGCATCGAGCAAATCCTCCAGACCAAGCTGCCCGGCGTCGCCGCAGCCTCCACCCCAACGGAGTTTTTCGACGAACAAATCCTGCAGGTCGCCGAGGATGGCGAAGTCACCCTCAACGACGAGATCTACGACACACCCGACGCCCACCACCTGCCTCAGTTGACCAACACCCTGGGCCAGCTCAAGGCCTCCAGCGACGCCGCCAAGACCAAGCTGGTCGTTACCCTGATCAGCCACCCCGACTCCGCTTACGAACGCAGTATCGACGTGCTCAACGCCCTCGCTGCCGCCGGAGTCACCAACGTCACTTTTGCTGCCACGGAAGAGGAGCCCTGAACCCGTCGCCCACGCGCCATGTCCGCTCCCGAACTCCGGCTCCCGTTCCGCCTGCTGCGCGCGGCCCGCAACGTCCCCCTGCTCATCACCGTCGGCGTGCATATCATGCTCGGCCTGA
>RGVP01000255.1 GCA_010027235.1 bacterium
GTGATTCAAGGCTACCTTTCGGGAGGTGACCTTGGGCGTGTTGGATCGTTTGGTGCTGAGCGACGCGGCGTGGGAGCGGATGGCGCCGCTGATCATCGGGCGCCCTGACCAGAAGGGCTCAACTGGCCGCGACAACCGAATGTTCGTCGAGGGCGTGTTGTGGATCGTGCGCACGGGTTCGCCGTGGCGTGACCTTCCCGAGGTGTTCGGCGATTGGAACAGCGTGTTCCGCCGCTTCAGTCGATGGAGCGAGAAGGGCGTGTGGCGGCGCATCTTCGAGGCTATGTCGGATGATCCCGATTTCGAATACCTGATCGTCGACAGCCCCATCATCCGCGCCCACCAGCACGCAGCGGGGGCCAAAAAGGGGGGCCTGAAGATCAGGCCCTTGGCCGCGCCCGCGGTGGCCTGAGCACCAAGATCCACCTGGCTGTCCGGGGTTTGGGCGCCCCGGTGCGCTTCGCCCTGACCGGCGGACAGCGCGGCGACTATCCGCAAGCTTACGCCCTGATCGAGGGCTTGCCCGCCGAGGTCGTCATGGCCGATGCTCTAGCTATCCCACTTCCCATCAGCCGCGCCGCATGCGCCCTTTTGCGGCGGAAAGGCGGCAGCCCGCCATGGGCCAGCACGCAATCCAGCACCGCGCCGCCGGTGGTGATGAGCACGGATTTCTCCGAATTGGCCGGCAGCCCGATCCGCGCGCCTATGCAATAGGCGATGATGAGCGGCAGCAATTCACTGCTCAACACCTGGCGTTCCAGCCGCCGCCCGGCCTGCTCCACCTCGACATGGAGCATCTGCTGGGCGGTGGAGAAGCGGATGGCGCGCGCCTGCATGCCGCTGCCATTATCCTGCCAGATCGATGTCAGCAGCGCGCAGAGCGCCGGTGCTCGAAAGGCGATAACCCGACGGTCCACAAAAACGGTGCCGTATTCGCCAGGCTCGTCCGGCGCCGCAGCCCCCGCGCGACCTGCGGGGGGCAAGTATTGATCCATCGATATCGCCTTCCTCCGCCTCACGCTCGCGAGGCAGCTTGGAGAGGCTGCGTTAAATAAGAATGAACGCTCACGCATCCGCGACAAGCATGGCGGCGGAATATCCCGCAAGCTCGCCTGGGAGGACCCGCATGGCCAGCCAGACAATCTCCTTCGCCACAAACCGTGATGAACTCAAGAATGCCCAAGGCATCACCATCGGCTTTGGTGACAAGCTCAATCCGGTCTCGCCCGCATACCCTCACCAACCTGCCGCAGAACATCCCCCTGATCGACTGCGACCAGGTCTGCCAAACGGCCATGACGGACGCCAACCAGCAATACTACCGCCAGCGCGCCGAGGTGTGGCCGATATCTGCGCCGTGCTGGATGGCGCAAGGCCCGAGGCCATCCGCGGGCGGGCCTGGTTGCCCACCCGCACTGCCTTTGTGGTCGCAGCCCGGCCTTGAGCCCGGCTCAGTTCATCCGCAAGTCCAGAATATGCTTCGGGTCGGGCTGCAACTCGCCGCGCTCGACCTTTTTTACGATCTCGGTCAGCGCCGCATTGGCGGGCGTGGGGATGCCCAGCGGCGCGGCGCGATCGGCAACGAAGCCGTTGAGAAACTCGATCTCGGTGCGGCGGCCTTTCACCATATCCTGCCCCATGGAGGGGCGATGGGCACCGCCGCGCGCACTCTCGGCAATGCGCTTGCGGTCATATTCGGCGCGGGCCTGCGCATCGCCCTCACCTGCGCGGGCGATCACCTCGGGGTCGATATGCAGAATTTCTTCCAGCGAATAGCCCAGCGCCTGGCCCACCCGGATCGCCTCCGCGCCCAACCGCGCGGTGAAGGCGCGAAGCTGGTCATCGGCCACCACATCGCGGCTGAGCAGCCCGGTGCAGGCCGACATGCCATTGCCCATCACATTGGTGACAAGCTTCGACCAGCGCTCGCCCCAGAGGTTTTCGGTCAGCGTCGCGCTGTCGGACAGGGCGCAAAGCCGCACGATTTCCTTGGCCCGCTCGGTGGGCCGGCCATGCGGCTCGCCCACGCGATAGACAGTGTGTGCCGCGCCGCCCTTGCCGGAATTGCGATGGATATTGCCCGGCACCATCAGCTCCACGGTGATCGAACTGGCAATGGTGCCCAAAACACGGCCCCAGCCGACGACGCCGGCAATGGTCTCCTCATTCATGCAATTCTGCAGCGAGACGCAAAAGCCGCCCGGCGCGAGATATTGCCGGATCATCACCGTGGCCCATTCGGTGTCGTAGGATTTCATGCAGATGAAGGCGATGTCGAAGGGCCGGCCCTTCGCCTCATTCTGCAATTCGGTGAGGTGGATGGCGCGCACCGGGGTGGTGAATTCCGCCACGTCGCGCAAATGCGTCACCCGCAAGCCATGGGCGCGGCCCAATCCGGATGTGCTGCAATATTCGCATCGTGATTATGGCAATCGTGCCGGATGGCAACGGATGATGGCGGCGATGGATTCGGCGGGCTTTCGCGGCTCCGTCTCCCTGAATGTCGCTTTGTGCGAGCACC
>RGVP01000256.1 GCA_010027235.1 bacterium
AAGAATCAGTGCGCGACTTTAGCGATTTAGACTCAACAAAAATTCCGTGTTGGTCTTGGTTTTCTTCAGGCGCTGGATAAACATGTCCATCGCCTCCACCGGAGGGATGCCCTGCATTGCGCGGCGCAAGCCGTAGACCCGCAGCATCTCGTCGGGATGGTAGATGAGCTCCTCCTTGCGCGTGCCGGAACGGTCGATGTTGATCGCGGGGAAGATACGTTTGTCAGACAAGCCGCGATCGAGGTGCAGTTCCATGTTTCCGGTGCCCTTGAACTCCTCGAAAATCACTTCGTCCATGCGGGAGTTGGTATCGACCAACGCGGTGCCAAGGATAGTGAGCGAACCGCCCCCCTCGATATTGCGCGCCGAGCCGAAGAAACGCTTCGGGCGCTGCAAGGCATTCGACTCAATGCCGCCGGACATGGTCTTGCCACCATTGCCAGCGAGGGCGTTGTAGGCGCGGGCGAGGCGCGTGATCGAATCCAGCAGGATGACCACGTGCTTGCCCAGTTCGACCAGGCGCCGGGCACGCTCAATCACCATCTCGGCCGCGTGCGCATGGCTCTCGGGCGTCTCGTCAAACGTGGACGAAACCACATCACCTTTGGTGTGACGCCGGAAATCCGTCACTTCCTCGGGACGCTCATCAATGAGCAGGAGGATCAGCGTCGCCTCCGGGAAGTTTTGCGAAATCGAGTTGGCGATATTCTGCAACAAGACGGTCTTGCCGGTGCGCGGCGGCGCCACGATCAAACCACGCTGGCCAAACCCGACCGGCGTAAGCAGATCGATGGCCCGCATCGAGATATCCTTATGAATCTCATTAGCCTCCAGTAAAATACGATTGGTAGGATAGTAAGGGATAAGCTCCTCAAAGGCGGTCACGGACGCGGCCTCTTCAGGCGCCAGCCCCATAACGGAGCTGATCCGGACGGCCGAGGGACAACGCTCGCCCGCACGGGGCGGTTGCGCCAGCACGTCGAGTTCCTGCCCTCGGCGCAGGCCATGGCGGCGCACCAGTGCGGCGGAGACATAGGTGCTTTCGGGATAGAGGCGGTAGCTGTTGCAGAGATGGACGATGAAGCCGTGGCCGGCATCCGTCAGATCCAAGACCCCGCGTTCACGGAAGGCGCGACGCTCACGGGCGGTCCAAGCAAAGAGTTGCTCCACCAACATGCGGCGGGCCGGCATGCCCAGCACGGCCTCGCCGAGCGAACGCAAGTGAGCCGCCAATTCCACGGCAGGCGCGGCGTGTATCGCCGTCAAATCGAGCGGATCCACATCCGCGGCTAATTCCTCAGCCAAGGCGTCAACCGCCGCCAGATCAGAAAAACGGGACGCATCCGGCAGACCGCCGATCGGTCCGCTCATAGCCGGCGGGGCTGGCTGGATAGGTGGACGATCGCGAAAACCTCGGCCGGGGGCAAAGCCCGGACCACCCGAAGAGGACAAGGCCTGCTCGGCACCGGGAGCCAGACCATGATCATCCGCCGGCGGAGGGCCACCCGCCCCCGGGAAACGCCCGCCTTGCTGGCGTTCGAGCCATTTGAGTCGCTTTTTTTCCTTCTTCCGCTCCCACCAGGTTTTGCGTTCCTCCCGGCGGGGTTGGCCATCCGGCCCCACCGGCCCGCCCGCACCCGGAGCAGCGGCCTGGGTAGGTTCCCCAGCGGCGACTCCCGTATCAGCTGTTTCCGCCCCACCTTGGATCGCATCAAAATCAACTGGCGTCGCCTCGGGCCCCGTAGCTGCGAGGGCAGACGGCACAAAAACTGGTCGTTCCACCGGGGCTTCGTCACGCGGCGCCTCGTCATCCGGCGAAAAAGAGCCCGAGTAAGGCACGTAGTCCACCGCCTCAGCCGCTGCCAGCGGCGCGGACGCTGGCACCTCCCCAAACAACTCCGGACCAGCATTGGTCTCGGTCGTAGCCTCGGCCTTCACCCGGCGCGGCCGACCACGCTTGGCGGGCACCGCCGCCGCCTCCACCCCGGCCGAACCGTCCTGAACGGCTCCGACCAAGGCCTCAGGCTCCGCCGCCACACGCGGACGGCGGGAGGAGGCCTTGCGGGGCTTCTTGGCAGTCAAATCAGCCGATAAATCTACGGGAGTGTCCGAGGAATCCATGAATAAAAAATTATTAATGAGGGGTTAACGACAGCAATCTTGGGTGCGCGCGCGAGCCAAGTGCTCAAACACGAGAGACTTGGCGCGGCGTGCGCAAGCGCTCGGCCAAGCGGCCGACTTGGGCTTCCAGAAAGGCGGGAGTGCCATCGTTCCAGAGAACGGCGTGAGATAACTTAAGTTTTTTGTCCAAGGGATATTGGGAAGCGATTCGGAGCCCGGCCTGCGCTTGCGACATCCCGCGCGCGGTTACTCGGGCCAACTGAACCGCTGCATTGGCGCCGACGCACACGATGAAATCAAACCCTTTTTCCAAACCCGCCTCAAAGAGCAGGGGCACCTCAACCACCCAATCGGCCTGCGGCTGGGCTTCGACCCGCCCGCGCCAGATCGCCCGCACCC
>RGVP01000257.1 GCA_010027235.1 bacterium
CGCCGCCGCCGCCGAAGGAGAAGGCTTCATCCAAAAAGTGACGGGCCGTCCTGAAATCATGGCTGGCGTCATGATTATGGAAGGGGGAGGGGCGGGGACGGGGCTGCAGGCGGGCGGACCATCGGGAAAGCGCCGTATAGGGAACGTTTCCTTTAAATGAAGCAAGATTAAAATGGAGTGATAGAAATTTTATTTAACCAGCTTTATATGAGTGGATAGCAGTAGAGGCTTTCGCGGTTTTCGCTTTGGGCGCGGAAGCTTCACGGGGCTGAGCTGATCTTCAGTCGAAAAAAGACTTTGGAGTCGGCGCCTCGTGGGTAGGTGGCCTGCCAGGTTTCGGTGGCGTCGGTGTTTGCTACCAAGGTGTGAGCGACGCCTGCGGCGTTCCATGTGACCAAATCGGTCGAGACTTCGACGCTGTAGGATGCGGCGGAGCGGAGGATGGGGCGGGTGTAGGTGTAGGTCCAGGCCGACGCGTCGGCCCCGGCGAGGGCGGGCAACTTGTTGCTCCTCTCGGGGAGCTTCGGGTTCAGGCCGAGCGCGTATTCGAGCAAATTGGAAAACCCGTCTTGATCGGGGTCGGCATCCGGGCCCGAGATGGCGGGGTTGGCGAGTTCGGCCGCGGTGAAATTCGACCCGAACCAGGTGCCGATACCGGTGACGCCGATGTAGTCGATCTCGGTCATGTCCCACTCGCCGCCGGTGGGGTCAAAGCGCAGTTGTCGCAGCGTGCCGGTCCAGGCGGAGTTCGCGGACATGTCGACGACATAGACGCGGCTCTGGGTGTCGTAGGGGACGACCGGGAAGGTGACGCTCTTGGCGGCGTTGAAGCTGGTCGAGGTGGTCGTGGTGAAAAAAATCTGGGCGTTCGAGGACGGGGAGAGGTTGCGAAACTTCACGACGACGAGGCGATTGTCGGTGATGGCAGTGCCGATGTTGGTGGGCGAGACGAGGTAGGGATCGGAGTTTTGGAAGATCCCTCCGACAAAGCCGCCCCAATACGGGCCGTTTTGGCCGCTGTATTTGAAGTTGGTGAAGGTCCAGCCATCGACGCCGGTGCTGAAATCGTAGACTTTGGCGAAGCCGGTCGGGCCGGCCGGGACTGCGGGGGCGCTGCGCGCGATGGGTGCGCTGAGGTTGTTGGAAACGACGACCGACGGGTCGCGAGCGGTGGAGAGGAAGGTTTTCCCCGACAAGAGCCAGTAGCGGTTGTCTTGAATGTAGGCGCCGTTGTTGGAGTCGCTCTGGCTGAACCAGATTTCGGGGCGGCTCTGGCTGGGGCGGAGATTGTTGTATTCAAACTCGTTGCCGGTGATGTCGCACAGGCTGTGCGTGGAGCCGCCGTTGTTATACAGCATGACGCCTTCCTGGGAATTGTGGGCGATGCGGCAGCCGACGATGTCGGTCTGCTGGTTGTTGATCTCGAAATCGATGCCGCCGCCGTCGGGGGCGGTGCTGGGGCCGGCGAGGGTTCCGGTGGTCGAGTCCAGGTAACGCATCGTGTAGAACTTGTCGGTCTTCTCGACCACCAGGTTGGAGAGCGTGGTGCGGTTGTTATTCCCCAGCATGATGCCGATGGAGCCGTTCACCATGGGCATGGAGCCGGCGCGGGTCGCGGTGCTGTCGCGCAGCACGGCGTCGATCATGTTCACGAGCACGAAGCCGTAGTAGAGGTTGCGATCGGCGAGGCATCCGCTGATCAGCACGTTCTTGTTCAGGATCGGGGTGCCGACCGGAGGATCGCTGCCCGCGATCAGATGATCCGGATCGCGGCCGAGGGCCGGCCCCGAGGCGGTGGAGGCGAGAAAACTGCCCGCATTGTAGGAGGTGCAGTTGGTGATCGTGAGGCCGTCCACGCCGGAGACGTTGATCGCCGCGGGATACTGGCCGGGCAGGACCGTGGAGGGGTAATAGTAGTTAAAGCCGTAGATGTCGTGGATGTAGCAATCGTCTACCGTCACTCCGGCCTGCGCCGCTTTGGCAGTGTTGATCCAGAGGCCGATGCCGGCCGCGCCGAGGTCGAGGCCCTGGATGGTAATGTAGCTGCAATCGGTGAACTTCGCGCAGTAGCCGTCGCGCGGTAGATTGCGGAGGATTTTGGGTCGTGCGGCGGCGGTGCCGTAGGATCCGAAGGTGATTCGCTGAGTCGCGCTGCCCTTCACGCTGGCGATAGTCAGGCTGTCGTTGCTCCACACGCTTCCCCTTTGGAACAGCATGGCGTCGCCGGGTTTGAGTGTCGAAGCCGCCGCCGCGACTTTGGCGAGCGAGGCCCAGGCGTTGGCATCGTCGAGACCGCTCTGGGTGTCGTCGCCTCCGTTGCGCACATAGTAGGTCGCCGCGTGGCCGAGCAGCGGGGCCAGAATCAAGGCGAGGGCAAGGAGCCGAATGCCGCGGTTTCGGGCGGTTTGGGGTGGCCGCATCATGGGGTAGGGCAACGAGGGGGAACGGCGGTGCGCGCGGGCAAAACCACTCCCGATAAGGAAAGCTT
>RGVP01000258.1 GCA_010027235.1 bacterium
CCGCCGCGCCGAAGCAACAGACCTTTCTATAACCGTTCTCGCGGCGCCCACGCCAGCATAGGCTGGATAAGTGACATTCCCGCGACACCTTGCCGGAGGGACGAGTTTCCCTTTGGCCTGAAACGTGCGCCGTGCATGATATCGACATGTCGCTCCGCTATTCTTTACTCAGCCCCGCACTAGCCGCCTTATTCACCCTTGCAACGGGCGCCGCTCACGCCGCCGGCACTCTCGTCTCCGGCCCCATGCTCGGCTACCAGAGCCACCGCGAAGTCTTGATCGGCCTTGAGACACGGGACGCGCAGGAGGTGCTTATCGACTACAGGATCGAAGGCCGCCCCGAGACCGCTAAAACCGTGGCCATCACCACCCCCTGGGTCTCCCCGGCTGGCGGCCAACCGCTGAAGTTCGTTCTGCCCCTGCTCGAAATGGGCGCGACCTATACCTACTCCGTGCGCATTGATGGCAAGACTCAGGAGTTTCCCTACCCCTTGATCTTCAAAACGACCGACCAGTGGGAATGGCGCAAGGATCCGCCGGCCTTTTCCTTTCTATTCGGCTCCTGCGCCTACTTGAACGACCCGCTTTACGACCGTCCAGGCAAGCCCTACGGCAACGGAACCGATATCTTCCGGCACATGGCCGCCAGCGGCGCCGACTTCACCGTCTGGGGCGGGGACAACCTTTATCTGCGTGAAGCCGATTCTTCCTCTGTATCCGGTATCTGGTATCGCTACTCCCACGATTTCGCGACGCCTGACCTGCAAAAACTCTTCGCCGTTATGCCGCACTACCGGACTTGGGACGACCACGACTACGGCCCCGATAACGCGAACCAATCTTACGAGTTCAAGGACGTCACCCTCGCCGCCTTCAAGGCCTACTCCGGCAACCCCTCCTACGGCGAACCCGACCACCTAGGAGTCTACGGAAAGTTCGTCTGGGGCGACGCCGCCTTTTTCCTGATGGATGACCGCTATTACCGTGACGAAGATATCCTCGACCAAGACGCAAATCCGCAGAAAAGCGTCTGGGGTGACCGGCAGATCAACTGGCTAAAGCAGTCCCTACTCTACTCACAGGCGCAAAAAAACCAATCCTTCCGCTTCATCGTTACCGGCGGTCAAGTCGTGCAGACCATGATTAAAACCGCCCGTTCCGAGACCCACGAACTCTACCGCCGCGAACGCGAGGAGTTGATCAAATTCATCCAGGATAACCATATCGGCGGTGTTATTTTCCTCACCGGCGACGTCCACCATACCGCCCTCTACCGCCGCCCCCTGACCGCCAGTCAATCCATCTACGAGCTCACCTCCTCGCCCTTTTCCAGTGGCTCTTGGGCCGCCGCCGAGAGTGAAAAAGCATCCGATCCGTGTGTCGTGGCCGGCACCATCGTCGGCACCCAGAACTACTGCCAGATAGCCGTCAACGGCCCCAAGGATGCCCGCGCGCTCGTGATCAAGTGCTACGACAAAACCAACGCCTTCCAGTGGGAACAAACCATCCCGTCGGCTGCTCTGCGCTGATCCACCCCGATCAAATTTATAAACCACAGATGACACGAATGGGCACTGATAAACCAATTGTATTAAGTTTAAACCCTGCAAACCGCGGCTTATTTAATCGCCTGATGGTTTGATCCGAGCCCTTTCGAATCCGTTTTCTCCGTGTGATCCGTGGTTGATAAAAATCTCTCAATTTAAACTACGCCCCGTGGCAAAATCCTCCAAAAAACCGCCGGCGCCCGCTCCCGCTCCCGCTCCGACGCCCGCCAGCGCTGCAGCGTCCTTCCCGCTTAAAACCCGTCACGATATCGTTGAGAACTGGTTGCCGCGCTACACCGGTGTGCCGCTAGCCGAGTTTGGCGACTACATCTTACTAACTAACTTTCAGCGTTACGTGCAGCTCTTTGCCAAACAACACGGCGTGCCAGTGCGCGGTCGGGACAAGCCGATGCCCAACGCCACCGCCGGGCGCATCACCATTATCAACTTTGGTATGGGCAGTGCCACCGCTGCCACCGTGATGGACCTGCTCTCCGCGGTGCACCCGAAGGCCGTGCTTTTTCTTGGCAAATGCGGCGGCGTAAAACATCGCGCTGAGCTCGGCGACCTCATCCTGCCCATCGCCGCCATCCGAGGCGAAGGCACCAGCAATGACTACTTTCCGCCCGAGGTGCCCGCCCTACCCGCCTTCGCCCTGCAAAAGGCCATCTCTACCACCATCCGTGACCACGCCCGCGATTACTACACCGGCACGGTCTACACCACCAACCGCCGCGTTTGGGAACATGACGCCGAATTTAAAACCTACCTAAAAAAGATCCGCTGCCTCGCCATCGACATGGAGACCGCGACGATTTTTAGCGTCGGTTTTTTTAATGAAATACCAACCGGTGCCCTTCTCCTTGTCTCCGACCAACCCATGAGCCCGGAAGGCATCAAGACCGCCGCCAG
>RGVP01000259.1 GCA_010027235.1 bacterium
CCTCCGCCCCCGGATTAATTGACCGCAACCGCCCGACCAGGCCAGCCAGCCCCGCCGTGCGCTCCAGCTCCGCCACCTCCGCGCGCAGCGCGCCGCGAATCTCGATCGTGTCCGCCACCGGCCCGAAAAAGGCCTTCAGGTAAAAACCACTTCCTCCCGTGACCAAAACCCGCCGCCCCCGGCCAACGATGTCCGCGCAGGCCGCCCGGGCCGCCTCGACGTAACGCGCCACATCCATCCGCTCCCGCACCGCACAGACATCAATCAAGTGATGCGGCACCCTCGCCCGCTCCTCCTTCGTCGGCTTGGCCGTGCCGATATCCATGCCCAAGTAAAACAAACTGGCATCGCAAGAGACGATTTCCGCCCCGTTCGCTTCCGCCCATTCGAGCGCCAGCGCGGTTTTGCCGACCGCGGTCGGACCAGTGAGGACGTAAAGAGATTGGCACATAGGTTACGGAACAGTGATAGGGTCGCTGTGGGAAGGCTTTACGGTTGCGTATCCAAGCACGCATGACGACACACAGTCGCAAGCGTGAAACTAGCCTTAGTCACAGAAACCTTCCCACCCGAGATCAATGGCGTCGCCATGACCCTCGGCCATCTCGCCGCCGGCCTGACGCAACGGGGCTTCGCCGTCACCGTGCACCGCCCCCGCCAAGGCGAGGCCGAAAACGCCGCCCACGCCTCCGGCCCGCGACCCTTCACCGAGGTTCTCTACCCCGGCGTGCCCATCCCGGGCTACCCGCTGCTCCGCGCCGGCCTGCCCGCCCGCGGCCGCCTGCTCCGCGCCTGGCGCGCCGAACGGCCCGATGTCGTGCACGTCGCCACCGAGGGCCCCCTCGGGTGGTCCGCCCTGTCCGCCGCCGACGCCCTCGGCATCCCTTTGGCGTCGTCGTTTCACACCAATTTTCACAGCTATTCCAAACACTACGGGTTCGATTTCCTCACCCGCCCCGCCCTCGCCTACCTGCGCTGGTTCCACAACCGCACCCGCATCACTCTTTCCCCCACCGACGAGCTCAACCAAGAGCTCACACGCGACGGGTTTAAAGGCATGCGCCTGCTCTCGCGCGGGGTCGATACCGACCTTTTTTCGCCCGCTAAACGCGACTTCGCTCTACGCCAGTCTTGGGGCGCCGGCCCGGAAGACCCCGTTTTTATCCACGTCAGCCGCCTCGCCGCCGAGAAGAACTATTCTCTGCTCTTCAACACTTGGGAAGCCATCCGCTCCGTCCAGCCCCGCGCCCGGTTCGTGCTGGTCAGCGACGGTCCGCTGCGCAAAAAACTAGAACGCCGCCACCCCTGGACAGTCTTCACCGGCTTCCTCAGCCGCGAAGACCTCGCCCGCCACTACGCGTCGGCCGACGCCTTCCTCTACCCCAGCCTGACGGAGACCTTCGGCAATGTCGTGACCGAGAGCATGGCCTCCGGCCTCGCCGTGTGCGCCTATAATTACGCCGCCGCCGCCCGCTACCTCCGCCACGGCGAAAACGGCCTGCTGGTGGCCCTCGACGACGAGACCGACTTCATCGGTCGCTCCGTTGAACTGGCCCGCGACACCCGCCTGCGCCGCAGCCTCGGCCTGATCGCCCGCGCCACCGCCGAAAACATCCCCTGGGGTCGCGTGATCGACGGCTTCGCCCGGGACCTGCGCGAGGTCGCCAGTTCTTCTCCCGGCGGGCACCTTCGCTCCCGTTCCCCCGCCCAGACCGCCGCCGCCTGACCGCCCGGATGCACTCCCGCGCCCGTTTTATTTTTAATCCGCACTCTGGGCACAACGCCCGCAACCCCTGGCTGCTCCAGCGCGCACGCGAGTTCATCGCCGAACACCGGCTAGACGCCACCGTCGTCCCCACCGAACACCCACTCCACGCCACCGAATTAGCCCGCCGCGCCCTTGATGATGGCTGCGATCTGGTCGTCGCGATCGGTGGAGACGGCACCATGAATGAGGTCGCCACCGCTCTGGTCGGCACCCCCGCCGCCCTCGGCCTGATCCCCTGCGGCTCCGGTAATGGCCTCGGGCGCCATCTCGGCCTCCCCGGACCCGGCCAAGGCGCTTTCCGCGCCCTGCTCGCCGGCCACATCCGCACGATCGATACCGGGGTGGCCGATAACCACCCCTTCTTCAACGCCATGGGCCTCGGCTTTGACGCCGAGATCAGCGCCCGCTTCAACGCCCTAACCAAACGCGGCTTCACCGCCTACGCCCGCACCACTTGGCGCACCCTCTTCGGCTACCACCCCGCCGACTACACCATCCGCTGCGGCGACCAAGTGCTCCGCTCCCCCGGCTTCATCGTCGCGATCGCCAATTCCGACCAATACGGCAACGATTGCTTCATCGCCCCTCACGCCCGAGTAGACGACGGCCTGCTCGACCTCACCGTCATCCGCCGCCTCACCCCCTTCAACGTCCTCCCGCTC
>RGVP01000260.1 GCA_010027235.1 bacterium
GTGGTGCCTAGGCACCACGGGCGGTCTGGAAACAATCATTCCTAGCCTTCTCTAACCCTTGTCGTGGGGTTATTTGGTCAAGCTGGCTCGGAGGTCGGCGAGTTGGCCGGCGCTCCCGAGGAGCACGTTGCGACTGGCGATGAACTTGGCGTATTCCACGATGAAGATCTTGCCGGGCGGGCGGAAATCGAACTCCGCGGGTTTGTCGCGGAAGAACTCGCGGTGAACGCGGGTCCAGACGAGGCGGCCGTCGGTGTCGATGTTGATCTTGGTGACGCCGAGTTTGGCGGCGGGGAGGTATTCGTTTACGTCGACGCCCATAGAGCCGGCGATGGTGCCGCCGGCGGCGTTGATGCGGGCGACTTCGTCCTGCGGGACGGAGCTGGAACCGTGCATGACGAGGGGGAAGCCCTCCATGCGGGCCTTGATCTTCTCGAGGACGTCGAAATGAAGGGACTGCTTGCCCTTGAACTTAAAGGCCCCGTGGGAAGTGCCGATGGCGCAGGCGAGGGAGTCGCAACCGGTCTGCTTCACGAATTCCTCGGCCTCGGCCGGATCAGTGAGGCAGGAATGGCCTTCTTCAACCACAATGTCTTCCTCGACACCGCCGAGCATGCCGAGTTCGGCTTCGACGGAGATGCCCTTGGCGTGAGCGCGTTCAACCACGCGTTTGGTGATCTCGACGTTCTTCTCGAAGGGGTCGTGGGAGGCATCAATCATCACGGAGCTGAAGAAGCCGGAATCGATGCAATCGTAGCAGGTGGCTTCATCGCCGTGATCGAGGTGGACGGCGAAAATCGCCTCGGGGAAAATCTCACCGGCGGCGCGGATAATGGCCTCAAGCATGCGCTTGTCGGTGTAGTTGCGGGCGCCCTTTGAGATCTGGATGATAAAAGGAGCCTGAGAGTCGATTGCGCCTTTGAACAGGCCCATGGCCTGCTCGGCGTTGTTGATGTTATAGGCGCCGATGGCGTATTTACCGTAGGCGTGTTTGAAGAGCTGGGCGGTGGTGACGATCATGGTGTTGAAACGACTCGCGCGGACGACGCGGGCTGTGGCTGGAGGCTAGGTAGTGGGGAAAGGCGCGGGCAAGGGTTTTTGTGTGTGGGGTTTGCGGAAGACGCAAAAAAGGCCCGCGGGTCAAGCGGGCCTGGAAAAGCGCCAAGGCGCAAAGGGCGGAGGTGGGTCAATTCCCTCCGCGTTCACCGCGGTTTCCTCCACCGCCTCCACCCCAGTTACCGCGATTGCCGCCCCCACCTCCGCCGAATCCGGCTTCTTCGCGCAGGGCGCGCATTTTTTCTTCCACGACGATCTGGGCTTGTTGCTCAGTTTGGAGCTGTTTGAGCGCCTCGACTTGGGTGGAGGAGAGGACTCCGGTGGCCTGGGTGATGGTGGCCTCCGTGACCAGCACGTCGCGGCCGGATTTTTTGCCGGTTTCGGTCAGGATCTTGGTGAGTTGTTCCGACTGCGCGGTGGAGAGGGGGGCGCCGGAGTAGCTTAAGGTTTCGGCGAAGTCCTTTACGGCGTTTCGCTGGGGACCGGTGGCTTGGTAGGCGTCGAGGGCGGCGTATGTGGTGTCGCCGACCGTCGCCTTAATGTTGGCGTTTACCTCGTTGCGGAGGTCCTCGGAGAGTTTGCGCAACTGCTCGCGGTTTTCCTGTTTGCGGGGATCGAGACCCGAGGCGGCGGCGCTGGCGAAGACTTCACGACCGGCGTTTTCCCGCTCGACGAGCAAGGCTTTCAGGGCGGCGAGTTTATCGGGGGCGAGGTTGAGCTGTTTGAACAGGGCGCCGTAGCGCTCATCAATGCGTGCGGTTTGCTGGATTTTCCAGGCCTCGGCGAAATCGGGGTCCTTCATCAATTCGGCCATACGGGTGGCGAAACGGGCGCCACGGGCGGCGCCGTTCCCTCCGGGAGCGGCATTTTCGGGCGGCGTCGCGGGGCTTTCAGTGGGCTCGTCTTTGGGTGGGGTGGCAGTGGACGAAGCGGTCGCTGGGGCCGAAAAGGCGCGCTTTCTCCCAAGAATCGGGGCCTTTGCGCAGGGTGACCTCACTCGAGGTTCACGAGATACGGGGACCAGCTATTCTGCGGGAGCCTACTTGCAGTGGGAGCTTTTCAACGCAACGAGCTTGGGCGCCGTGAGTCAGGGAGAGCGCGAAGCGCGTAGCGCGCGCCAACGGGCGGATGCTGTTGCCGAAGATGTTGCCATTCAGGATCGCCAAGCCCGCGAAATGCTGTCGGCCTTGGACAGAACGTTGGTTCTGCTCGACGAGAGCTTGGATCTCTCTGAGGAGCAGATCAAAAACGCTCGGAGTCTCTTTCAGAATGGTTCCATCAACGCACTTCAGTTGACCGAAGTGTTTGCTCGTCGGGCTGATGTGATCCAAGCCCGCTCCGATGCGGAAGCCCAGTGGGTTCAGT
>RGVP01000027.1 GCA_010027235.1 bacterium
CAAGCCACACTCGAAGAGTGCCACGAAGCCTTAAAGGCCGATTGGAGTAGCGCCAACGGCGTCCGCGTCGCCGTGATCGGGAACGCCAAGCTCGGCGACGGCACGCCTGACTCCTCCGCCGCCGAGGTGGCCCGCGTCTACACCGCCGCCGAGAAAATCGAGGTCGCCGCCCCGGCGGACCGCATCGACGCGCCGTGGGCCTACGCGGACTTTGGCCCTGCCGGCGCCATCACCTCGCGACACCACGTCGAGGACCTCGACATCGACCAAGTGGTATTCACCAACGGCGTCCGCCTGAATCTGAAACGGACCGCCTTCGCGGTCGGAGCCATCTCGCTGCAGGCTCGGGTTGGCGACGGCCAGTTAACCGAGCCGCGCGACCAGCCCGGCCTCGCCTTTTTCGGCAACGTGGCCTTCACCGCCAGCGGCTTGGGCCAACACTCCGCCGACGAGCTGCGCCGCATCCTGGCCGGTCGCAACGTAGCACTCGCATTGAAGATCGCACCCGACGCGTTGACCTTCGCCGGCGACACCACCCCAGCCGACCTCGTCCTCCAACTCCAGTTCCTCGCCGCCCAGATCACCGACCCCGGCTACCGTCCCGAAGCCGAACTCTCCGCGCGCCGCCAACTAGAGCCTTACTACGCCCGCCTCGCGACCGATCCATCCGGCCCCCTCAAAATCAAGGTGCCCCGCCTGCTCGCCGCCGGCGATCCCCGCTTCGGTCTGCCGCGCCCAGAGGAAGCCAGCAGCCGCACGCTCGCCGAACTCCGCGCCTGGCTGACGCCCCAACTCGCCGCCGGCCCGATCGAGTTGAGTCTTGTTGGCGACCTCGATCCCGAAACCACCATCGCCGCCGTCGCCGCCACTCTGGGCGCACTGCCACCCCGCGCGCCAAAACCCACCCACGACGAACTCCGCCGCATCGAACTCGCACCCGCCGGGGAGCAGGCCCTCGCCTACGCCGGCGCGATCCCGAAGGACGTTCTCGCCCTTTACTGGCCGACCGCCGACGCCCGCAATATCAGCCGCGTTCGCCGGCTCAATCTACTCGCCGAGATCCTCGGTAACCGCCTGCTCAAAACCATCCGCGAAGAACTCGGTGGCAGCTATAGCCCGAATGCGAGTAACCAACCCAACGATACCTTCCCCGCCTACAACTTCATCGCCGCCCAGATTGTGCTCAACCCCGACGACCTCGACCGCATCCGCCCGGCCGTGCTCGGCGTCGCGGCCAACCTAGTCGCCAAGGGCGTCGAGGCGGATGAGTTGAACCGCGCTCGCCAGCCCATCCTAACCATGCTGAGGGAGAGCGAACGAACCAACGCCTACTGGGTCCGCACCGTGCTGGGCGCGGCCCAAGAACAACCTTGGCTGCTCGACTGGGCCCGCCGCCGCCGCGCCGACTACGAGGCCGTGACTCTCGATGAATTAAATACCCTAGCCCGCGCCTACCTCGACCCCTCCCGCGCCATCGTCTTCGTGATTAAACCCGCCGCGCAGTAGCTCCGCCTACGCGTGCATCACACCCGGCAGCGAACTTTAATTGGTGCCTGCTTTGGGTGGCGGAAGGGCAGCGGGCGACGCGGCGATGGGCGCAACGTATTTCTGACCGAGGGCCGAGAGAACGGGCCGAGCCCCCGCCAAGGTCGGCGAGGTGGCGATGCGCACGTCCAGGACATGGCCGGAGGCGGGATCGGTCCAGCGGAAGCGACCGTCCTGCAAATGATTACGCTCCGCAGTATTGAGATCGGCAAAAACCTTGTAGACCGAGACCAGCATCTCGCCCGCCCGGCGCCCGCAACGCAGGTGTTCTTGCATGAGGCCAAACTGACGAAAGCGCACCACATAGCCTTTTTCCTGCGCCTCGAGATGGATATCGCTAGCCCCGGCCACGAGAGCGGCGGCAAGAATATCGTTGGCGGTCTGCTCGTAACCGGCTGGATCCGGTTCGCGCGAACGCGCTGCGACGACCCAGGCCCAGGCCCGCGGCAGGAGATGCGCGAACCACCCCAAAGGACCCGCGAGCAAACTAAGTGTATCGGCCCAAGGACGCCACTTTGGCGCCAACCCGCTGAAGCGCGCGCTCAACACCGCCCCACTCATCCACCCGCCCAACCGGACGGCGTCCCAAGCCAATGCAAGTGACTGCGCGTCAATAAAAACGCTCCAGCGCATCGCAGGGAAAAAAGAGGTAAAGGTGGTCGACGGGGGGCATCGGCAAAACCCGTGGCCACGGGCAATCTCTGCGTGCACCGAGGGCTACGCGTTGTCAAATCAACCTAGGCTGCAACCAGACTAGGTCCATTCGAGACCGACGACGGCAGGGCGGAGTCCGCTCAGTTCTTGAGGATCTGGATAAAGGTGTCGGGCGGGATATTCACCTTACCGATCATCTTCATCTTCTTTTTGCCCTCTTTCTGCTTGTCGAGGAGCTTGCGCTTACGGGAGATATCACCGCCGTAACACTTGGCGGTCACGTCTTTGCGCATCTCCTTCACATTGTCACGGGCAATGATCTTGCCGCCGATGGCGGCCTGAATGGCGACCTTGAACATCTGCGGCGGGATGATTTCTGCCAACTTCTCGCAAAGCACGCGGCCTTTACCCTCGGCTTTTTCGCGGTGGACGATGCTGGAGAAGGCATCGACCGGGTCGCCGTTGATCATGATGTCCATTTTCACCAGATCGCTCTGCACGTAGTCGCCGAGTTCGTAGTCCATCGAACCGTAGCCGTGGGTGATGGATTTCAGGCGATCGTTAAAATCAACGAGGATCTCGTTCAGCGGGAGCGCACAACTGAGCATCACGCGCTTGTCGTCGAGCGTGTCGGTGTGGTCGCAGACGCCGCGCTTCTCCATGATAAGGGAGAGGATATCGCCCATGGAGTCGTTCGGGATGTGGATGGAAGCGCGGATGGTGGGTTCGCTGATATACTCGATCGTGCCGGGGTCGGGCAGATTAACCGGGTTATCTACTTCGATCTCGTCGCCACCGTGAGGCTTAACCTTATAAACTACGCTGGGGTAGGTGGAAATGATTTCCACATCGTGCTCGCGGCGGATACGCTCCTGGATGATTTCCATGTGGAGTAGACCAAGGAAACCGCAGCGGAAACCGAAACCCAGCGCGACCGAGCTCTCGGACGAATAAAGAAAAGCCGCGTCGTTGAGGCGCAGGCGGCCGAGGGCGGCCTTTAGTTTTTCGTAATCGTTGCTCTCAAGTGGATAGAGTCCGCAAAACACCATCGGACGGACCTCCTTGTAGCCGGGCAACATTTCAGAGGCGGGATTGCGCGCGAGAGTGAGGGTATCGCCAATCTTGATATCGGTCGTATCCTTGATGTTCGAGATGACGTAGCCGACGTCGCCGGCGTCGAGGGTGGCCATCTTGGTCATCTTCGGGGTGAAAACGCCGACCTCCTTGATCTCGGACTTTTGATTGTTGCTCATCAGGAGCATCTGGTCGCCGGCCTTGACCGAGCCGGAGAATACGCGGGCGTAGGTAATGACGCCACGGTAGCTATCGTAGAGGGAGTCGAAAACAAGGGCGCGGGTGGCGGGATGGTGCGTCCAGCGTGGCGGCGGGATGCGGGCGACCACCGCCTCGAGAATATCTTGGATGCCGATGCCGGCCTTACCCGAGGCAAGGATGGCTTCCTCGGCAGGAATGGTGAGGATATCCTCGAGCTGCTTCATGCAGAGGTCGAGGTTGGCCGAGGGCAGGTCGATCTTGTTGATCACCGGAATGATTTTTAGCCCTTGGGCGGTGGCCAGATGGGCGTTGGCGACGGTCTGGGCCTCCACGCCTTGAGCCGCGTCGATGAGGAGAACGGCACCCTCGCAGGCGGCGAGCGAGCGGGAGACCTCGTAGGCAAAATCCACGTGCCCCGGGGTGTCCATGAGGTTGATCTTATAGATCAAGCCGTCCTTGGCCGGGTAAGTCATCGTCACCGGATGGGACTTGATGGTGATGCCCCGTTCCTTCTCCAGGTCCATCGAGTCGAGGTGCTGCTCGGTCAACACGCGTTGCGAGACGGTGTTGGTATATTCGAGCAGACGGTCGGACAACGTCGTCTTGCCGTGGTCGACGTGGGCGATGATACAAAAATTTCTTGTGAGCGTGGAGTCCATGCGGTCAGGGCGTCGGCGCGGCGGGGCCACGCAAAGGGTCACGGTGCGGACGCCCGCAGTCCGTTTCAAGCCGCGAGATGGGAAAATTCCCGGCCCAAGGCCTCGCTAGAGCGGGATCCGTAGATAAGAGTTGTCCGCGGCTTGCGCAACACCCCGCAACCGGCAGGATCGCAACCGTGAATACCCGCCCCCTTGGAAATACCGGACGCAGCGTGAGCGAAATCGGCCTCGGCACTTGGCAACTCGGCTCCGGTTGGGGCGAAGTGACCGACGCCGAGGCGGGCGAGACCCTGCGCGCGGCCTACGACTCGGGCGTCACCTTTTTTGATACCGCGGATGTCTACGGTAATGGCCGCAGTGAGTCATTGATAGGTGCATTCCTGCGCGACACGCCCGGGGCGCGCGAAAGGATCTTCGTCGCTACCAAGCTCGGTCGCCGCGAATGGCCGCACGGCTTCACCCGCGAACACGTGCGCCGCTTCACCGATGATTCGCTGCGCCGGCTCGGCTTGGATGCGCTCGACCTCACCCAGCTTCATTGCGTGCCAACCGAGGTTCTGAAACGGGGAGAGCTTTTTGGTTGGCTGGAGGAACTCAAAACCGAGGGCAAACTCCTCGCCTACGGGGCGAGCGTTGAGTCGATGGAGGAAGCGACCTTCTGTGTCCGGCACGGAGGCGTGGCCGCACTACAGATCATTTTTAATATCTTCCGCCAAAAGCCCATCACAACCCTCTTCGCCGAAGCGCAGGCCGCGCGGGTCGGCCTGATCGTGCGCCTGCCACTGGCGAGCGGACTCCTGGCCGGAAAGTTGACTAAACAAACCGCCTTTGCCATCGGCGATCACCGTGTCTTCAACCGCGACGGACAGTGCTTTAACGTCGGCGAGACCTTTGCCGGCCTACCCTTCGAGAAGGGCGTGGAGCTGGCCGACGCACTGAAAGCTCAAGTGCCCGCCGGTGTAGGCATGGCCGCATGGGCGCTGCGTTGGTGCCTCGATTTCCCAGCTGTCACGACCGTTATCCCCGGTGCGCGCAACGCCGCCCAGGCCTGCGCCAACGTCTTGGCCGCCACCCTGCCCCCCCTCGGAACTGAGACCCACGCAGGGCTGGCTCGTTTCTACGCCGAAGAAGTCGCGGCCCACATCCGCGGGCCCTACTAAACCGTCGGTCCGCATGCACCATGAGCCCGCACCGCCCCACCCTTGCCGTCGCCCTAGCGCTTTGCCTGTTGGCCGGCTGCGCCCTGCGCCCGCTCGCCTCCGCCGACCGCGCTGATCGAGTCGCCCTCTGGAACGGCAGCAACCTCACGGGCTGGAAACTCGTCCTGAAAAACCCGGTCGACTCCTCGCTCGCTTCTTGGGACGCAAAAGATGGGGTGCTTCGGCTGCACAGTCTCTCGCTCGGCTACCTGCGCACCGAAGCCGTCTACGCCGACTATCACCTGCACCTCGAATGGCGCTGGCCTGCCGGCTCCTCGCCCAAGAGCAACAGCGGTGTCCTCATCCACCTCAGAGGTCCTGACGTCGTTTGGCCCGCCTGCATCCAGATTCAGCAAAAAATCGGCGCTGCCGGTCAATTGATCGGCATGGAAACCGCCCTGCCCGATTTTCCTGTAATCAACAACCAGAGCCGCGCCCCGCTCCTCGCTTTACCTTCAGAGAAAGCCTTGGGCGAATGGAACACCTGCGACATCCACGCGACCGGCGACACGCTTGAGGTCCACGTGAACGACGTGCGGCAAAACTATGCCGAGCACCTCCCGGTCCGCGCCGGCCGCATCGGCCTGCAACTCGAGGGCGCGCCGATCGAATTTCGTAATCTTTGGCTGCGTCCGCTCGCCGCTGCGCGGTGAACGATGTCACATCCCGGCGACGTGCGGTAGACTCCGGCTGCGTTCGCTCTCAGGCCGCGCAATCAGTGAATTCGGCCAGACTGCGGACGCTCCAGGCCTTGTCGGTGCGCTTGGCCAAGCCGGCCAAGACGCCGCCGGGCCCGAGTTCGAGGAAAGCCGGAGCCACCCCGTGCGCCGCCACCCCAGTGGCGACGGCGGACCGCATGCAATCTTCCCAAAGCACGGAGGAAACGACCTGTTTAACTAAAGCAGCCTTGATCGCAAGGGGATCGGACACAGCGTGGCCGGTGGTGTTGGTAAATACCGTGAAACGAGGCGCGGCGAAGGGCACGGTTTCCAGAAAAGCGGCAAAAGCCGCACGGGCGGGCTCCATCAAGCGTGAATGGTAGGCGCCGGCGACGTTGAGCGCGATGACCTTCTTGATTCCGAGGTCCTTGGCGGCGGTTACAGCGGCCTCTATTTTGGATTTCTCGCCGGAGACAATGATCTGGCCGGGAGCGTTGAAGTTTGCCGCTTCAATATCGAAGGCGGCGCAGAGTTCGGCCACTTTGGCCCGCTCTTCGCCAATGATGGCGGCCATGCCGCCGAGGGATTGCTCGCAAGCAAGCTGCATAAGCCGACCGCGCTCGGCTACGACCCGCAGACCGGTGGCGAAGTCGAACACCCCGGCGGCGGTGTAGGCCGTGACTTCCCCAAGGGAAAGGCCCAGCGCCATCGACACGTCAGCGAGTTTGCCCTGCGCGACTAGCACGGCGTAAAGCGCCATACCGTGCACAAACAGCGCGGGCTGGCAGACCCCGGTCTGGGTCAACTCCGTCTCCGGCCCCTCAAAGCAGACTTTAGTGAGGCTCCAGCCGAGCACGCGGTCGGCCTCTTCGTAAAGGGCGCGGGCGACGCCCGAGTTTTCATAGAGCGATTTGCCCATGCCGACTTTTTGGGCGCCTTGACCGGCGAAGAGGAGAGCGGTTGCCATAGATGAAAAGGCGAAGCGCTACGGCAGCGCCGCTCGGAAACCAAGGATGAAAACGGGGAGCCGACCGGTCACCACACCCTAAAACTGAATCAAGCCGAGGTCTTCGTGAAGATGCCCTTGAGGTTCATCTCGAGCGCCTGCGGGTTAGGCGAGAAACGGAGGCCGTCGGCTTTGCTGACCTTGCCGGCTTTTATCTGGCGGTAGATATCGCGATTGAAGGAGTAGGTGCCGGTGTCGGAACCGGCGTCGAGTAGGCCCTGGATTTTCTCATGTTGTCCCTCCAAAATCAGGTTTCGCACCGTGGCGTCAGCGGCGAGGATCTCGTTGACCGGCACGCGGTCGCCGCCCTCGAGCGCGGGCAGCAACCGCTGGCAGATAAAACCACGCAGCGACCCGGCGATCTGGCGGCGGGCGATTAATTGCTGCTCAGGTGGGAAAAATTCGATGAGGCGGGTAAGCGACTGGGCCACCGTGCCGGCATGCATGGTGGAGAGAACAAGGTGTCCAGTTTCGGCGGCGGAGATAGCCGTCTCGAAGGTCTCGCGGTCACGCATCTCACCAATAAAAATGATATCCGGATTTTGACGCAGGACGGCGCGGATCGCGAGGGCGAAGTCCGGCACGTCGAGACCGATTTCACGCTGCTGGAAAACCGATTTTTCGTCTTGGAAGGTGAACTCGATCGGGTCCTCCAAGGTGATAATGTGGCGGTCTAGATTCTGGTTAATCCAGTTGAGCATGGCCGCCATGGTCGAGCTCTTGCCCGAGCCGTTGGCTCCGCAAACCAAAAGGATGCCATCCTTGGCCTTGGCCAATGGGAGTATCGAATCAGGCACGAGTCCGAGTTGCTCAAAGCTCGGGATAATGGCCTTGATGTGGCGGAAAACCAGACTGGCCATGCCGCGCTGCTGAAAGGCATTTACCCGGAAACGGCCGACCTCAGGCGTAAAGTAGGCGAAGTCAACCTGGCCGAGCTCAACCCAGCTTTGCGCGAAGACCTTGGGCACGTGCTCGGCGACAAAGGCTTCGGTCTCTTCGGGCGAGATCGCGTCCATATCGACCGCATTAAGCCGGCCGGAGAGACGCACATAGCCGGGTTTGCCTGACTTTATGATGATGTCGCTGGCACCGGAATCGACCGCAAGTTTCAAGAGGTCGTTAATTAATTCGGTGTGCGGGGTCATGCGGGATGGGTAGGAATAAGTTTACGCGGGGAGTATTTGACCACACTAAGCCGCGCAAGGTAACGTTTCCGCAAATTGACATGAAAAAGCGCCCGCTGACCGGCACCATCACCGCCCTCGTGACCCCGTTTCGCAAACAGGCCGTCGCCTACGACGACCTCGTTACACTGGTGGAGGCGCAGATCAAGGCCGGCATCGACGGCATCGTGCCTGTGGGCACCACCGGCGAGTCCCCCACTCTTTCACACGACGAACACCTCGAAGTGATCCGCGCAAGCATCGCCGCCGCCCGCGGTCGCGTGCCCGTGATCGCCGGCACCGGTTCCAACTCCACTGCCGAAGCGGTGGAACTCACCTCGCTCGCCACCGAGGCGGGTGCCGATGCCGTGCTGGTGGTCGCCCCTTACTACAACAAACCGTCGCAAGAAGGCGTTTTTGGCTATTTCTGCGCGGTGGCCGAAGCGACCGATAAACCCGTCATCCTCTACTCCATACCCGGCCGGTGCGGAATCGAGATCAGCGTGGGCGTGGTCGAGCGGCTACGTGCCCGTTACCCGCACGTCGCGCACATCAAGGAGGCCGGCGGCTCGGTCGATCGCGTTGACCAACTCAAGCAAGCGCTGGGCAAAGACCTCACTGTGCTCAGCGGCGACGATGCCCTTACCCTGCCCTTCATGGCAGTCGGCGCCGAGGGCGTGATCAGCGTCGCCTCCAACCTCCTGCCCCGCGAAGTTGGCCGCCTCGTCGACCTGGCGCTGGCTAACGACTTTGCCAAGGCCGCCGCCGCCCACCGCCGCCTCTATCCGGTCTTTAAGTCCCTTTTCCTTGAACCCAATCCCGTGCCGGTGAAATTCGCGATGCAAGGCGCCGGCCTGATCGGCTCCGCCGAGGTGCGCGGCCCGCTCAGCCCTATCACCAAGCCCACCAAGGCCGCCGTGCTCGCCGCCCTAGCGGCCTTCGAGGCCTCTTCAAAAAAGTAAACCCGCCATGCCGACGCGAATCACCATCATCGGAGCCAAGGGCCGCATGGGCCAAGCCAACCTAGCCGCCGCCCGCGAGGCAGGGGCCGAGGTCGTCGCCGCCCTCGATCAGGGCGATGACCTCGCCGTCGGCATAGCCGCGGCCGACGTCGTCATCGATTTCAGTTTTCACACCGCCACCTCCGAGATTATTCGGCTCTGCGTCGCCCATCGAAAAGCTCTTGTAATCGGCACCACCGGACACTCCGCCGAAGAGAAAAAACACCTACTGACCGAGGCCGCGCGCATCCCCTGCGTTTGGTCCGGCAACTACTCCGTCGGAGTGAACCTGCTTTTCGCTCTTACCCGCCGAGCCGCCTCCGTGCTTGGGAGCGACTACGATGCCGAGGTCGTGGAAATGCACCACCGTTTCAAAAAGGACGCCCCCAGCGGCACTGCCGCCCGTCTACTCGAAATCATCCTGGAGGAACGCAAACTAGGCGCCGAGGCCCTCCGCCACGGTCGCGAGGGCATCACCGGCGAACGCACTTCCACCGAAGTGGGTATCCACGCCCTGCGCGGCGGTGATGTGGTCGGTGATCATACCGTGATGTTTGCCGCCCTCGGCGAACGCCTCGAACTCGTTCACAAGGCGTCCGATCGTGGCATTTTCGCCCGCGGCGCCGTCCGCGCCGCCGCCTGGGTCACCGGACAAAGCCCCGGCGTCTACGATATGCAGGACGTGCTCGGGCTGAAGTGATGGTCCACCCATGATCACCTCCATCCAAGGCCTACTGACCGAATGCACGCCGCTACGCGCCGTGGTGGAGCTAAACGGCTTCGGCTACGAGGTGAACATTCCCGTCACCACCGCCGAAAAACTCCCCGCACCCAGCGCCCAAGTAAAACTCCATACGCTGGTAATCTACCGCGAGGACGCTCAGACACTCTACGGTTTCGCGACTCCGGCGGAGCGGGATTTTTTCCGCCTTATGATCGAGACCGTCTCGGGCGTGGGGCCCAAGCTAGCCCTCACCATCATGAGCCGGATGTCCCTCGCCGTGCTTGAAGGCGCGATCCGAGACGGCGACGTAAACTCCCTCTCAAAGTGCCCAGGCATCGGCAAAAAAACCGCCGAGCGACTGGTGGTAGAACTGCGCGCCAAGGTCGGCGCGAGTAGCAGCCTCTCGCCTGTCGCCGGCCCGGCGGGAAGCGAAATCACCGCGACACCATCCGGCGATGCCACCCTCCGCGACGCCATTCTCGCCCTGAGCGCACTGGGCTACAAACAGGCTGACGCCGATGCGGCCGTCCGCCGGGCCCAGATCGCCCTCGGCGCCGGCGCGAGCTCGGAAAAGTTGATCAAACGCGCGTTAACCAGCTGAAGTGAGAAACCGACCGCCCAACTACCGCTCGAAGGTGTAGGACGCGCTCTGCACCTGATAGCTAGACTGGCCAGACCAAGCATTGATCGGACGGCTGGAAAACGCCCGCGGCAAGGAGGCCGCGCGGTTCCACTCGGCCAAAGTCGAGGCGCTGACTTCCGGTTCCCAAGTCGCTGCCAGAGTGGGCCCAGTCTCTTCACGCCCAACCTCGGCTGGATCGGACCAACGGGATAACGCGCCACTCGCCTCAGGCGTTTGGACGATGCCCTGAGACACCAGCGTGAGGTGTTCCGGGATTCGCTCTCGCGTGCCCGGCGGTGCGATTTGGGCGACCAGCATCGCAGAGGATGCCGGAACTTGCCGCGCCAGAGCGGAGGATGGTTCTGAAGTCGCGGCGATTTTAACGGCCAGCGTCGGCTGACTGATGCGGGCCACGACTAGGGCCACGGCGGCGGCCAACCCGACCGGCACCCCCCAAGTGCGCCAGCCTACGATCGGCGCGGCGCGGCGACCCATGCGGGATTCGGCCTGACGCAAGGCGCGAACCAAGCTGTCCGGCGCGGGAGCGTCCAAGGCAGAGCGGCGGAAGAGTTCAGCGCAACCGCGCTGCATCGCCGCGTAGGCTTGGAATGTGCGACGACGCGCTGGGTCGGCGGCCAGAGCCTGCTCGAGCAGCGCGGCCTCCCCGGGGGAAAGGCGGTGATCGAGGTGAAGGTTGAGCAGTTCCTTAAATTTTTTGTCGTCAATCATTGGTCGTCTCCTCCGATCAGTTCACGCAGGCTGTCGCGGGCGCGGGCGATACGGCTCTTCACCGTGCCGACCGAAATGCCGAGGATGCCGGAAATTTCCTCGTAGGATAGATTCTTCACATTCCGTAGAATCAGGATTTCGCGATGCTTGGCGCTCAGTTTCTCCATGCCCACGGCGATGCGGTCCACCAACTCCTGAGTCACGGTCACATCCTCGGGCGATTCAGATTCGCCGACGAAGACCTCGGAAAACGGCGTGTCGTTGTCCGCGCTGACTGGTTGGTCGAAAGAAACCGTGCGATCGCGTTTGCGGCGCCACCAATACCAGTAGCGATTGCGGGCAAGATTAGTCGCTATCTGGTAAAGCCAGGTCGAAAAAGCCGAGTCACCCCGGAAATTCGCGAGCCCGCGATGGGCGCGAATAAACGCATCCTGGGTCACCTCCTCAGCATCCTGCTGGTTGCGGAGGAGTTGATGCACCATGCCATATATCCGGTCCCAGTGCCGCGCTACCATCTCGTCAAACGCAGCGGGGTCCCCGCTGCGAAAGCGGTCCACTAAAATCCGGTCTAAGGCGACTTCTTGCGATTTAGCGGTCATGATTTCCTCCGCTCTCTGACGCGTGGCCGCAACAAATGTTCCGGGAAAAACAGCAGGGGCCGGTGGCGGCGCGGAACCATCCGCCTCGCGGGGCGGCCGGAACGATGAACTCATGAGGACAGCAAAAAGCCGCCTGGAAGTCCGTCGTGTCAATCGCAGGCACGCCCCGCGCGGGAAAACTCCTTGAAGGATACCCGCCGGCCGCTCAGGGAACGCCCCCCGCCGGAGCAGGCGCCGCGCGCGGCTGAAAGCGCTCCGCCTCGGGTATACTCAACTCGTCCTCAAGCTCGCGGATACGACCGAGCACGACATCGGACTGCGCCCCGATATCCTCGGGCGGCAGCGTAGGGTGCAGTTGCTTAAGAAAGGCGTAGGCCTCGGCATTGCGCCCGAGTTTCCGCAGCAACTCGGCATGGATGCGAGCGGCATAGAACGGAGCGTCAGGATGACGGGTAGCTTGTAGGTAAAATTTAGCTGCGGTCTCAACATCCTTAAGCCGGTTGAGGTGCACATTAGCGATCTCGAGAATCAACAAGGGGTCACCAGGATGAAATTCCAATGCGTTCTGGAGGTATCTGATCGCGACCGCAGACTGTTCCTCGTCAAACCGACGCTTAACCGCTTCCGGCACTGCATCGTAGCCACCAGCCTTGTCGATGCGCCAGTTAGGCATGTCATAAGCAATCATGCGACTGCCGTTCAGCCAAAAGTAAAGCGGGCGCGGATCGATCGCGGTCACCAGCTTGATCGAAGTCTGCGTGCCGGGCAGATCGTTAGACTCCCAAATCGAGTTGGTGCGTATCCAAAACAGATCCGCCACGATGGCGCGAAAGCCGCCCAACAAACCTACGGTCACCCCTTGGCCTAGAGCATCCTTTAACGACTCGAGGCGCAACGCGGGTTGACCGGCGCGAATCACCGCCCAGGCAGGAGCCTCCAGCGGGCGCAAGGCCACGCCAGCGGTAAACAATCCGAGCGCGACCACGGCGCCGGCGCGAAACGGACGAAGAGCGGCGGGGTCAAATCTCACGGTTGCGAAAACTATACACAGCCAGACCGCCAATCACCCCGATGTAGGCCACCGCGTAGCCAGCGACTTGCAGGGCCACCACCGAAGACACGCCCGAGCCCTGCCCGATCTGGTCGGCGAGGTTAAATAGTTGGAAATTAGGGAAAATAAAACCCAAGGCGCGCACCACCAGGCCGAGGACCGCATTGTCCACATTACCCCAGGCATCGCGGGCGAGATACTGCAAATGGCAGATCACCAACACGAAAAAGCCGGTAACGACCGTGAAGAGATTGGTGTTGGAGAAACTCGCGATCAGAAGCACGATCGCCGCCAGCACGCCAAATTTAAGCCACTGGAGAACACCGACCACCAAGAGATCCCCGTAGGCTATGAGGCGGCCATTGGCGAAATCTTCGGGCCGCGCGCCCATCAACTGACCTTCGCGATGCCAGAGCAGCGCCATCATCAGGCCGATGGTCAGCGCGCAAAAGACCCCGATCACCGCGAAAACCCCCAGGAATTTACCAAAGACAAACTCCGCGCGCCAGAGCGGTTTGGCCAGGAGGGTAAGGGCGGTGCGGTTCTCAATCTCACTGAAAAATAGCTGCGCGGTAGTCGCGATGGTCAGTGCCGAGCCAAAGAAGATCAGCGCGCCAAAACCGAAGTCAGAAATGAATTTTAGCTCGGAGGAACCAAAGTTAAACTCCCGGAAAAACTGCGCGCTCGCGACCAGCCCGATAGCAAGTAAGAGCAGGAAGTTGAACAACTTCTGCCGGACAGCCTCAAGGAATGTATTCCCGGCAATCAGGCTTAAACGGGAAAAAGAAAAGGGAACGGAAGCGACACTCATGGAAAAAGGCGGAAGGGAAAATCTGGATGGGATAATATCGTGCAAGACCGGCGTGCGCCCAGTCCTCAGGGTTTCGCATCGAGCGGCACCTCGTTCGAGCCCACACCCGCTGAGGCGCCGCCGGGACGCCCGGGACGCGAGACCTTGCTCAGGAAGAGTTGATCCAACCGTGCACGCGGTTGCTCAACAGCATTCAGACTGTGCCCACGCGCCGCCAACCAGCCTCTCAGCGCCTCTAAATCAGCCTCGGGCAGCGGATCCACGATCAAGGCTTGACGGTCGCGCTGACCGACGAGTTCGAGCACCGAGCCCTCCACGATCAACTTGCCCCGATCCAAGATCGCGACCCGATCACAGACATCCTCGATCTGCGCCAGCAGGTGGGACGTGATCAGCACCGTTTTTCCCTGATGCTTAAGCTTGCGGATCAGTTCGCACATCTCCGCCGAACCCACTGGGTCCACGCCCGCGGTAGGTTCATCCAGCACGATCAGCTTGGGGTCATGCACCAAAGCCTGAGCTAGACCGATGCGTTGAAGCATGCCCTTCGAGTAAGTGCCCACTCGGCGGTCGGCCGCCCCGGAAAGACCCACCCAGTCGATTACCTCATCCACCCGGGACTTTAGCTTGGTCCCGGATACACCGCACACCCGAGCATAAAACTTAACCAACTCCCGTCCGCTGAGATAACGATAAAAATACGGTGCCTCCGGCAGGTAGCCCACATTGCGCCGCGCCTCGACGCGATTGGCCGGCACTCCAAATACCCGCACATCGCCCACGGTCGCATCCAAAAGACCGAGGATGATCTTGATCGTGGTCGACTTGCCTGAGCCGTTGGGCCCCAGCAAACCATAGACCTGCCCCTCAGAAACCTCGAGATTCAAGGCATCCACCGCCCGGAGTTTCACCCCGCGCAGCGTGACGGAGAAGTCCTTGGTCAAACCTTGGATAGATATAGCGGAAACAGGTTGGCTCATCGGGGGAACAGCAAGGGGGAAGGGCAAAAGGGAGAAATATAAACACAGAAACCAAGCGCAAGTGCTCAACGTAGGGCAAAACCTTGGAACTGCGCCACGCGTATTTGTTTCCTGAACTCGGAATTTCTCACGTAGCCATGCATCCGATCCTGCACCCCTGCGGCAAACGCCTCCACTACATCTGCCGCCCCCTCCGCCTCCAAAAGCACCCGACCATCAGCCAAGTTTTGCACAAAACCCGCCACCTCATACTCTTTCGCCACTTGCAAAGTCGCCTGACGGAAACCCACGCCTTGAACGTGACCCGAATAAAACACAGTAAGATGAACGACGGAAATAGGCATGAAAAAAATTTCGACGCGAGATCCTCACAAAGGGTAAAACGTTGGAGGATTTCAACCTGTAATCGCCCGCCACCCTTCGCACCGGCCGTCGCACCAATTTCAGGGTTTTTCCCGTTGCGTTTCGTGCTTTGAGAAGCATGATCCTAAATGGGTCGCCGACCCTAAAAAACCAATGGGCAACACGAATTCTGAAAACCCGTCCGATAACGACTGGGAAGATCGCGGTGAACTGGTCTGGAATGAATTCGATTGGGAGCGCTACCTCCGCCAACAGGACGAGACTGTCAGCAAATATCTAGCTCTATACGAAGAGCTTCAGACTAAACCCGAACGCCTCGATGAGGCCGCCAAGCAGATGGGTTGGGGCGTCGAAGAATGGACCAGCGAGGCCGTGCTAGATGGCGAGGACGACGATGACGACGCGGGGGACGGCGACGAATCCGAGATGGATCTCGGCGACGAATCCGATCCCTACACCCTGCACAAAAACCCCATTTACGTCGCCACCCGCGCCTTGTTCCTGAGTCTCAAGCGCGCTTGGGAGCAACTCGCCGATTCGGCCGAGCGCGTGCCTCAAAAACTCGCCCTGAGCTACTACGCTGCGCTGATCCGCACCGAAGACCAGGCCATGCAAGCCGTGTCTGCCCTCGACTTCGGCGATTACGCGATGGCTATCAGCCTGTTTAAGCGTGCCTTGCGAGATTTAAATACCACCCTTGCCGCCCTCCTCGCCGAGGAAAACGAGGATAACCACTCGCTCTCCTTTTACCGCGCCCTCGCCCTGCCCCGCCTCTTCGACTTACGCGAAGTCTGGCTCCGCGTGATGGGCGAATGCCGCGACGAACTGGCCCGCCCCTCATCCGAGGAAACCGACGACGAGTCGGAAGATTGAGGCCAACCCCTGCGTTAAAAGCGCAGTCCGACCAGATATCTGGCCCTACTAGTTCAGCCTATCTTCGCGCGCCCGCTCACTCACCTAGGGCCATTTAATCTAGTCTGTCTCGAAATTACAAACCATTGCCCTGTTGGGCTTAACAAGATGGTGGACCCTACTGGACTCGAACCAGTGACCTCTTCCATGTCAAGGAAACGCTCTAACCAACTGAGCTAAGGGTCCGACAAACTTGGGAGGTGGAGTAAGGAACGCCTGCCGTATCCCCCGCAAGAAAAAATCTCGCAAATCTCCGCGTCCCCCCACGCCACTCAGTTCTGAGTAGCCCAAAAGCCGAGAAGCCGCTTGCCCCGTCCCGCCCTCGTCGCTCACTCGCTCCCATCCAAGCCATGCTCCAGACCCTGCGCATCCGAAACCTCGCCCTGCTAGAAGAGGTCGCCCTCGAATTCGAGTCGGGCTTCACGGTCGTCACCGGCGAAACCGGCGCCGGCAAGAGCATCCTCCTCGGCGCCCTCGGCCTACTCGCCGGCGAACGCGCCGATAAAACCATCATCCGCCAAGGCGCCGCCGCCTGCGAGGTCGAAGCCTCGCTGTATTTCCCTCACCCCGCCGCGATCGACACCCTGCTGGCTGAACTCGACCTGCCGCCCTGCGAGGAAGGCCAACTTCTACTCAAACGAAGTCTCCCCCGGGAAAAAGCCCCCCGCATCACCGTCAACGGCAGCCTCGCCACCCTCGCCGCCCTGCAACGCCTCGGTGAACGCTGGATCGACTTCCACGGCCCGAGCGAACCCCGCCGCCTGCTGAAGGAATCTTGCCAGCTAGAGCTACTCGATCTGTTCGCCCGCGACGAAGCCGAACTCGCCGCCTACCACGCCTGGCGCGAGCTCCTTGCCGAACGCACCCGCCTTACCCTTCGTCGAGGCCCAGTTGGCCAAACTCGATGCCCTCGACCTGTCCGAGGACGCCGTGGCAACCCTCGAACGCGATTTCTCCCGCCTCAACCGCGCCCAAGAACTCACCCGCCTTTGCGGCGGCCTGGAAACCGGTCTCGCGGGCGACGACGGCGTCACCTCCCGCCTCGGCACCCTCCTCCGCGAAGCCCACCAACTAGAACAACTCGACCCCGCCAGCCGCCCCCTGACCGAGCGCCTCCACGCCGCCAGCATCGAGCTGAATGACCTCGCCGAGGAACTATGCGCCCTCGCGGGCGAGTTCCACTTCGATCCCGAACAGGCCGAACGCGTTTCCCAATCGATGTCCGCCTGGCTCGACGCCAAACGCCGCCACGGCCCGGACGTAGCCGCCGTAGCCGCCGCGAGGGATGAGTTGCGAAGGCGCCTAGAAATCCAAGGCGACCTCGAAGGCACCCTCGCCCGTCTCGATACCCGCATCGCCTCCGCCGAGACCACCGCCCGCACCGCTGCCCGCCCCCTGCGGACCGCCCGCACCAAGGGGGCAGAAGCCCTCGCCCGCTCCGGCGTCACCGGCATCGCCCGTCTCGGCTTCAAGAAAGCCGAGTTCATCGTGCGTCTTATCCCGCTCGATGACCTCGGCCCCCACGGCGATTGCGCCGTTGAATTTCTTTTCTCACCCAACGTCGGCGAGGCCCCCCTGCCGCTCTCTCGCATCGCCTCCAGCGGCGAACTCGCCCGCGTAATGCTCGCCCTCAAAACCGTGCTCGCCGACCTCGACGGCGTGCCCGTGCTGGTTTTTGACGAGGTCGATGCCAACGTCGGCGGCGAAATCGGCCGGGTGGTGGGAGAACAGATGGCCGGCATCGCTCGCGGCCACCAAGTTCTCTGCGTCACCCACCTTCCTCAGGTCGCCGGCCTCGGCGATAGCCACCTGCTGGTGGAAAAAGACCAGTCCGGCGAACGCGCCATCGTGCGCATCGCGCCGATCCACGGCGACCGCAACGCCCGCGTCGGCGAACTCGCCCGCATGCTCGGCGACCGCCACGCGAAAAGCGCCCGCCAACACGCGGAAGAGTTGCTCAAGCCCTAAGCTAGAATCAGCCACCCCGCCCACAGAGGGTGGAAGTCTTGCGGATGGACTTATCCTATCATCCGATTCTTTTGCCCAGCCTAGGCCTAATTCAGTGGATTTTAAGATTAGAATCCCCAGATCGACACCACGCCACCTCCCTTGGGTATTCGTCCTAGACCTTCGCACTGGACATCGCCTAATAGAGTATACCCCATGCCCCAATTTGCCTCCACCCTTCTTCACATCGCCCGCCTCGGCGTAGGCTGGGAACATGAAGCCAACTTCGTCATCGACCGCCCCGGCACCGGCGACTTCCTGTTCATCCACTTCACTCGCCCCGCCATCGTGATTTTGGAGGGCGGCCCAGTCCAAGCACCGGCCAATAGCTGCATCCTCTACACACCAAACCACCACCAAAATTACAGCGGTGACCGGTGCGGGCTTTCAAATAACTGGATTCATTTTCTCGGCGACTCCGCCGAGACCCTCGCGCATCACCACGCAATTCCGCTGAATCGCGTTTTTCGCCTAGCCCAGGCCGGCTTCGTCCCGTCCTTGATCAACGAAATGCGGACCGAGATCCACCGCAAGGACCCACACTACGAGGAGATGGTCGATCTCCTCCTCCGCCAACTTTTCTTACAGCTGCAACGTCACATCGAACTCGCCGATCGCAAACGTTTGAGCGGGCGCCAAGCCGAGCTGGCCACGCTGATCGGCGAACTCCAAACCCGCGTCTTGGGCAACTTGGACCACCATTGGACTATCGAGGAAATGGCGCGCGAAGTCCACCTCAGCCGCTCGCGGTTTATGGGACTCTATCGCGAATTTTATGATATTTCCCCGATCGAAGACCTGATTCGCGCCCGCATCAAACACGCCCAATGGTTGCTGACCGCCACCACGCTTTCCGTCGGCCAAGTCGCCGACGAATGCGGGTTTGGCAGCCTCTACCACTTTAGCCGGCTTTTTAAGAAACGCGTCGGCTCCTCTCCCTCCGAATTCGCTTCAAAGTTCGGTAAATCCACTTCCCTGAGCTGGGGCCGCAACGAGACCATCTCCGATCAGGAAACCACCTCTCACTCTATGCCCCACCTAAAACGCTCCACTAGCCGCTAAACTCTTCCACCCCCAAAGCCATGCGTAGCCCCTTACCCCGCCTCGTCCTTCTCGCCCTTTCCCTTATCGTGCACGCCGTCGCCTCCCCTACTGCCGCCAGCGAAACCGTCAAAGCCGCCACCGACTCCGCGATGTGGAGCAATCCTCTCGTGCGTCACCGCGCCGATCCTTGGGTCTACCACGCCGAAGACGGACGCTACCTTTTTACCGCCACCGTGCCCGAATACGACCGCATCGAACTGCGCCGGGCCGATACCCTCGGTAGCCTCGGCGCCGCGGAACCCGTCGTAATCTGGCGCAAGCACGCCACCGGCCCCGCCAGCCACCACATCTGGGCACCAGAACTCCACCACGTCGACGGCAAGTGGTATGTCTACTTCGCCGCCGGTCGCGCCGATGACATCTGGGCTATCCGTATTTACGTGCTGGAGTGCGCCGCCGCCGATCCCCTCGCCGGACCCTGGGTCGAGAAAGGTCGCCTCACCACCCATCTCGACACCTTTTCCCTCGACGCCACCACGTTCTCGCACCGCGGCATGCGCTACCTCGTATGGGCCCAGCACGACCCCGCCATCGGCGGCAACACCAGCCTCTACCTAGCCCCCCTCGTCAACCCTTGGACCCTCGGCGGCACGCCCGTGCGGTTGTCCAAGCCCGACTTGCCTTGGGAAACCGTTGGCTTCCGAGTAAACGAAGGCCCTGCCGTGCTCGTCCGCCACGGACGCATCTGGCTCGCCTACTCCGCCAGCGCCACCGACGCGAATTACTGCATGGGGCTCCTTTCCTCGGACGAAAACGCCGACCTCATGGACCCTTCCTCCTGGAAAAAGTCTCCCACCCCCGTGCTCGCTACGTCGGAGTCCGCCCGCGTCTACGGCCCCGGCCACAACAGTTTCACCACTCTGCCCGACGGCCGCGACGTCCTCGTGTATCATGCCCGTGACTACCGCGACATCGTAGGCGATCCCTTGAACAACCCCGACCGCCACACCCGCGCCGCCGTGCTGTCCTGGCGGCCCGACGGCTCACCCGTATTCGACTTCGGTCCCTGAGTATCCCGAACGACCCTCCTCCGGGTAGCGGCCCTGCCATCCCCCGCCACCCGGTTGGCGAGGCAGCACCACATCGGATTTTAATCCACCCGATAGACTACTCCATGTTACCCTTCTCAAATCGTCCGCTTTGGCTCGCTCTACTCGCCCTCGCTCCGGCCAGCACGCTACCCGCCCAAGCCGCCCTCACGCTGTCGGTGGACGTCGCCGCCCCTGGCAAACCAATCAGCCCCGACCTCTTCGGAATCTTTTTCGAGGACATCAACTACTCCGCCGATGGTGGCCTCTACGCCGAGCTGATTCAGAACCGCTCCTTCGAATACTCACCGCTGGCCCGACGCGAATGGACCAATCTCACCGCTTGGGAACTAACCCCGCGCGGCGGTCGGGGTGACCTCGATGTTGACGGCGCCTTTCCGCTACACGCAAACAACCCCCACTATGCCGTGCTCTCGGTGCGCGACACAGGAGAAGTAGCTCTGGTTAACGAGGGTTTCGACGGCGTCGCACTTCGTGCCGATGAAGACTACCGGCTGTCGTTTTTTGCGCGGCGCTTATACGCCGGAGGTCGCTGGGATGGAAAAAAGTCCGCCTCCCCTCTTCCTCTCGTCGCCCGCCTCGAGACCCGCGAGGGTGCCGTGCTCGCAGAAACCAGCTTTGTCGTCACCGAGGACAGCTGGCAGACGTTTTCCGCCACTCTCAAGTCAAACGCCACCACCCCTGCCGCCAGACTCGTGCTCATCGCTCGCGAACGCGGCGGCCTCGCCCTCGACGAGGTCTCGCTGTTCCCCGCCAAAACCTTCCGCGCACACCCCAACGGCCTCCGCGCCGACCTCGCCCAAACCATTGCCGACCTGCGCCCGCGTTTTATCCGTTTCCCCGGCGGCTGCCTCGTCCACGGCAATGGCATCCCGAATTTCTACCGCTGGAAAGACACCATAGGCCCCGTCGAGCAGCGCCGCCAGCAAGCCAACCTCTGGGGCTACCACCAGACCGTCGGTCTCGGTTATTTCGAGTATTTTCAATTCTGCGAAGACATCGGCGCCCGCGCCCTTCCCGTCGTGCCCGCGGGCGTCAGTTGCCAAAACTCCGGCCACACCGGGGGCACCGGCCAACAATGCCTGCCCCTCGCCGAAATGGGTGCCTACATCCAAGACGTGCTCGATCTCATCGAGTGGGCCAACGGCCCCTCCACCTCGACTTGGGGTGCGAAACGCGCCGCCGCGGGGCACCCTGCGCCGTTCGGCCTAAAATACCTCGGCGTAGGCAACGAAGACCACATCACGCCCGGGTTCCACGAGCGCTTCGAGTTGATTCAGCGAGCCATACAAGCGCGCCACCCCGAGATCGTCGTGATCGGCACCGTCGGCCCCGCACCCGACGGCGAGGATTTCGAGCGCGGTTGGCGCCTAGCCGATGAACTGCGCGTGCCCATGGTCGATGAACACTACTACAAATCGCCCGACTGGTTCTGGGCCAACCTCGCTCGCTACGATGCCTACGACCGGTCCCGCGCCAAGGTCTACGTCGGCGAATACGCCGCCCACGACGACAAGCGCCGCTCCACTCTCCGCGCCGCCCTCGCCGAGGCCGCGCACCTCACCGCCCTGGAGCGCAACGGCGATGTAGTGACCCTCGCCTCCTACGCCCCGCTGCTTGCCAAACGCGGACGCACCCAGTGGACCCCCGACCTGATCTACTTCGATAACACGAACGTCTACCCGACGCTCAGCTACGAAGTGCAACGCCTCTTCGGAAACAACGCCGTGGCAACCGTGCTGCCCTCCACCCTGCGTGACGCGCCGACCAACCTCGCCTTTTCCACCGCGCGCGACTCCGCCGGTGACCTCGTCCTAAAGCTGGTCAACGGCGCCTCCACCCCCCGCCAGTTACGTATTGAGTTGGTTGGTTTCACCCGCACCTCCACCCCGGCCGAGTTAACCGTGCTCGCCCATCCCGACGCCAACGTCGCCAATGAGGACGCCCGCCCCCCGGCCGCCGCGACCCTCAGCCAGACCATTACCGTCTCACCAACCTTCGAACACGAGTTACCCGCCCACTCGCTCACCATCATCCGCATCCCCCACGCCCCGTGATCATACGCCTGCTCCGGCTTGCCCTGCTCGCCCTGTCATTATCCGCCTTTGGCGCGAAAACACTCCACGCTACCACTATGCACGGCCACTCCTTCAGCATCGCCACGGAGGATTTTCTTCTGGACGGCCAACCCTACGTGATCCGCTGCGGCGAGATCCACTTCCCCCGTGTCCCCCGTGAATATTGGCGCCACCGCCTCCAGATGTGCCGCGCCCTCGGGCTCAACACCGTGTGCGTCTATCTATTTTGGAATTTCCACGAATGGGAGGAGGGTCACTACGACTGGAGTGGCCCCGCCGACGTCGCCGAGTTCTGCCGTCTCGCTCAAGCCGAGGGCCTGTGGGTGATTCTTCGTCCCGGCCCCTACTCTTGCGCCGAGTGGGAGATGGGCGGACTGCCTTGGTGGCTGGTTAAAACCGATGGTATCGGGCTGCGTTCCACCGATCCTCGCTTCCTCGAGCCCGCGACCCGCTATCTCAGGGAAGTCGGCCGCGTGCTCGGACCGCTCCAAATCACCCGCGGAGGCCCGATTCTGATGGTGCAGGTGGAAAATGAATACGGTTCGTTTGGCGGTGACGCCACCTACATGGGCGCACTCCGCCAGTCCCTGCTCGACGGCGGTTTCGACGTGCCGCTTTTCGCGTGCAATCCCGCCGGCGCCATCGGCCAAGGCTTTCGTTCGGACCTCTTTCAGGTGGTGAATTTCGGCGCGGGCGCCGCCCGAAAGTCGTTCGAAACCCTGCGCAAGTTCCAGCCAAGCGGACCGTTGATGAACGGCGAGTATTACCCCGCTTGGTTCGATGTCTGGGGGCGCCGCCACCACACCGGTCCCGCCACTCCCATCGTGGCCGACCTCGACTACATGCTGACTAACCGGCACTCGTTCAGCGTCTACATGGCGCACGGCGGCACCTCCTTCGGCCTCTGGGCTGGCGCCGATCGCCCGTTCCTCCCCGATACCTCAAGCTATGACTATGACGCCCCGATCAGCGAGGCAGGTTGGGTGACTCCGAAATTCGAAGCGATGCGCGAGGTCTTCGCCCGCCACCTCCAGCCCGGCGAAACCCTGCCGCCCCCACC
>RGVP01000261.1 GCA_010027235.1 bacterium
GAGGCGCTGGCGTTGGTGCGGGCGGCGGGCGGGGATGGCTTCATCGTGCAGGGTGATGTGGCGGTGGCGTCGGATCGTGAGCGGATGGTAGCCGAAACGGTGGCGCGTTTTGGGCGCATTGATCTGCTGGTGAATAATGCCGGGGTGGCGCCCAAGGTGCGGGCGGATCTGCTCGACGCGGGCGAGGAGAGTTTTGATCGGCTCTTCGCGATCAACCTCAAGGGGCCGTTTTTCCTTTCTCAGCTTGTGGCGAAGCAAATGATTACGCAGGTGCCTGACGCGGAGGGGTTTCGTGGCCGGATTGTCAACGTGACCTCCATCTCGGTTTACACCGCTTCAATCAACCGTGGAGACTACTGCATGGTGAAGGCGGGCCTGGCGATGATGACCAAGCTCTTTGCCGACCGGTTGGCCAACGACGGCATCAACGTCTACGAGATCCGCCCGGGCGTGATTGCGACCGACATGACTGGTGGGGTGAAGGAGAAATACGACAAGCTCATCCTGCAGGATGAGCGCGGCATCACGCCCATCCGCCGCTGGGGCAAGCCGGAGGATATCGGCCGCGCGGTGCGGGCGATCGCGGAAGACCGGTTTCCCTTCTCAACCGGTGCGTGTTTCGACGTGGATGGCGGGTTCCACCTGCAGCGGCTGTGATATTGCACGAAAAAACCGCGTCTATCGTCGGACGCGGTTGATAAATGGGCTCGCGGGCTGACCGCGGCGGGCGGCTTACTTTTTCGGCGGGGTGATATTTTTGACCGATTTGCCGCCTTTGCCGGCCGAGGCGGTCGCGGGGGTGAGGGGTTCGTCCTTCACGTATTTGTTAACCAACAACTGCTGACCGATGGTGAACAGGCCGTTGACGGTCGAATAGAGGGCGAGGGCGGCGGCGAAGTTGTAGCAGAAGAGCGCAAACATGACCGGCATGAATTTCATCATTGCGGCCTGCGGGCCCTCCAAGGTGGTGGTCTGGGGGGTTATGCGCATCTGCACGATCATCGTGATACCCATCAGAAGGGGCATGATGTTGAGCGGGAAACCGAGACCGGGGATGCGCCAGACGGTGTCGGGGCCGGAGAGGTCATGAGCCCATAGGAAGTCTTGAAAACGCAGCTCGGCGGTGCCCTGGAGCATGGCGAAGAAGCCGATGAAGAGAGGGATGGTGATCAGGATGGGGATGCAGCCTCCGGCGGGGTTGACCTTGTGTTCTTTGAACAGGTTGAGGGTGGCTTCGTTTAGTTTCTTGGGGTTGTCCTTATATTTTTCCTTAATTGCCTTCATCGGCTCCGAGAGTTTAGCCATGCGCTTGGCCGACTTGGAGGCGGCAAGGGTGAAGGGGACGCTAACCAGCTTTAGCAGGATGGTCATCAGGATGATGGCGACGCCCCAGTTGCCGACCCAAGAGTGGATGCAAACCAAGGATTTATTAAGAATGGGGGCGACGATACCGGATAGGAAGATGCGGTTGAAGAAATAGCGGTCGAACTGCATCACCTTATCCTCGCGGTGTTTGAACTCGGCGGAGCGGTTGAGGCGGGTGAACTCCTTGGGGCCGACGTAAAGGAGGCCGGTGTGGGTCTGGGTGACGCCGGGGGCGAGGGAGGGTTGGTCGAAGCGGGCGGCGGCGGTGATGCCTACGTCGGTGCGGCTGCCGCCGGGCAAGGGCGGTAACTCGACGCGGCGGATGACGACGGATTGTCCGGGTTGGTCCGGGGTATAAATGCTGGCGAAGAACTGGTTCTTTACTGCCGCCCAGACGATGGGGCGAGTTTGCTCAAGCTGGGTTTTAGGGTTCGGGTCACCGGCGCCGAAGCGGGCGAAAAAGCTCGGATCGAAGGCGTTGCGGTCGGTTACTTCGGAGTCTTTGCCATCGTAGCTGGCAACGTTGAGGTAGAGGCCGGTATCGTTCGGGCTCACGAGCGAGCTCGTGCCGAGTTCGAGGACGAGGCGTGGGAGCGGGATGGTGGCGTCGGTGAGGTTGCGCAGAGTGGTCTCGTGGCGGATGCGGTAGGGGTCGGCTTTGGGGTCAGTGGCGTGGGGCAGGGAGAATCGGCGGGTCACCTCGAGGCGTTTCTCGAAAACGGTGCGGTAAACGACTTCGGAGGCGGAGGCCGAGACGAGTTCGTAGCGGGTTTCTTGGCCGAGGCCGGCGAGTTCGCCTAGGGCGAGGATGGGGGCGGCGTGGCGCTCGTTGAAAACAAAGGATTCGGGGCCGTGCTGGGTGGCGGGGTATTTTTTGAACGCGACGTCCTGAATGGCGCCGCCGAAGTCGGTCAGGCGCACGGCGACGAATTCATTCGCCAGCACGGAGGTCTGGGCGTCGGTGCGGCTAGTGGTGAGGGCGGCGAAGGCGGTGCTAGGTGCAGCGTTGGGCGCGGCGAGCACGGGCATGGCGGG
>RGVP01000262.1 GCA_010027235.1 bacterium
TCGAGGGCATGCCCTCGAACCGCTCATCGCCCCGCTGGGCTTCGACTGGCGCATCGGCATCGGCCTCATCCAGTCCTTCGCCGCCCGCGAGGTGTTCAACAGCTCCATGGGCGTGATTTTCGCGGTCGAAAACACCGGCGACGAGACCACCACCCGCGCCCACCTGCGCGACGCCCTGCGCGCCTCTGTCCGCCCCGACGGCCAACCGCTTTTCACCCCGCTGGTCTGCCTCTCGCTGATGGTGTTCTACGTCTTCGCGATGCAGTGCATCAGCACCATCGCGGTGGTGAAGCGCGAGACCGCCGGGTGGAAATGGCCGCTCTTCCAGCTCGCCTACATGACCGGCACCGCCTGGGTCGCTTCGTTCATCCTCTACCAAGTCGGCCGCGCGCTCGGCTTTTGACTATGATCGCCGACTGGCAAACCCCGCTCGCCCTCCTCGTGGTAGCCCTGGCCGCCGCTGCCCTGCTCGCTCCCGCCCTGCGCCGCCTGCGCGCCGGTCGAGCCAAGTCAGGCTGCGCCTCGGGCGGCGAAGGCTGCGGTTGCTCAACCGTGAAGAAAACGCTGCACGTCAAATGACCTTGCCCGCCACGCCCCTCGCCCGCCTCCGCCTCATCGGCCTGCTCGAAGGCAGCTCCTTCCTCGTGCTCCTGCTGATCGCCATGCCGCTCAAATACCTCGCTGGCCAACCCCTCGCGGTCCGCGCCGTGGGCATGGCTCACGGCGTCCTTTTCCTGGTCTACCTGCTCGCTCTCGTGCCCGTCGCACTCGACCGCCGCTGGGGCTGGAAAACCTGCGCGTTGGCCATGCTCGCCAGTGTGCTCCCCGCCGGCCCTTTCATCTTCGATACCCGCGTGCTGCGGCCGCTGGAAAAACCGTAAGGCCGGCGCACCCGGATGGGGCGCCGGCCTCGAAAACCGGAGCAAATTAGCCGCCGCTCAATACTTCACGCCGCAGCCGTAGGGCTGAGTCGAGGGGGTGGCCACGGGCTGTCCTGCCTTGAGGGCGGCGAGCGCGGACTTCACGTAATTTTCAGCCCCGACGATATCCTTGGCGTCCGCCGAGCGTTTGCTGTCGATGGCACCTTGATAAACCAGCACGCCCTCAGCATTGAGGACGAAAAGATGCGGAGTGGTTTTGGCACCGTAGGCCTTGCCGACCTTGCCGTCACGATCGAGCAAATACGCCGTGGCGGCGACATGGTTTTGCGTCAGCCAAGCCTTCACGGTGGCAGCATCGATATCGCCCGGCGTGCCCGGTGCGGAGGAGTTGATCAGCAACCAGACTACCCCGTCCGCGGTGGCATCCTTCTGGATAGCGGGCAGGTTGCCGCTGGCGGCGTAGTGCTTTCTCACAAAGGGGCATTCCGGATTAGTCCACTCGAGGACCACGGTCTTGCCCTTAAAGTCGCTCAACTGGTGGGTTTTCCCGGCTAGGTCAGTCAGGGTAAAGGCCGGCGCGGGTTCGCCAATACTGGCAGCAAAAAGCAGAGCGGTGGCGAAAAAGCCGAGGATAACCAGACCGCTGCGAACAAGGTTAAGGAGTGAGCTGGGGGTATTCATGGGTTGGGGAGATGTGAGGGTGATACAAACATGAAGGTATCACGCAAAAAATGCACGGTCGTCTTTCTGCGAACGACGCCGTGATTTTCCGGCCCGCGCTTTGCCCTCGCGCAACCCCATCCCCCGGCGCAGGTTTTGCTGCGTGGCCGGCTGGCTGAACGACACCTTTCGCCTCGGTTGGGGCGCCTTTTATTGGAACACGCGCAAGTCGTGGTTCATCGCGCGTGGACGCCGCGGTCGCTGCCCCTGCCAGGTCGGGAGCGATTCGGGCCGAGGCGGCGAAACCGGTTGCGAAGCGGTGCCCGGCTATCGCTCGCCGGGCCGTTTCCGCGCCCTCTGCCCCCTGCTGGCGCAATTGGGAAACGTCGATTGGGTTTGCTCGGTTGATACGGCGGCGGTGCGGCCTTTCTGGGGCCGGGTGGCGTTCGGCCTCGGCTTCGCCGCCCTCACCCTGACGCTTGCCACCTTTCTCGGCACCTATGCTCTGCTGCGCGGGATCGGCTACGACGTTTCCCCCGCTCAGCTCGCTTGGCCGCCGGCTTGGCGGGAGTTCCGCCAGATCCAATCCGCGTTTTACCTCAAGCAAGCGCGCCAAGCCCGGACCGCCGGCCAGCTGGAGGCCGCCCTGCTGGCCCTGGCGAACGCTTACGAACTGAACCCCTCCGACTATAAGACCGGCTTGCTCCTCGCGCAGCTCTGGCAGGCCGGCCAACCGCTTTTGTCCGACCCACTCTTTGCCCGGCTTTACCGCGATCACCCCGCACACCGCGCAGAGATCGGACCAGCCTGGTATCGCGCCTTGCTGGCCCGCGGCGATTTCCCCGCC
>RGVP01000263.1 GCA_010027235.1 bacterium
GGCGAGCGCGGCGTCGGCGTCGGCTCGCGTCGTGCGCTGCTTCTCGACGGCGCGATCGAGCGTCTTGCGGTGATATGACTTCGCGCGATCGAGTTGCTCGGGCTTCGTGTCCACCTGCCACACGCGCAGGCCCGCCTGGGCCGCCACAAGCGCGATGCCCGAGCCCATCGTGCCCGCGCCGATCACTGCCATGCTCTTCGTCGAGTTCGACATCTCTGCATTCTCCTTCGATTTGCGAAGCGGTCACTGTATTCGCGAGGGCACCGACCGGCAGCCGATGGAATCCATGCGGCGAACAAAGAGTCTTATAACTGTATTGTCTCGCGCAAAAAGACTTCGCGAAGAACCGCCCAGAAAACCAATTTGCCGATCATGAGCCAAAACAATGAAAACAGCCCCGCAAGGTCGACAAAAAGCGATCTTGCAGCGCTGGCGTGTTCCGGCGCTTCGATCGAAAACCTTCGCGCCATTTCGGGCCTTTTACTTGCCGCAACTTGGAACGGGGCTAGATTGGCGTCGTTGGCCTGTTCCCCCTGCGCCAACACGCCTGTTCCCTCACTGTTCCCTCACTCCACAACTCAAAGTCACTTCCGCTGCTGATTCAGTCTTTCTTCGGACTGCCCAGGGCACTTCCCGCCGACGGCATTCCGTTCCTCACTCTCGTTCCCTGTTCCCCATTTCCCCTTACTCGAGCTAGAAGGAGTTCCCTCCAATGCGTAACGCTTCTCTCGCTGCCGCGGCTGCCGTCGTCCTGAGCGGCTCGGCCTTCGCGACCATCAGCAACCAGCTGATCGGTGACAGCTACCACGTACTCCGTCATGGATGTGTACGTGAAGTGCGGCGCCTCCACCGACATCGTCTCCAGCACCTTCGGCGTCAGCGCCTACGTGGCCAGCACGGTCATGAACCAGGGCGACGCGTTCGTGCAGAAGTCCGGCAGCAGCTGGGCTCCCACGACCGACAGCGACGGCGGCATTGACAGCTTCGTCACCAGTGGCTGCCGCAATCAGGGCTCCGACACCACCCTCGCGGGCGGCAAGGCGGCGTTCCTGAACATGCAGGGCGACACCAACTTCACCAACTACAACACCGCGGGCGCCGGCACCATCGCCAGCCTGTCGGGTTCGGCTGGTGCCGGTTGGTACCCCGCTGTTGGTGCGAACACCAGCACCAACCCCTACGCTCGCGCCGGCTACTACAACGGCGCCAGCAACCTGGCCAAGGCCACGACCACCATCGCGGGCAACAACATCGCCGCGGGTGGCAGCCTTGACAATGCCTGGATGGTTGGTCGCTTCGTGATCGACCTGACCGACGTCACCGCTGGCACGGTCAAGGACATGACCATGAAGTTCGCCATCGCCGGCAAGAACAACGGCGTGACGACCGTCACGGGCGCAACCAACGCGGCTTACCGCTACAACCAGACCCTCACCTTCGCTTCGGCGCCGATTCCGGCTCCGGGTGCCGTTGCGCTGCTGGGCCTGGCGGGCCTCGTTGGCCGCCGTCGCCGCTGAAGTTCGGCGAAGTGACTCCACTAGCTCTCAACAGGACCCCTCGAAAGGGGGGTCCTGTTCTGTTTTTCATTGGTTCAGAAGGCCGTTTTTGAGCTAAAAACGTCGCTTTTGAGGTACTGGCGGAACAGCCGACAGGAAGTTTCTGACCAATTTCTTGCCCATTCACGGAACCGGGCTAGATTCCGCCTTGCCAGCAGACCGTGAAGCTGGACCGGCCTCCGGGGGCCGATTGGGAGTTGGCAGGGAAAAGCACCTGACATCTCGTTTCGTTTGGAGGGAAGACTCACGTCTTTGGCCTCCAGCTGATGATTGCGCGTTGCTGCGCCCATCAGCGGCACTGATCGATTCCACCGACTGCGGCGGGCCGTCCCGTTGGCCCCGCCGAGCAACAGTCGGACACTTTCCTTCACGCCTGCGGCACTACCCGGTGCCAAGGGTCCAAACCAGGAGTTCTGATCCATGGCCCGTACCGCCATCGTTGCCGCCTCTGCGGCCGCTCTGACCGCCACCGCCTTCGCGACCGTGACCCCGACCACGCTGTTCGGTGACAGCTACATCGTGGTTGACGGCGCCAAGACCTACTCGGTGCTCGATGTCTACGTCAAGGGCAGCAACGCCAATGACATCATCAGCAGCACCTTCGGCGTCACTGCCTACGTCAGCAGCTACACCCTGAACAACGGCAAGACCTTCCAGCAGATGGCTGCCGACCAACGATGATGGCAAGGCCTGGGACAGCTACATCACATGCGGCGCCCGCGTGCAGGGCTCGGACAGCACGAGCGCGGGCGGCAAGGCCGGCTTCCTCGGCATGCAGCTCGACACCAACTGGGCCAGCAGCAGCTCGGGCAGCCAG
>RGVP01000264.1 GCA_010027235.1 bacterium
TGATCGATGGCTTCATCGCCGGCTCACGCAACAGCACCGCCGGGATCGTAGGCATCGTCACCCTGATCGTGATCGTGCTCCAACTGTTCACGTCAGTCGAAAACGCCTTCAATGAGATCTGGGGCGTCCGCCAGGGTCGGTCTTGGGTCATGCGCGTGGTTTTTTACTGGACCGTGCTGACCCTCGGCGCGGTCTTATTTTTCGCCGTCGTGACCAGCCTCTCCGCTGGAGCTTACCTGAACCTAGTGGAGAAAACCCTGCCTTTCGGTTTGGGCGCCACGCTCGTGCATTTTCTGCGCTGGTTGCTGCCATCCCTCTCGGTCCTGCTGCTCATGCTGGTCCTGACCCTGTTCTATAAGTTTATCCCAAACACCCGCGTGCTCTGGCGCAGCGCAGTGGCCGGAGCCGTCTTGGTGGGCTTGCTGGTGGTGGCTAACAACTACCTCGCCTTCCTTTATCTGTCCAAGGTCGTGCAACAACGCAGCCTGTTCGGCTCCCTCGGCATCCTGCCCATCCTGATGTTTGGTCTCTACGTTTTCTGGTTTTTCCTGCTGCTGGGCGGGCAGGTGAGCTATGCCCTGCAAAACGTCCATTTCCGCAACAGCCAAGCCGCCTGGAACACCCTCGCCGAGTCGATGCGCGAACGCCTTTCCCTCACCGTGCTGCTGCGGGTCGGCCGGCGCTTCCGCGATTGCCGCCCCCCCTGCACCGCCAGCGAGCTAGGTGCCGAACTCGGCGTGCCCACCCAGATCTTGAACGAGTGCCTAAACCGCCTCGTTTCCATGAATCTCCTCACCCCGGTGCCCGCCAGCAAGGGCAATGAAGAGAGCGACTTGCGCTACCAGCCTGCCCGCCCGCTGAACCATACCACCTTGGCCGATTTTAAACGCATGGACGATGATCACGGCGGCGACCCCACCGGTCCCACCCTGACGGATATCGATCCGATCGTGCTTTCCTACGACAAGGAGCTGAACGGCTTCCAGCGCGGGGCTTTTTTCCAACGCTCACTCGACGATTTAATTACCACCCACCCCATGCCGATTCACCGCGAGTGAGTCAGCCCGCCCCCCTCCCGGCCTGCCGCGATTCGCGGTTGCCTGCCGCCACCGCAGTCCTTCAAAGTCTCCCTTTCCCCCTATGATTTCCTGGATTCAGCGCACCTTCCAACAGCACTTTAAGTGGGTCTTCCTCACCCTGTTGGTCCTCGTAATCGTCTCTTTCGTGTTCGTCACGAATGCCTCCCGCGGCATTGGCCGATCGGGCGAACGCAAACTCCCCTCCCGCCCTTTCTTCGGTCTCGATCTCTCCCGCGCCGAAGACCAGCGGACGCTCGGCGCAGACGCCCAGCTGAGCATCTACCTGCGCTACAATCCCCAGCGCCAAGTCCCCGAGTCCCAGGTGAGCCAATACGCCTTTAACCGGCACGCGTCCCTCCACCTCGCCGACCAACTCCACCTGCCCCAGCCGACCTCCGAACAGCTGGTCGCCCACATCCGCACCCTCCGCGCTTTCTCCGACCCGAAGGGCGAGTTCGACGCCAAACGCTACACGGATTTTATCGACTCCCTCAAAACCAACCCCCGCACCACCGAGGCCGATGTCTCCCGCGTGATCTCCGACGACGTGCGCGTGCAGAACTTCGAAAAACTCCTCGCCGGCCCCGGCTACGTGCTGCCTTCCGACGTGTCCGAACTGCTCGCCAAGCGCGACACCACCTGGACCCTCGCCCTCGCCGCCATCGACGGCACCGCCTTCGCCCCCGCCATCGACACCTCCGACGCCACCCTCGGAAAGTGGTTTGAGACCAACGCCCGCCGCTACGAGATCGCCGAACGCGTGTCCGTCGCCGCCCTCCAAGTCTCCGCCACGTCCTTCCTCTCCGGCGTTACCTTGTCCGACGCCCGCGTCCGCGCTGCCTTCGACGCCAACCCCTCGGCCTACCCTGCGCCGGCTGGCACGCCTGCGGCTAAACTCGATCCCGCGACCGGCAAACCCGCCGATCTTGAGGCGGCTTTCGCCGCCGTCCGCCCCGCCGTCGGGGCCGCACTCCGCCAAAAAGAAGCCGAAAAAGCCGCCCTCACCGCCGCCTCCGATCTCACCGTGCAGTTGCTCGAGCGTAACGTGAAGCCCGCCGACCTCGCCGCCTTCGTAACCCAGCACCCCGGCACCACCCTTGCCGAGCTCGGCCCCATCACCGCTGGCACCATGCCCGCCGCCCTTGGCGGCAGCACCGCGTCCGCCCAGATCCTGCCGGAGGCCGAGCGCCTCTCCGCCGATCGCCCCTATTCCAACCCCGTCGCCACCCCCGCAGGTGCCGCCGTGCTCGTCTGGCGGGAGACCCTGCCCGCCCGCGCCCCCACCTTCGCC
>RGVP01000265.1 GCA_010027235.1 bacterium
GCGCCTCTTAACTCAACAGCAGCTGGCTGGGGTCAAAGTGGGTCACCCCGGTCAATTGAATGCTGATCTCGGAGGCTTTGTCATTGTTCAAATTGACCTTGATGAAGCTGTCCGTGCCGCTGGTGCTCTGGACGTAGATCACATCGTACTTGCCCCAGGTGCCGAGCGTTGCGGTGGCGTTGTAGTGCAAGCCGTAAAGTTTTCCGAGGACCCGCAAGTCGATTACGTCGGTGTTGCCTGCCGTACTGCCGAAGTCGGTAATGATCTTGGGGTAAAGGGCACCACCGTAGCGAAAATCCCCGAGGCTGCCAAACGCGAACACATCGTTGCCAGCGCCGCCGGTTAGGGTGTCAAGGCCCATGCCGCCGTAGAGGGTGTCGTTGCCGGCGCCACCGACAAGGCTGTCGCTGCCGCCAGCGCCAAACATTACGTCGTCGCCTGACGTTCCGGTCAGTGTGTCGGACACGACCGAGCGATAGGCGTCGAGCCAGTATCCAAGCACGTAATTTTTCTCGCCAGGGGCACGAGTGCCAACATTGATCACCACCTGCCCCTGACCCTGACCCAGCAAGCCGTTCGGATCATTGAACGTAATCTTTTGCAGATTGCCCGCCGTGAACGCCTTGTCGATGCCCACTGCAGCAAGGCTCTCACCGGTTGCCACGTTTTCGATGCTGATCACCAACCGACCGTCGTAATTCCAGATCTCGCTGGTCGTGACTTGGCCTTTTTTCAGCGCCACCTTGGACAGGTCTACCGTTACGGCATCCGTGCTCTTCAATCCCTGGATCAAATAATCGCCGGTAAGCGATTTGCCGAAATCGATGTTCTTGCTAAGGCTGGTCGGCCTAATGATGACGGACTTTTGGGTCATGGCGATTCCGGGTCGGGTCTGCCTCTGGAGTTTACCCGTTTGCGCTAGAAGCCGCCGTCGATCAGTACGATCGAGCTGGCGGGCAGCGCTGGCTTGGTCCGCTCACTGCCACCTTGACTGCTGCGTTCGCAGCAGACTGCGCGTCACCGTATGCTTGACAGCATGACGGCCGCTAACTGTTCCGACATCGACCCCGCCACGCTCGACCGCTCGGCCCTGCGCCTGCCCGCCGACGCGCACAAAGGCTTGCGCGGATCGGTCGGCATCCTTGGGGGTGCGGCGGGCATGGTGGGCGCGGCGTGGTTGGCGGGTCGTGCGGCCTTGCACGGCGGGGCAGGGCGCGTCTACATCGGGCAGATCGACCCGGCCGCGCCGGCGGTCGACCCGCTTTACCCGGAGCTGATGCTGCGCCGCGCCGAGGCGCTGTTCGCCGACGATTTGCCGCTCACCGCGCTGGTGGTGGGTCCGGGGATGGGTGCCGCGCCGCCCGCCGCCGACCTGCTCGTGCAGGCCATGGCCGCGCCCGTGCCGCTGCTGCTTGACGCCGACGCGCTCAACCTGATCGCCGCTCGCGCGGACCTGCGGCAACGGTTGCTGCAGCGTGCAAAGGGCGGGGTGGCCACCGTCATTACCCCCCACCCGGCTGAGGCAGCACGGCTGTTAAACACGATGGTCGAGGCCGTCCAGGCCGACCGCCGCGCGGCGGCGCGCGCCTTGGTCGAGCGGTGCCAGTGTGTAACCGTTCTTAAGGGTGCTGGAACGCTGGTGGCGTGGCCCGTTTCGGCCCCGCCGGGCACCTCCGTCTCTGGGTCCGGCACTTCATTGGGCATCGCGCTCGTCCGCAATTCAACCGGCAGCAACCGCCTCGCCACGGCCGGAACTGGCGACGTGCTGTCCGGGCTCATTGGCGCATTGTTGGCGCGTGGACTCGACGCGCCGACCGCGGCGCAACTGGGCGTCTGGGTGCATGGCCAAGCTGGCGAGCAGTTACCAGACCAGCGTCCGACGGCGAGCGGTTTGCTGCCATTGATTGCTGGGTTGGCGAGGGGTGGATGAATGTTGACTGTCTTAAGCTAGCGGCGTTGGCCTTCTCAGCTCGCCTCGAAGAGGTGGGGCCTACATCTTCACCCAAAAACTTGTCGCCATGAGTTAGACTAAACCCGCGCGCGTCTAAAACAATGTTAACCCCTCCCGTAGGTCTCGGGCGTAAGGAATCACTGAGTTGTCGACGACGAAAAACGTGTCACAAACCCCGCGGAGTTACCCATGACGACATTTGATGCGAAATCCCTTCGTTCGGCCACTGTCATTGGGGGGTCTTCGGGCGCAGACATCATCTATGGTGGTGCTGGCAATGACACGCTGACGGGTGGTGATGGCAATGACACGCTGACCGGTGGGTCGGGCAACGACACCTTTGTGGTTGACGCTGGCACAGATTCGATTACTGACCTGAGTGGCAGTGATG
>RGVP01000266.1 GCA_010027235.1 bacterium
GAGGACGGACTCGGCAGAATCGCCCTGCTCGATGGCGAGGGCGATATTCACCAGAAGGTCGTTGTTGCAGACCTTAAACGGCGGGGTGTCCAAGTCCTCGGCCCAGCGTTCGCGCCAGTGCCAAATGGCATGCAATACCGATAGGCCGCGGCCGCGGAGGCGGTCGGCAGGGCCAACGCGCCAAGCGGTTTCCTCGTCTCGGGGGAAGCCCGTCAACCCGCTCTCGATCTGGCGGCGGCACTGCTGGTCGAGCCACTCGAGGCGGTTTAGGACGGCGAGTTCGCGGGTGAGTAGGTCGCGCAGGGCGGGAAGGTGCCAGACGTCGAGTGCAGCGTAATCCAGTAGCTTCGGGGTGAGGGGGCGTTTGGACCAGTTGGCCTTCTGGCCGGACTTATCGAGTTGCAGGCCGAAGTGTTGTTCAAGCAGGGCGCCTAGGCCAACGCGCGGGCGGTTGAGCAACTGGGCGGCGAGCATGGTATCGAACAGGCTGCGCGGGCGGAAGCGGCATAGATCGTGCAGAAGGCGGATATCGAAATCACTCCCGTGCATAATCAGGTGCTTTTCCGCAAGCCGCTGCCAAAGCGGATCCAGCGGCAGTGGTGTCATCAGGTCCACCAAGTAGACCTCACCGTCGACCAAGAACTGGAGGAGGCAGACCCGCGTGCGGTAGTGGAACATGTTGTCCGCCTCGGTATCCATCGCGACCTCGTCTACCCGGTCGAGCGCGGCGTAAAGGGGAGCGAGGCCTGCGGGGGTATCGATCAAGGTAAAGTGCGGGGGGCGCTCGCCGGAGGTGGCAGATGCGATGCGCACGGGTGCAGGCGCGGCGGGTGCCATCGCTGCGCGGGCGCGTTCTGGCGCGGTGGTTGCGGATGGGCGTGGCGGGTGGCGCGGGGCGGGCGTCTCGCCGAGGGTGAGTTGAGCGGGGTCGTCCTGGTCTTGGCAGCGGTTGCGGGCGCGCGGGCGGCGGCCCGAGCGAGGCTTGGCGGACTCGGGCGGCGGCGAGGCCTCACCGGTATCGGCGGCGGAGTCTGGACGGGAGAAAAGGGAGAGCAGGCGCTTGAGCATCGGGCGCCTCGCGGCGGGGGCGCGTGGAGCGCGCTTGCGGCGAGGCTGGTCGGAGCAGAAGCGAGGTGGTCGGCGGAAGGAAGGATGAAAAACGGGCGGGTGGTCCGCCTAGTGAGCACGGAGGCTCAACGCAGAATACCCTAAAGGTTAGGTTTCAATGCGCGCCGAAAGTGCTTTTAGCCTTTAATCAATTAAGTCGCGCAAGGGGGTGGAGAGGGCATGGGAGAGGCGATACATGCTCTCTAGCGTAGGCACCCTAAGGCCGCGTTCGACGTAGCTTACCATCTGCTGAGAGAGGCCGGCTCGTTGCGCCACCTCCGACATGGATAAACCAAGCGACTCGCGCTTGGCGCGAACAAGCATGGCGAAGGTATCACACAGCTTTCCGTAGTCAGGACGCGATGGCTTGGACATCCCTCCCTCACTATTGTGAGAAAGCCGTTGACGGGTATCTAACTATAGTGAGGTTGTGGCGAATGATTTCCAAGCTAAGTCATCTTTGGCGCCGTTGGCGTTATCAGCAAAATGTGACGCAGTTGCAGGCACGTCGCGGTGGAAGCGGGGCGATGGGGCAGGATGTGTTTGTCTTGGAGTTACTTGGGGGTATGCGCGCCGGGTGCTTTGTGGATATCGGAGCCAGCGATGGGGTGAGCATCAGTAACACTTTCCATTTAGAGCGTGAGCATGGTTGGAGGGGCTTGGCGGTAGAGCCAATACCCTCGATTTTTGAAAAGCTAAAAGCGGCCCGCGGATGCCAGACTTTGAATGCCTGCATAAGCGACCGATCGGGAACGGCGCGTTTTACCGAAGTGGTTGACGGAACCCACATGTATAGCGGTTTGAGCGAAAAGATGGACGAGCGTCATGTCCGCCGTATTCGACGAGCTATTGAGCGGCGCGGTCAGGGACGAACAAGAGAGATCCAAGTCAGGTGCGTTACTTGGGCTGAGGCACTGGAAACGGCGGGCATAGCAAAGGTGGATTTTTTGAGTTTGGACACCGAGGGAGGTGAACTCGATATTCTCCGAAATATAAATTTTTCCGCTACGCCAGTGCGGGTGATTTCGGTGGAGAACAACTACTTCACCCATGACTATGCTCGGTTATTGGAACCTCAGGGTTTCAAGCGCGTGGGCGCCTTTAAGGTCGATGAATTCTATCTTTACCAAGGTTAGGTTGGGTCGCGCTGTTGCGCTTACGCTTAGGTGAACAGGTAGAGTCTTGGTCTGGGAAATAGAGTTTAATCTCTGTTTTGTGTGGGCGGGCGGGCGG
>RGVP01000267.1 GCA_010027235.1 bacterium
GCCGTCGACAATGGCGGAGGCCATGCGACCGGCGCCGAGGAACGCGATTTGGAGGGACATGGGAAGGCGGGTGAGGCGGGCCGGAGGCGATGCCTCAAGTGCTCGGGGTGGCGCGGCGGCGGCGGTCGATGGGGTGGATTAGGGTGGCGGTGGCGCCGCCGCCGGGGCGGTTCTCGAGGGTGAGGTCGCCGCCCAGGTTACGCAGGCAGTGGCGGGCGACGGTCAGGCCCATGCCCACGCCGACGGTGTTTTTGCTGCTGATAAAAGGCTCGAACATGTGGTCGCGGATCTGGGGATCGAGGCCGCGTCCGTGGTCCTCGACCTTTAGCACAACCATGCGCCCCTCGGCGCGCGGGGATTTGCGCAGCGTCACACTCAGGTTAATGGGGCGGGGACCGGTGTGTCCTTCGCCGTAGCTCTCGTAGGCGTTCACGAGGATTTTGCAGAGGGCGTCTTCAAACATCTCCACGTGGGTATGGATATTCAGATCGCCGTGGGGATTATCCACCTCCACGGGGCAGGCGGATGGGGTAAGGCCGGCGAAGCGTCGAAGGGTTTTCCTGATGATCTCGTTTAAGGTGACTGCGCTGGTGGGCTGGCGCGATTTTACCACGAGGGTGGTGAGTTGGCGGATGATACCGACGATACGCTGCACGGCGTGATCCAGTTTTTCGGCGTTAGCGAGCACGCGGTCGGGGCAGTCTGGCTTGGCTTTGATCAGTTCGAGGTAGCCGATGACGACGCCGAGGAGGTTGTTGAGATTGTGGGCTATGCCTTGGGTAATGGCGCCGATGGAAGCGGCGTGACGGGACTCCTCGAGGCGGCGTTGCAAGTCGAGCATCTCGCGGTTCATCTGAACCATGCGGAGTTGGGTCCGCACACGGGCCAGAGTCTCGTCCAGATCAATGGGCTTCGTGATGTAGTCGACCGCGCCCGCGCGGAGGCCGGCGAGACGGCCTTCCTTCGAGCTGCGGCCGGTGAAAAAAATCACGGGAATGTTCTTGTAGCGTCCGTCCGCCTGGAGGCGCCCGCAGACTTCGAGGCCATCCATTTCGGGCATCATGACATCGAGAAGGATGAGCTCGGGGGGGGCTTGTTCGACCAGGTCTAGTGCCTGCTGGCCGCTGTAGGCGGGGATCACGAGGAGACCCTCCTTTTGTAGAGCGCTCTTGAGCAGTCGGACGTTCACCGCTTGGTCGTCCACGACGAGGATCCTGGCGGGGGTCGTGGACATGGCGCGGGGGCGCGGGCTCAAACGGCGAGCAGGCGGGCCTTCAGAGTGTTTCGCATCAGCATGCACACGGTCATGGGCCCGACGCCGCCTGGGACGGGGGTTATTTGGGAAGTGTGGGGGGCTACGCCCTCGAAATCGACATCCCCGACCAGTTTGTAGCCGGTTTTTTTGGACGCGTCAGCCACGCGGTTAATGCCGACGTCGATGACGACCGCGCCGGGTTTGACCATTTCCGCTTTTACGAACTCCGGGCGGCCGATGGCGGCGATTAGCACATCGGCCTGGCGGGTGAGGAAGGCGACGTCGGCAGTGGCGGAGTGGCAGATGGTCACGGTGCCGTTGGCGCCGACTTTTTTCTGGAGGGCGAGGAGGGCTACGGGTTTACCGACGATCAAGGAGCGGCCTAGGACGACGACGTGTTTCCCCTTCAAATCTACCCCGGAGCGGGCGAGTAGCTCCATGATGCCGGCGGGGGTGCAGGCGACGAAACCAGAGTCGTCCTCTTGGACGAGCTTACCGAGGTTCAGGGTGTGGAATCCGTCGACGTCTTTATGCGCGGCGATGCGGCGGAAGGCGGCGGGCTCGTCGAGGTTTTTAGGCAACGGGGACTGAACGAGGATGCCGTCGACCGCGGGATCGGCATTTAGGTCATCGATGAGTTTTTCCAGTTCGGTCTGCGAAATGGTGACGGGTGGGAGGATGACGCGGCTCTGGATGCCGATTTCGGCGGCGGTCTTCTCCTTTTTTTTCACGTAGGAGACGGAGGCGGGGTCCTCGCCGACGCGCACGAGGGCGAGGCAGGGTTTGCGGCCGGAGAGGGCGGCGACCTGGGCTTTAATTTCGGTGGCGAGGGTGGCGGCGATGGCGTTGCCGTCGATGAGCTGCATGGGTGGGCGGTAGGGGCCGGCGGAACGGGCGAGGGGAGGCAGAGGAGCTTATTGAAGTTTAAGGGTCTCGACGCGGATTACGATTTCGCGGGTGGTGCCGAGGGGCTCGGCGGTGCCGAACAGGGTGACCGGGCGGTCGATGAAGGCCTCAATCTGCTCGGTCAGCATGAGGCGCGAGATATCGAGGAAGGCGATGCGGGCGCCGGAGGCGTCGTTTAA
>RGVP01000268.1 GCA_010027235.1 bacterium
GGCCATCAACCCGCCCTCGGGGAGCGCTACATCTCGACCGGTAGTCTCTACCTTTGCAGCTTCGCCTTCCTGCCCCTCGGCCTGCAAGCCACAGATCCATTCTGGATCGCTCCAGCCGAGAAAACCACTTGGGAAAAAATCTGGTGCGGAGAAAATCTGTTGGCCGACCACGCCCTCGCCGACGGCCACTGAGCCGCCCCGCCCCCATGCTCACCGTCACTGATCTGCACGTCGCCTACGGCGCGATCCAGGCCCTCTCCGGCGTGTCTTTCAACGTGCCCGCCGGCGCCATCGTGACGCTGATCGGCGGCAACGGCGCGGGCAAGACCACCACCCTCCACACCCTTTCTGGCCTGCTCCGGCCGACGCGCGGGCAGATCACCTTCGCCGGTTGCGACCTCACCCAAGTGCCGCCCCACGAAATCGTCGGCCTCGGTCTCTGCCAGGTGCCCGAGGGCCGCCTCGTTTTCCCCGAATCGACCGTCACAGAAAACCTCGCCCTCGGCGCCTACCTTCGCCGCGACCGCGCCGCCATCGCCGCGACCCGCGACCATGTTTTCGAGCTGTTCCCCCGCCTCGCCGAACGCCGCACGCAACCCGCCGGCACCCTCTCCGGCGGAGAACAACAGATGCTCGCGATCGGCCGTGCCCTGATGAGCGCGCCCAAGTTTCTCCTGCTCGACGAGCCTTCCCTCGGCCTCGCGCCGCGCCTGATCGAGACCATTTTTGAGCGCATTGTGGCAATCAACCGCGACCAGGGCCTCCCCATCCTGCTGGTCGAACAAAACGCCCGCCTCGCGCTCGCCATCTCCAGCTACGCCTACGTCTTGGAGAGCGGTTGCGTCGCCCTCCACGGCCCCAGCGCCGAACTCGCCGCTGATCCCCGCCTGAAAGCGGCCTACCTCGGCGGTTGACCGCCCGCTTTGTGCTTTTCAGACCCCACCCCACCCGCTTCGCTGGCGCCTCACGCCGAATCGGCATCACAACACGCACCCTTTCTCACCACATGAGCAACACCACCATCACTAGCATCACCGCCCGCGAGATCATCGATTCCCGCGGCAATCCCACCGTCGAGGTCGACGTCCGCCTCGCCGACGGCACCCTCGGGCGCGCCGCCGTCCCCTCGGGCGCCTCCACCGGCGAACACGAAGCTCATGAACTCCGCGACGCGGACGTGACCGCCAAATCCCTGCCCAAGGGCGTCAACGGCAAGACCCGCTTCCTCGGCAAGGGCGTGCTCGCCGCCGTCGGCAACGTGAAGTCCGTCATCGCCCCAGTCCTCGTAGGCGCCGACGCCTGCGACCAAGTCGGCATCGACCACCTGATGATCAAGCTCGACGGCACCACGACCAAGTCGAAGCTCGGCGCCAACGCCATCCTCGGCGTCTCCCTCGCCACCGCCCACGCCGCCGCCAACTCCCTCGGCCAGCCCCTCTACAAATACATCGGCGGCCCCAACGCGAAGGTCCTGCCTGTCCCCATGATGAACATCATGAACGGCGGCGCCCACTCGGACGCCCCCATCGACTTCCAGGAATTCATGATCCGCCCGATCAACTTCGACACCTTTTCCGACGCCCTCCGCGCCGGCGCCGAGGTTTTCCACAATCTAAAGAAGGTCCTCAAGGCCAAGGGCCTACAGACCGCCGTCGGCGACGAGGGCGGTTTCGCCCCCAACCTCGCCTCGACCACCGATGCCCTCGACGCCATCGCCGCCGCCGTGAAGGCCGCCGGCTATAAGCTCGGCAAGGACATCACCCTCGCCCTCGACGTCGCCGCCTCCGAATTCTACGATAAAAAATCCGGCAAATACGTCTTCAAGAAGTCCTCCGGCCAGCAGTTCAGCGGCGACGAGTTCGTCTCCTACTACAAGGATCTCTGCGCCAAGTATCCCATCGACTCGATCGAGGACGGCTGCGCCGAGAACGACTGGGCCACTTGGAAGAAGCTAACCGTCGCCCTCGGCGACAAGATCCAACTCGTCGGCGACGATCTCTTCGTCACCAACACCGAATTCCTCAAGAAGGGCATCGCGACCGGCACCGCCAACTCGATCCTGGTGAAGGTTAACCAGATCGGCTCGCTGACCGAGACCCTCGACGCCGTCGAACTCGCCCACAAGAGCCGCTACACCGCCGTCCTCTCCCACCGCTCCGGCGAGACCGAGGACGTCACCATCGCCGACATCGCGGTCGCCACCAACTGCGGCCAGATCAAGACCGGCTCCGCCTCCCGCACCGACCGCGTCGCGAAATACAACCAGCTCCTCCGCATCGA
>RGVP01000269.1 GCA_010027235.1 bacterium
CTCGGCGAGGAGGGTGCCGAATTTAACGACGTCGCCTTCTTTTTTTAACCATTTGACCAGCGTGCCCACCGTCATGGTGTCGCTGAGTTTCGGCATGGTGATGACTTGGGCCATAGGAAGAAAAGGAGTCAGGAGTTAGGAGTGAAAAATCGGACGGAGGTCGATTGGAGCGATGTAGACTCCCGACTTCTCAATTCCGATTTCTTGGGTTTTTTAGCGCATCACTTTGAGGATGCCGGCGATCACGCGTTCGGGGTTGGGGAGTTGGAACTGTTTTTCGACCGGCGGGGCGTAGATCGCGGGGGCGTCGATCGTGCCGACACGCAGGATGGGGGCGTCGAGCTCGTCGAAGGCCTCCTCTTGGATGGTGGCGGCGAGCATGGTGCCGACGGAGCAGAAGGGGCGTTGTTCTTCGACGATCAGCACGCGGTGGGTCTTGGCGACGGATTTGAGCACGGTATCCACGTCGAGCGGGCGGATGGTCCGAAGGTCAATCACCTCGATATCGAGGCCTTTCTCGGCCTTCATTTTTTCGGCGGCGGCGAGGGAATGCACGACGCTGCGGCCGTAGGAAACGATGGTGAGGTCCTTGCCTTCGCGGGCGATGGCGGCGCGGCCAAAGGGCAGGGTGATATCGCCCTCAGGCACCTCGCCGGGGACGCCGTAAAGGAGGGTATTTTCGAGAAACATCACCGGGTCGTTGTCGCGGATGGCCGTCTTCATGAGGGCCTTCGCATCGGCGGCGTTGGAGGGCACGACGACCTTCAAGCCCGGGTGGTGGGCGAGGATGTTTTCCGGCGTGTGGGAGTGGGTGGCGCCGACGTTGGTGCCGCCGTTGGCCGGGCCACGGATCACGATGGGGCAGGCGATCTGGCCGCCGGACATGTAGCGAACGTTGGCGGCGTTGTTGACGATCTGGTCAAAGGCGACTGAGTAGAAGGACCAGAACATCAGCTCCATCACGGGGCGGATGCCGAGCATGGAAGCGCCGATGCCCATGCCGATGAAGCCGGCCTCGGAGATGGGGGTGTCGACGATGCGCTTTGGGCCATACTTCTCGAGCATGCCCTCGGTGACCTTGTAGGCGCCGTTAAACTGGGCTACTTCTTCGCCGAGGATAACGACGTTTGGGTCGCGTTCGATTTCTTCGGAAAGGGCGGCGCGGATGGCTTCGCGGTAGGTGAGGGTGGCCATTTTTTAAAACAAAAATAGGAAACGCGGAAACGCTGAAATCAATTTAGTCGATGCTGTTAAAGAAGATACGGCCTTCGCTGGTGCGCTGGGCCTGATCGGTTTCCCAGTAAACATCCTTCTGGATGTCCTCGGCGGTGGGAAAGGGGGACGCTTCGGCGAACTCGACTGCGCGGTCAGCCTCGGCGCGGGCGGCGGCGTCGATTTCGGCGATGAGGGCTTCGGTGAGCACCTTTTCGAAGAGTAGTTGATTTTGGAAAATCTGAAGCGGGTCCTTGGTGTTGCGGTAGTCCTCGATCTCCTTGCGGTCGCGATAGGTCTTGTCGGGGTCGGCGACGGAGTGCCCGCGGTAGCGGTAGGTGTCGATCTCGACCACGGCAGGCTTGTGTTCGTCGCGAGCGCGGCGGAGGGCTTCGTCAAGGGTGGCGCGGACTTCGTAAATATCGTGTCCTCCGCAGACATACCACTTCATGTCGTAGGCTTCGGCGCGTTTGCCCAGTTCGCCGGCGGAGGAGCGTTCCTGGGAGGTGCCCATGGAGTAGCGGTTGTTCTCGATCACGAAGAGGACGGGGAGATCCCAGAGGGCAGCGAGGTTATAGGCTTCGTGCACGGCGCCTTGGTTAACGGCACCGTCGCCCATGAAGGCCATGGCGGCGCCTTTTTTACCTTGGTATTTTACGCCGTAGGCGAGGCCGGTGCCGAGGGGGATCTGGCCGCCGACGATACCGTGGCCGCCCCAGTAATTTAGGTCGGGAGCGAAGTAGTGCATGGAGCCGCCCTTGCCTTTGGAGCAACCGGTAACCTTGCCGTAGAGCTCGGCCATCAGGGGTTTGGTGTCCATGCCGACCGCGATGGCGTGGCCATGGTCACGGTAGGCGGTGATCACGTGGTCGTCCTTGCCCATGAGGGAGCAGGCGCCCACCGCGACGGCTTCCTGACCGATGTAGAGATGAAGGAAGCCACCGATTTTACCGGCATTATAGACGGGCAGGCAGCGTTCCTCGAACCGACGGATACGCACCATTTTGCGGTAGAGCTCGATCTTCTGCTCGGCCGTGAGCGCGGTGTTGGCC
>RGVP01000270.1 GCA_010027235.1 bacterium
GATCACCATGATGCAGTCACCGGCAACATCCACTGCCAGTGGCTCTAACCTTTTGCTTTTTGGGCCATTGGGTTACGTGATGTGGCAACGAATTCAAGCTCATGTTGATACCGGGCTTCCCGCCGATCGGTATTTAGCCGAATATCTTTCCCCAGACGGCAACGCAGATAATAATCGCATCCTTTGGAATAATCGTGCGGATAGTGCCACATTGTCACTGAAAAGTGATCCGAGTGGCGCTTGGGTCATCGCGGAGGCGTCCGCCGTCCCTGAACTTTCGACCCACTGTCTCATCTTCAGCGGATTGATTCTCGCAGCCGTTGCGGTGCGTCGCCGCAAGTGTAAGCAATCCTGAGTCGCGTTGGCTCTAACCCTCCAGCAAAGTTAAGCCCTGCGAAAGCGGGGCTTTTTTATTGGGGCGAATAGAATCCGGTTTTCATATCCTAAACATGTCTGCTGCGCGCTGCATTGAGATGAAGTTTATTATGAGTGATATAGCTTGGTTTCAAATCCTTTTGCCCCGCAGCGATTTTTGCGTTTAAACTCAAGCTTGGACTGCTTGTTATTATCCGAAGCAAGCGCCCGGATCTTCGGCGATTTATACCGTCGCGCCCCGTGCGGGATTGGGGGGCTGGAAGCTTAATGCGGGCGGTGAATTGGATCAATTCCCGAGCAGTGCGCCCTTGAGGGGTTCGCGCCAGCGTTCTGCCGCCGGATCATAGGCGCCGAAGCCCGAGCAAAACTCCCAGTAGGCCCAGCTGAACCCCAGGCGATTAGCTTCCTGCGCGACCTGGCGGGTCCAGTTTGCGCGGGATTGTATATCCGCTCTGGAGAACGCCCCGAATTCTCCCAAGAAAAGGGGGCGGTCATGGTCGCGTCCCCAGCGTGCGGCTTTTTCCAGATCGGTGCGCACGGCCGCTTTTTCCGCTTCGCTACCCGTCCAGGCCAGCGAGGGCCACGTGTCGGCGTCTTTTACCCAGCTGGCGCCTTGGTGGGTAAAACGGAAGGGGTCGTAGTAATGCACCGTCACGATCAGATTGCGGTCCGAAGCCGGCAGATGCAGAGCATCCAGAGCGCGGATCGCATTCCAGGAGACCGGCCCCACGATCACGGGGCGCGTCGGATTGGTGGCGCGCACCGCGTGCAGGAGCTTCGTGAGCGCCGCGTTCCAGTGTTCGGCCGTGAGCTGGTTGTGCGGTTCGTTGTAGAGTTCGAAATAAACCGAGGCGGGACGATTCCGGTAGCGCTCGGCGATTTGCGACCAGATGGCGGTGAGGCGTTCCAGATGGGCGGCGGGTTCCGCATCCATCTCCTCGAAGTGATGCACGTTCACTATGATGTTCAGCCTGTTCGCCAGGGCCTGGTCGATCGCCCAATCCACGCGCGCGGCGAAGCCGGGTTCGAGGGTGTAGGGAGGCTCCTTGCCGGCGTGAGCTGACCAGCGCACGGGCAGGCGCACGCTAGCGAAGCCTGCCTGCCGGATGGTCTGGAAATACTCCGCCTTCAGCACGACGCCCCAAGCGCCTTCGGCTGGCGCCTCGAGGGCGTTGCCCAGATTGATGCCTCGGCCCAACCGTGCGTTGGCCGTGGTGATGGGCGTGGTGGTGGGCGTGGCCTCTGCTGGGGCTGGTGCGACTCCGGCCCAGAGTTGCACCGCGCTAAACAAGGCTGCCGCCGCGAGGGGTAATTTCATGTCGCCAGCATGGACGCTTTGTCGCGCTGGCGAAGCTTGTTTCGCGCGGACGCGAGGTTTGGGCCTGTGTTCGGTCGTTTTCTTAATGTTTTTCTTGCACTTAGACGCCGGCTTTGGGCAGCAACCTTTCCGAGCTATCCCGCCCCTATCTCTACCGTCTTTGAGGCGATAATAGGTGCGGATTCATAGCGGGGTGGTGGTGAGTAATTCTCTCACCCAGCGCCGGTGGGGGCCGGAGAGTAGGATCGTTTCGAGTTCGGCGGGCGCGATCCATACCAGGCCGGCGGCGGGCGTGGCGGGCAACGCCTCTGCGGGCAGGGCGTGGATGGGCTCGGTGAACGCGAAGCGGGTGATGCCGCGTTTTTTCACCGCGAGCAGCGGGTGAGCAGCGAGGGTGGCGGGAGTGAGGCCGAGTTGGGGCGCGGAGGGCAGCTCATGTTGCCCGGCGAGGCGGCGTGCGGTGGGATCGGTGCGGTGGAGCAGCAGGGCGCCGTCAACTGAGCGGCGGCACCAGGCCCGGAGCACGGT
>RGVP01000028.1 GCA_010027235.1 bacterium
ATGAAAATCTTTCATGCGGCGGGTGGAACGATCTATCCGCCGGGTAGAACGATGCGGCTGGCCGGTAGAACGTTCTAGCTGCCGGATAGAATGACCTAGCGGCTGGATAGAACGGAGCAGCTGGCGGATAGAACGATCTAACGGCCGGATAGAACGGAGCGGTTGGCGGATAGAACGTTCTAGTGGCGGGATAGAACGTTCCAGCTGGCGGATAGAATGATCTAACGGCTGGGTGAAACGATGCGGCTGGCGGATAGAACGATCTAGCGGCCGGATAAAACGTTCTAGTGGCGGGATAGAACGATGCAGCGGCTGGGTAGAACGTTCTACTTGGCGGATAGAATGATGCGGCTGGCGGGTAGAACGTTTTAACGGCTGGATAGAACGATCTAGCGAGCGGCTAGAATGGAGCAGCTGGAGGATAAAAAGGGGGAGAAAATTCAACCTGTCCCTAGCTACTCAGAGAAGGCCGAGTTTTGTTGCAGTTTGTTGAATCCAGATTCTGCGCGTAAAATGAGTGGGTGTAGTTTGAGAGATATTCCAGCGGTTTGTGTTTCGGCTCTGGGGTAAAAGGGGATGTTCACCATCTCGGATTGGAGTCTGTTGCGGTAATTTACCGGATGGCAAGTCGGGGCTGCGTGGAAAATACGGAAACTTTACGGCAGATAGAGTGACAGGCAAAAATGGTCTTGCCTAGATTTGCAGTAAAAATAGGTTTTAGGTTTATCGAGAAATCACGACACACTAATCATTTATGAAACCAATTGTCTGGAAATTCATGACAAGCCTTGCTCTTGTCGCCACGCTCACCTTCTGCGCCGTGCTCCCTCTGTCGGCCTCCGAGCTCTCGCAGTCGGATTCTGCGGTTAAGCTCAATGAGGCTCCCGATCCGAACCACCCAACGCCAGTGGATGTCACATATGCGATTGACGATATTTCGGATATTGATCTGGCCGCCGGAACTTACAAACTCACCGGACAGATGATCCTAGAGTGGAAGGACTCTCGGCTTGCCTTCACTCCAGACCCTAGATATCTTGATCGACCGCAGGATCTTGACGCCGATGCGGCAAAGGAGCTTTTAAAGAAAATCTGGGAACCTGTTTTCGAGATCAGCAATGAGAACGGCGAACGCAAAACCGGGGTTCTCTCCATCAACGTCTGGCCAGACGGACGTATACGCCTCTACGAGAAGTTTGATAGTGTCGCCCAATTTCACGGCGATCTGCACCTGTATCCCTATGGTAATATTGATTGCGAGCTAGTGATGACAGGCTTTCTGCAAGACCGTAGCGAGATGGTTTACCGCCTCAAAAACTTTGATTTTCAAGACCCTGCCAAGCCAGATCAGTTCATCCACGGTCACTGGACTTTTGTGAGCATGAGCGCAGAGGAAAAGCCGGCCAAGCGCTCGGATGACCGTAGTGTTGACTACTCCCAAATCCACTTCAAGGTCAAGTTGCGGCACGAGTCCATCCAGTCAGGTGCGTTCACGATCTTCATTCCCCTTTTGGTGATATTTCTAGCCTCCTGCGCCCTGCTCTGGCTCGATCCGGGAAAGGTCGCCTCCTACTCCTCACCACGACTGGGCGGCACCCTCACTCTCATACTTACCACCATCGCGCTGAAATTTTCGCTAGCGAAGCAGGTTCCTACATTACACTATGTAACGCTGACGGATCTGATGATGATGATCACGATCTCCATGCTCGTCGTCAGCCTGATTAGTTCGAGCTTTTACCTTTGGCTCTACACTGAGAAAACACAATCCGTGGCCATTAAGTTCAACCGAACTGCCCGCGTTTTTTACCCTGTTTTATTCGTCTCGGTAGTAGTGCTCTCAATTCTTCTGATGATCTGTTTTCCTCCCGTTATTCAGGGGTAGGCTACTGATTTTTAGGCTTTATTTCCATTCAGTTGCGGTAATTAAGCTCGTTGGCGATCAACCCCAAGGGGGTCAGGTAACATGAACGGCAGCTAAGGGAAGAAAGCGCGCCGACTGGCGGAGCGTGACACCCTTGGCGGTGCCAATCATGTTACCTGACCCTTTAGGCTACACTTATAACACGCCACGCGCTAGTTCCACCACCTCGCCAGATTTCACCATCAGCTTTGCATCCTGACGCTAAAATCAAAATGGTCGGGCCGACTTTTGGTGCAGTTTGGGTAATCCAGATTCTGCGCGTGAATTTAGCGGGTATAGTTCGAGAGAAGCGCCTGCGGGTTGTGTTTCGGCTCTTTGGTAAATGGGGATGTTCACCATTTCGGATTGGAGGCTCTTGCGGTAATTTGCCCGATGGCAAGTCAGAGTCGCGTGGAACTACGTAAAAGCTACGCCTAAGGGAGTAACAGGCCAATGGGTCGGGCCGCGAATTGTAGATTTTCAAAGCACGGTTTATCGCCCCCGTTTCGGCTATTTGGCGGTGATGCTGAGGAAAACAAACTAGGAACAGCGTGATTCAACCTCGTTCGCCCGCGCGCAGCGTTGGCCTTCAGTGCTTTCGGTGTGTTCCCGCGGGAGACGGATTAAAAGCGCGGCATGCCGCCGCCGAAGCCGCCGCCCATCCCGCCGAAGCCGCCCGGGCCTCCACGACCGCCGCCGCCGGCCTTGCGCTGCATTTGCTCCATCTGGCGCATCATCTTCTTCGACCCGCCGCCCTTCATCATCTTCATCATCTGCTGCATCTGTTGGAACTGTTTAAGAAGCTGGTTTACATCCACCACCTTCACCCCTGCGCCGTTGGCGATGCGTAGGCGGCGCGAGCCGTTCAACACGTCTGGCTTGCGTCGTTCCTGGTGGGTCATGGAAAGAATAATAGCCTCGGTTTTTTTCATGCCGTGCTCGGCCGCGCCCTCGTCGATTTTCATCTCCCCCATGCCAGGCATCATGCCCATCAGCCCCCCGATGGAGCCGAGCTTTTTGATCTGCTGCATTTGCGCGAGAAAATCCTCCAAGGTGAAGTCGGCCTTGCGCATCTTTTCGGCCATTTTCTCCGCCTCCTTCTCGTCGATCACCTCGGCAGCCTTCTCCACTAACGACACGATATCGCCCATGCCGAGGATGCGGGAGGCCAGGCGGTCGGGGTGGAAGATCTCAAACTCCGAGGTCTTCTCGCCGGTGCCGACGAATTTAATCGGGACACCGGTAATGGACTTGATCGAAAGGGCGGCGCCGCCGCGGGCGTCGCCGTCGAGTTTGGTGAGGATGAGCCCCGTGAGCTGGAGGGCCTCGTGGAAGGCTTTGGCAACGTTAACCGCTTCCTGGCCTAGGGCGCCGTCGGCCACGAGCAGGATCTCGTCCGGTTGCACGCGGGCGCGCAGTTTTTTCACCTCCTCGATCAGGTCGGCGTCGATCTGGAGTCGTCCGGCGGTATCGAAGAGAATCAGGTCCGCGTTGGCGGCTTGGGCGGCCTCGAGGCCGGCTGCGCCGATGTTGGGAACGTCTCTGGAAACGCGGTCGCTGTAGAAGCCGAGTTCTTCTTGTTTTGCGAGGATCTCGAGCTGGTCGATGGCAGCGGGGCGATAGACGTCGCAACCGACTACGAATGGGCGGTAGCCGCGTTTTTTGAGTAGTTTCCCGAGTTTGGCGGTCGAGGTGGTTTTTCCGGAGCCGTGAAGACCGACCATCAGGACCTTCAGCGGGCGAGCGGTGGAAAGCTCGGTCGTGCCCTCACCGAGAAGGCGCACGAGTTCGTCGTTTATGATTTTTACGATCTGCTGGCCCGGGGCAATGCCCTTAAGCACCTCCTGGCCGATGCAGGCGGTCTGGACGCGGTCGATGAATTCACGGGTGACCTTAAAGTGGACGTCGGCTGAGAGCAGGGCGGTGCGCACCTCCTTGAGGGCGTCGGCCATATTTTCTTCGGTGAGCTTGCCTATGCCGCGGAGGTTGCGGATCGCGGAGGAAAGTTTATCAGTGAGGGACGCAAACATGCTCGCGCAGGTTTAGGATACGCGGAGGCAAAGCAACGCCGGAGAATCCGGGGTTACGGGAAGAGTTTGGGTGGGGCGTGAAGCGTGGCGGAATCGACGGACAAGCCGAGCGCACGTTGAATTTTTTCCTTCATCAGCTTCAGGTCGAACGGCTTCACTACATAGTAGGAGACCCCTAAGTTTTGAACGCTTTCGACCGTTCTCCGGTCGTGAACGGCGGAGCAAAGGATGATACGCAGTTTTCTGAGCGACGAGTGGGCCCGCACCCTCTGTGTAAGCTCCACCCCTCCGACCATCGGCATGCTGACGTCAGCGATCAGCAGATCGAACGACTGATTGGGATCTGAGAGGTGCCACCAAGCTTCGGAAGCACTTGCAGTGGCGGTCACTTCCACGCCCGGGATGGTATCCATCAGGCCTTGCAGAAGGATGAGGCAGCTTTCGTTGTCGTCGACGAGCAAGGCTTTCATGGATGGTTAGGGTGTGGTGACAACAATAGGTTCCCCGGGTAGTTTTAAAGAATTTTTCACATAAGGTTGGGCGTCTGGCCGCGGCTATGGTCGCGCGAAGCGCGCTGGCTTTTCTGGGCGGCGTCCCTTGGGTTGGGCGTTCCATGGATTCCCCTTTTTCTGCGTCCGACGGGCGGCCCGCTTCGACGCGTATTAGACGAGTGGGCGGTTACGCCGAATTGCTTGCCACGCCTTTCGCGGGTGGAGTTAATGCTCTCTGCTGGGAACGCACGCTGCCCGGCGACTACGCCGAGGTGGCGCGCCTGCTTGGCAATGGTGGTGGCGAGGCGATCACTGAACTCGACGAGGTTCTGCTGCAGGCCCTACCGGTGAGTCCGGGCGGCCGATTGGCGATCGATTTCATGTTGGCGGACCTCAGATGGCTTCAGGACCACGACCTCGATCCCTCGCTCAACTGCATCCATGGTTACCCGCGCGACGATGAGGCGGAGGTGGTGTGCACGGATGTATTTTCCTATCACGCCGACCGGGCTCCGGTGGTGGCCTCGACTTGGCTTTGCACCTATTTCGGCCCCCCGAGCGAGGGCCTGCCCAATGAGGATGCCCGTCGACGGGTGGACCTGCCCGAGACCCGCGCGGCGTTGCTACGGGAATTTGGCGGGGCGGACGACGCCGACTTCGCCGAATACCTGCGCGAGGCGTGCTACGATCTCCACTACGCCCCGACGGATGGTGCTCGGCCGTATGGGTTTGGGGTGGGTAACCTCTGGCGTATCGCGGTCGAGCATCCGGATTGCCCGGTGCCGCCCTGTGTGCACCGCGCGCCGGAGACCGCGCCGGGACAAAAGCGTTTATTGTTGATCGGTTGAACCTGCGGGGACGGGGGCGCTGAATTAGTTGCTAGGGGCGGCCTTGCGGGCGGCGATCCAGAGGCGGGTCTCGCGTTCCAGGGTGGTGAGGGGAACGGAGCCCTGCCCGAGCACGAGGTCGTGGAAGGCTTTCAGGTCGAAGGCGGCGCCGAGCTCGGTGCGGGCCTGGGCGCGGAGGCGAAGGATGGACTGGCGGCCGACCATGTAGGCGGTGGCTTGGCCGGGCCAGACGGCGTAGCGTTCAACCTCAGTGATTATGCTGGAACGTTGGTCTCCGGTGGTCTCGACCATATAATCAACGGCTTGGTCGCGGCTCCAGCGCTTGTGGTGGATGCCGGTATCCACGACGAGGCGGGCTGCACGGAAAAGTGCGGATTGCAGATAGCCGATGCGGCCAAGGGGATCGGCGTCGTAGAGTCCCATTTCATCAGCCATCTGCTCGCTGTAAAGGGCCCAGCCCTCGGCATAGGCGTTGAAGCCGGCCAAGGCGGTGCGAAAAAAGGGCAGATCGGCCAGCTCTTGTTGGATGGAGATTTGCATGTGGTGGCCGGGAATCGCCTCGTGGTAGCTAAGGGTAGGGAGGCTGAAACGAGGCCATTCGGAGAGGTCCCGCAGGTTAATGTAGTAGGCGCCCGGGCGGGAACCGTCGAGAGCGGCGGACTGGTAGTAGCCGCCGGGCGCACCGGCCTGAGTGTAGGCGGGCACGCGTTTGATTTCAACGCGGGCTTTGGGCAAGCGACCGAAGGCCTCGGGTAGTCGGGCTTCGACCAAGGCGACCTGGTGGTTGAGGTCGGCCAGAAGCGCAGTGCGGCCCTCCTCGGTATCGGGGTAGAGTTGGCCGGGGAGTGTGGCGATTTGTTTTAGGCGTTCGGCAAGCGGTCCGGGGGCAATGGCCTGGGCGTTAAGGCTACGGTCGATTTCAAGGCGGAGTTCGGCCACAAGTTTCAGACCCAGCTCGTGAATTTCGTCCGGGCTGAGATCGGTGGTAGTCTGGGCCTTCAAGGAGGCGGCGTAGTAAGCCTCGCCGCGGGGCAGACGCCAGACGCCGGGTTCGGCGGACGCGTGCGGCAGGAGTTCGCCGAGGGCGGAGGATTGGCGGCGGTAGGCGGGCAGGACTTGGTCGCGCACGGTCATCTCGGCTCGGTTAGCGTAGTCAGCGGCGTCATCTGGAGTGAGGCCCGTGATCGTGGCCGCGCGACGGCGGATCGAGGTGACCAGCACGGTCTCGGCGGGGGGCTTGGCGGCGAAGGCATCAAGTTGGCGGATCGCACCCTCAAGCACGAAGCTGGGCGGCACTACGCCCTGCGCGGCGTCGGCGCGCACGCCGGCGGTTTCCTCATCGAGCACACGTGAGAAGGCGGCTAGGCGGGCGAGGTAGGCGTCGGCGTCGGCCGCGGATTCGATTGGGTGCTGACTGTCGAGGAAGTCGGGCATTTCGAGGTAAGCCCCGGTGAGTTGGGTAACAGAGTAGGGGCTAAAACCGCCGAAACCGTAGTTGCCGTAGCCGAAGGGCGCGCCCGCAAGGCCAGAGTCGAGCATGGCGAGGGCCACTTCAACCGAAACGGCATCCTCGGCTGGGAGCGCCGCCTTATTCAGGGCTGCGAGTCGATTCCGGTAACTTTCAAAAAGCTGCACCCGCGCCGCTACGGCGGCGGGGGAACCGTCGGTTAGGCGCGAAGCGAACGGACCGCCAGCCTGTGCCTCGGTAACAGCCAGCGAGGTGGCGTATTCGGGGAACTCGTGCAGCACCCTGGTGCAGAGTTCACCGAGGATCGTGGCGACTTCATGGTGGGCGGCCGTTGTGCTTGCGGCGGGAGTGGGTTCGGCGCCAGCGCGCGGGAGCAGCAGGCTAAGGATTGTAACTACTAGGGTTAAGCGGCGGTTCATGGCGGGGGCGTGGATAGTGGGGCTTTTTTGTGTCCGGACTGGCGCGGGAAACCAATAGAGATGTTTCGCCCTGCCGCCCGTCGTCGCGTGGACGCTGGAAAAATGGTGTGGCGTCGAGGCGCGCGGCCGAGTGGGCTAAGCATCCTCATGAACCCCGTTCTCAAGCTGTTGCTCGAAGGTGGCAGGCTCTCGACCGCGCAGATGGCGCAGGTCGCGGGTCTTTCTGCCGCCGAAGTCGAACAGCACCTGGAGCAGCTAAAAAAGGATAAAATCTTCCTTGGCTGGCGTCCGGTGCTCGATCTTTCCCGCGAGGCTGCCGCTGGGGCGTCCGTGCGCGCGGTCATCGAGGTGCGGCTGACGCCCGAGCGCGGCGGTGGTTTTAATCGCATGGCTGAGCGGCTCTGCCAATTCGAGGAGGTCGAGTCCTGTTATCTGATGTCGGGCGCCTACGACCTGCTTGTCTTCGTCAACGCGCCCACGCTCCAGAAAGCGGCTGCCTTCGTATCGGAGAAACTCTCCACCTTTGGCGGCGTCCTCTCCACCAGCACCCACTTCCTGCTGCGTTCCTACAAGGAGGGCGGCTTCCGTCTCGACGACGGCGAAGGCTCGGGCGACCGCCTCAACGTCAGCCCCTGAGCGGAGTATACCATGAGCAACACCGGCAACCGCTGGGTCGCGCGCCACGTGGCTTCGCTACCTAGGAGTGGTATTCGCGACTTCTTCGAACTTGTGGCCAAGATGAAGGGCCAGGACGTCATCTCTCTGGGCGTCGGCGAGCCTGACTTCGTCACCCCGTGGCACGTGCGCAAGGCCGCCATCACCGCGCTCGAGGAGGGCAAGACCTACTACACCTCCAATCTTGGCCTGCTCGAGTTGCGCCGCGCGGTCTCGACCTACGTCACCGAGCACTTCGGCGTCGATTATCGTCCGGAGGACCAAATCATCATTACCGTGGGCGTCTCCGAGGCGCTTGATCTCGCCTTCCGGGCCTTCTGCAACCCGGGCGACAAGGTGATGTATCACCAACCCTGCTATGTTTCCTACCACCCTAGCATCTCGCTTGTTCACGGCGAGGGCGTGGCGGTGCCGACCTACGCCAAGGACAACTTTGCCCTTACCGCTGAGGCGTTGCGCGCGGCCTGGGTGCCGGGTTGCAAGATACTTATGCTCAACCTCCCGTGTAATCCCACGGGTGGCACCTGTGATCGTGCGCAACTGGAGGCGATCGCCGCCTTCTGTCGCGAGAAAGATCTGTTGGTGCTGAGCGACGAGATCTACTCCGAGCTCACCTTCGAAGGCACGCACACCAGCATCGCTAGTCTGCCCGGCATGCAGGAGCGCACGATTTTCCTGCACGGCTTCTCCAAGGCTTTTGCCATGACTGGCTGGCGCATCGGCTACGCCTGTGGCCCGGCCGAGTTGATCGATGCCATGATGAAGGTGCACCAATACGCCATGATGTGCGCTTCTATCATCGCCCAAGAGGCGGCGCTCGAGGCCCTACAAAACGGTTGGGACAATGTGTGCGAGATGCGCGATCAGTATCACCGCCGCCGCGACCTCGTGGTGCGCCGCTTCAATGAGATGGGCCTCACTTGCCATTCTCCGCGCGGGAGTTTTTACGCTTTCCCCACAACCACCGGCATAGGCATGTCGGAAAAGGACTTCGCGGTCGGTTTGCTCAGGGAACAGAAGGTCGCGGTCGTGCCCGGCACCGCCTTTGGCGCTAATGGCACGGGTCATGTGCGTGCCTGCTTTGCCACCAGCTACGAGCAACTGCTCGTGGCCTGCGACCGCATCGAGCGTTTCATCGCCAGCTCTAACACTCAGGCTTCGGCAAAATAATCTGAGGGGAAAGAGACCCGGACGCGTATCATCTACGGCTGGGTATCTTGCCTAGGCCGATTTCAAAACAAACTCCCAACTGGATCCCATCATGAACCGTCTCCGCTCCCTCCTCGTCCTCGCTTCTGCCTTCACCCTATCCACCGCTGCTTTCGCGGCCGATGGCGCTCAGTGCAAACCCTCCGATGGAAAAGCCGCCAAGGCTCCCTGCGGTTGCGCTATTACGGACAACGCCAAGGTCTGCGGTGTCGACAAGGACTGCTGCTGCACCGGCGAAAAAGCCACCAAGGCCCCCGCCAAGACCACTACGCCCGCTGGCAAGTAAGGTTTTGCTCCAATCCCGCCGGGCGCGCCGCCGGATGGGTTTCTGGATTTTCGGCCCCGCTACCCGCGGGGCCTTTTTTGTGCCCTCGATTTTATTACCGAGATTGGCCGTGAAAAAATGGCCTTCGCGGCGTGGCTCTGCTCGTGCACGTTGGTCCACCGCATGGACGCCACGCCGCTCAACCCACCGCCCGAGCTTCCGCCTTACGAGGCGGGCGAGAGCATTTGGAAAAATGCCTTTCTGACGCGCCACGCCCAGCTGTTGTGGGCGGTGGCGGTTTTCGCCCTGACGCTACTCGCGGGCGTAGCCATGATGCCGCCCTCACGCTATCCCGAGTTGGCCTACGTTTTCGCCGCGCCGGCGGTCTTCTGGGCCTACCGGGCGCCGGGTCGGCGGATCTTTTTGTGGGCCACGCTCGGCGCGCAGGTGGTGGCATGGACGATTACCCTGAGCTGGCTGCGGCATGTCACCTGGGCGGGTTTGCTCTTATTGGGTCCGCTCATCGGGCTCTGGGTAGGGAGCTGGTTTGTGGCGGTGCACTGGACAATGCCTCGGCTCATCGGCCGGCCTTGGATGCAGCGGGTTCTGGCGGTTTTGGGCCTTGCGGGCCTCTGGGTTGTCTTGGAATGGACCCGCACCTGGGTGCTCAGCGGGTTTCCTTGGCTGCCGCTCTCGGCGACGCAATGGGAGCGCTTGAGCGTGCTGCAACCGGCGGCCTACACCGGCGCCTGGGGAGTGTCCTTTGTGCTGGTCACGGTCAATGTGGCCTTTGCGGCCTATGCTTGGAAGCTACTTGGGCCAGGCGCGGACGGTGACCGGGCGCGTTCGCGTTGCCCGGAATTTCTCGCGGCGATGGCCTTGCTTCTCGGATGCCTCCTCGTAACGGCGCGTGAGACCATCAACCGCGGGCGTTTTTTCCGCCATTGGGCTAACGTCGGCATCGTGCAGCCGGCTATTCCCCAAAGTGTGAAATGGGATCCGGCGGAGGCCGCAGGCGTGTTGCGAATTCTGGAGGCGGAGACCCTCAAGGTGGCGGCTGCGCGCCCCGATCTCTTGCTCTGGCCGGAGGCGACCACGCCGCTGGCGGTCTTTGGCGACGACGGTATGCGGCGCTGGACCGAGGATCTGGTGCGGCGGGCGGGCGCACCGCTGATGCTCGGTTCGATCGCCTACGAACGGGTCGACACGCCGGAGGAGCGCTGGTCTAACGGCGTGTTTGCGGTCTCGCCAACCGTTGGGTTGACGGCGGATTTTTATGTTAAACGTCACCTCGTGCCTTTCGGTGAATATGTGCCTTTGCGGCCGATTCTAGGCTGGTTGGAAAAAGTTGTTCCGGTGGGCGGGGATTTCCAGCCGGGGGTGGACGCCGGGTTATTCACTGTGCCGCTTGGTCCGGCGGGAGGCACGCAGGTGGGAGCGTTGATTTGCTACGAGGACATATTCCCTGGGTTAGCTCGGGCGAGTGTGCGGGCGGGGGCGGAGGTGTTAATGGTCAACACCAACAACGGTTGGTTTGGCGAAGGCGCGGCGGCCTACCAGCATGCGGCGCACGCGGTCTTGCGCGCGGTGGAAACGCGTCGCCCGGTGCTACGGGCGGGTAACTCTGGCTGGAGTGGCTGGATTGATGAATGTGGCGCGATCCGCGCGGTCCTGACTCAAGACGCTACCGGCGTGGTCCGCACCGTGCCACCTGCGCGGGGCGAGGCGCCGGGCACAGTGTATTTCCGCGGTGGCGCCAGTCTGCAGGTAAGCCGCGACGCTCGTTTCTTCGGGGTGCGTAGCTTTTACGTTGAGTGGGGTGACTGGTTTGTGGCGGTCAGCGCCGCGCTCGCGTTGGGGGCCTGGGCTTGGCTCCGGCGTCCATACGTCCCACCGCCTGAGCCAGCGGTCGCAGCGCGACCGTTTGGCCGGGAGTGAGCAGGCTCTCGCGCCGGTTCAAAGCACGAAGCCGACGGGGGCGATGAGAACGACGAACTCGCCTTTCAGGCTGGTTTTAACGAGACGCTGCGCGACCTCCGATGCGGGGCCAACGAGCCACGTCTCGTGGAGTTTGGTAACCTCCTTGGCCAGGCACACGACACGTTCGGGTCCGAGGACCGCGACGATCTCGGCAGCGAATTTTTCGATACGGTGGCAGCTCTCGTAAAGAGCTAGGGTATAGTCGAAATCCCGATACTTCTCTAGGAAGGCGGAGCGTGCGCTGGTCTTGGGCGGGAGGAACCCGGCGAAGAGGAAACCATCGCTGGGCAGACCGCTGGCGCTGAGCACGGCGGCGAGGGCGCAAGCGCCGGGCACGGGGACAACTGGCAGGCCGGCACGGCGGCAGGCGCGCACGACGCGGAAGCCCGGGTCGCTGATCGCAGGGGTGCCGGCGTCGCTCACTACCGCGATGGATTTACCCTCTTGCAGGCGGGCTACGAGTTGGTCGGCGGCGGCGGTTTCGTTATGGTCGTGGTAGGGAAACAGGGGGCGGTGCAGGCCCAAGCGGGTGAGCAAGGCGCCCGTGGTGCGGGTATCCTCACAGGCCACGAGATCCACAGTGGCGAGCACGAGGCGGGCCCTCTCGGTGAGGTCCGAGAGGTTGCCGATTGGCGTAGCCACCACGTAGAGGTGCCCGGGCCGGGCGGCGAGGCGCGCGGAAGTCTCCTCGGCGGGGGAAGGGGAGACGGTTTCAGGCATCGGGCGGACGAGGGGAGCGGGCATTAAAAAACCGGACTGGTCTGCAGTCCGGTCGAAGAGATTGGCTTGGCGTTTATTGCTGAGAGCCGTGGCTGCCCATGCCGCCCATACCTGGGATGCCGCCTTCCCAGCTCGCGGGCCGGCTCCAAGGTATGGAGGAGTCTTCGGGCTGCTTGGTGGCGCATCCGGAGCCGAGGGCGAGGAGGATGGCGCCGAGGATGAGGAGCGCGAGGCGGCTATTCATGGCGGAGGATTTGGAATCAGGGGGCGAAGGAGGCGATGTCGCCTTCCTTCAGGGCACCCTTGATCGAGGAGGGAGCGATCTGGGCGATGGCATAGGTATCCTTGACCTCAGAGATGACGGATTCGGCGAGGAGTTCGCCGGCGCGGCTGAGGTTGAACTTGTTACCGGCGGCGATGCCGTCAGCGGTGCCGAGCTCGAGGATTACGAAGGCGTTTTTGGTGCCGACCTTGGCGACTCGGGCGGCGGCGGTGCGCTCGCTCCGGATCGGGGTGGCAACCTTGGCGCCGGCGGCGGCGGGGGTGATGCCTTGGATTTCGCCGAGGCGGGACTCGAGGGAGGCGATGGTCTGCTTATACCGCTCGATTTCCTCGGGGTTCCCGACTTGGGCGGCGAGGCGGGTCTGGACGAGTTCACGGCGGAGGGCGTCCACGTCTGCCGTAAGTTTTTTCTCGGACATGGCCTTTTCGGCGTAGGCGGTCTTAAGACCGGCGATCTCGCGGGAAATCTGGATGTTACGAGCTTCGGCGGCGGTGAGTTTGGACTTGGTGTCGCCGAGTTCGGTGTCGGTCTGAGTGAGCTGCGCGACTTTTTGTTCCAACTGGGTGTTGGTCTCGTTCAGGTTATTTTGTAGCGAGGCGGCGCGCGATTGTTCGGATGAAAGCTGTTGTTTGAGTTCTTCTTTCGTGTTGCCGATCTGCCACCAGAAAAAGCCGGAGGCGCCGGAACCGAGCAAGGCGAGGATGCAGAGAACGAGGGTAAGGGCTTTCATAGGGGGATGGAAGGTTGGAACGTGTTGCGGGCGGGACAGCTTGGAAAGGAGAAAGTTTTTGCCGGACGCCTCCTATCCCGCGTGCCTCTGAGGCGGGGATTAAGCAGAGAACTCGCTGTTAAACCAAGGTGTGCGAGCGGTCTTTTTGACCGTGCCATTGGCGGCGAGGTGCTCGAGGAGCTTGTAGGCCAACTCTGGGCACCCCTCCGTGCGGGCGGCGAGGGCCTCGGCGGTGAAGGATTGGCCGGGAGTGGCTGTGAGGGCGGCGACTAGGCGGTGCTGGAGCGCGATCACGCCGGTGGCGGCCTTTTTACCCGCCTCGACGCCGGGTTGGTGGTAGGCGTTGATGCCGACCAGACTGGCGTAGAGGCCGACGGCGCGTTCGTAGAGGGCGATCATCAGGCCGAGGGTCCGGGGCGTGAGTTCGTCGATCGTCACGCTGACGGAATGGCGATCTTTCTCGCTCAAGGCGTCGCGGGTGCCGAGGTAAAAGCCGAGGAGGTAGTCGCCGGTGGTGACTCCGGGTTCAACCTGCATCGAGGCGCCGGCGCGGTCCTTCAGCACCTCGATGAAAGTCACGAAGAAATTGTTCACGCCCTCGCGAAGTTGTTGCACGTAAGCGTGCTGGTCAGTGGAGCCTTTGTTGCCGTAGACGGCGATGCCTTGGTTTACCACGTTGCCGGCGAGGTCGAACTCTTTGCCGAGGGACTCCATGACAAGCTGTTGGAGGTAGCGGGAGAAAAGGAGAAGGCGGTCCTTGTAGGGGAGGATGACCATATCCTTCAGGCCTTTGCCGCTGGTCTCGTAGTGCCACATCAGAGCGAGCAGGGCGGCGGGGTTTTCGGTGGTGACGGTTGCGCGGGTAACGGCATCCATTTCGGCGGCGCCGGCGAGCATAGCGTCGGTATCAATACCCTGGAGCGCAGCGGGCAGGAGGCCTACTGTGCAGAGTTCGGAGGTGCGACCGCCGACCCAGTCCCACATCGCGAAGCGGGCTAGCCAGCCTTGCGCGATGGCGATCTGGTCGAGTTTCGAGCTCTCGCCGGTCACGGCGATGAAGTGTTTAGCAAAGGCGAGGCCGGCGGCGGTGAAGGCAGCGGCGGCCTCGAGCATGCCGTTGCGGGTCTCGACGGTGCCGCCTGATTTGGAGATCACGACGACCAGGGTTTCGGGCAGGTGGCCAGCTAGCTGGGCGAGGACGTAGTCGATACCGTCGGGGTCGGTGTTATCGAAAAAGGAAACGGCCATCTTGTCCGCACCGGGGCGGCCGAGGGCGTGGTTGACCAGTTGGGGGCCTAGGGCGGAACCGCCGATGCCGACGACGAGCAGGCGGGTGAAGGCTTTGCCGGAGGAGCCGACTAGGCGGCCGGAGTGCACGTCCGCGGCGAAGGCGCGGATCTGGGCAAGGGAGTCCTCGATGGCGCGGGTTAGCTCGGCGGTTGGGGCGAGTTTGGCGTCACGCAGCCAGTAGTGGCCGACCATGCGGTTCTCGTCGGGGTTGGCGATGGCGCCTTTCTCGAGCGCGGCCATGGCAGCGTAGGCGCGTTGCGCGGCGGGTTCCATTTCGGCGAGGAAGCTCGCGGGGAATGGGATGCGGCTGTAGTCGAGGGAGAAGCCGAGCGAGGCGTTGTGGTAACGGTTTTGGGTGAAGCGGGACCAAGTGGACATGTTGAAAGGATGGAACTATCGGCGATCGTTGTGTCTTGGGCAAGCGAGTCGAGGGGCGCCGTGGCAAATATATGGCCGGTAGGTGCGAGCGGCGCGTTGCCACCGTAGAGGGTGCCGATGGGGCTCGCTATGGAGGAAGTTCAGGATAATAAAGCAGCTGCGTCTTCGGGGAAACGAATTTCCCGAAGGTTAGAAAACCAATTAAAATCTATCCATCATGGGCGACCGTTCTCCAAAATCCGTTCAGAAAAAAGCCGATCAAAAGCAGTCGAAAAACGACGGCGTGAACCAAAAAAAGCAGGCTTTAATAAATGCTCAGCAAGCCACCAAGGCCAAGATCGCCGCGAACAAAAAGAAGTAAGCTAAACTCATAGCGCCGGACGGGGACCTGCGGTATAGCCGAGTGTAGGTCCCCTGCGCCGATACTTTTACCGATATATTTTACATCATGGCCAAATCACAAAACTCCCAGAAACAGACCAAGAAAAAGCCGCTGAAAACCCCGGCTGAGAAAAAGGCCGAGAAGCGCGAAAAAAAGGGGCGCTGATCGCCGCTGCGTCGGCGGCTGTGTGCCGGTTGCGTTGATTCCTGGCCGGCATCTTGCAAGTGCGGATGGCTGTGCGATCCCGAGCGTATCGGGGCGGCACTTCGCATGCCTAGAAAAGAAAGGATCAAGACGGGTAGTCGCAGTTTTCGACGAAAGTTTTGCCACGTTGAGTCGAAGTAAGAGGGCAAAACCTTTTGCTCATGTCGCACAACGCCGCTTACTTTACCGCCGATTTTGTCCTGCCCGAGATCATCGCCCGGGCCATGCGTTACCCGCCTTCTGCGCAGCGCGTGCTGCCCTTGCTCAAGCACCATCTTGAGCAGACAGACTCCTCAATTTATCAGATTGTTGATCTTATCCGTCTGGATCCGGGCATCTCGGCGCGAGTGCTGCAGATTGGGAATAGCAGGCCGTATGCGCGGAACCATCATCGTTGCTCTAGCATCGAGATGGCAGTGCAGCGCATTGGCTTTGATCTGATCTATGAGATCGTGGTCAACGCCGTGGCGGAGCAGGTTTTGGTGCAACCGCTTACCGCCTACGCGCTGGAGGCGGATGAGCTTTGGAATCTTTCGGTCTCCTGCGCTCTTGCTGCTGAGTTGATTGCAGAAATGCGTGGAGAGGACACCCGCATCGCTTACACCCTAGGTCTTTTGCACGGTGTCGGCATGGTCGCGATTGACCAGTGGTTGCATCGTCATCAGCCCACCATCGGATTTTTTGCAAAAGCGTTTCCGCGGGAATACTCGGAGAGTGAGCAGGTATTGATTGGTTGCACGAATGCCGAGGTCGGGGCGGAGCTTCTTCGCGGCTGGGATTTCCCTTTTGAAATATCTGAGCCGCTACGCTGCCAGTATAACCCCCTCGATTCGCTCGAGCACCAACAGTTGAGCAGTTTGCTTTACGCGGCCAAGTGGGTGCGTTCACGGGTTTGTTTCGACGATCATCGACGGCCGGAAGCTCCTGAAGAAAGTCGCTTGGCGCCCATTGATCTGAACGTTTTTGAGCTGGAGAATCTGGCGCTTCAGGTCCGCGACCGCCTTGATCAGGTGAAGCGTGACCTTGCCGTCGGGGATGACCCGCAGCCCTTCGCGGCCTGAGGGGTGGGTAATCTGACCAGTTTAAAACTCACGCATGTGTTCAGAAGCTACTTTTTTTCGAGCTTTCAGACACCGTCGCATCTCTTCATTAGTTTCATATGGCTAAGGCAACCCGCGTAAATCTCTGCTCTTTCTGCGGAAAACCGCAGCAGGAGGTCCGCAAGATCATTGCTGGGCCGGGGGTGTATATTTGCGATTCGTGCGTCAACGTCTGCAAAACGATTATTGACCGCGAGCTCGCCGCGCCCGCGGCGGATCGACGGCCGTCGTTTCGTATGCTGAAGCCCGCGCAGATCAAGAGCACGTTGGACGAGCATGTGATCGGTCAAGACCACGCCAAGAAGGTGCTCTCGGTCGCGGTTTATAACCACTACAAGCGCCTCACTTTTTTGGCTGACGGGTGCGAAAAAGGCTCCGGTTTGCTCGCCGCCGGGTTCAACGACGTTGAGGTGGAGAAAAGCAATATTCTCCTCACCGGTCCCACTGGATCGGGCAAGACCTTGCTCGCTCGCACTCTCGCCCGCATCCTCGACGTGCCTTTCGCCATCGCCGATGCGACTACTCTTACCGAAGCCGGCTATGTCGGCGATGACGTGGAGAACGTGGTCGTGCGTTTACTGCAGAATGCCAATTTCGACGTGAAGCGGGCTGAATGCGGCATCGTTTACATCGACGAAATCGACAAGATCGGGCGCAAGACGGAGAATGTTTCCATCACGCGCGATGTATCCGGCGAAGGCGTGCAGCAAGCCCTCCTCAAAATCCTCGAGGGGACGGTGTGCAACGTTCCTCCGCAGGGCGGGCGCAAGCATCCCAATCAGGAGCTCGTGCAGGTGAATACTCACAATATTTTGTTTATCTGCGGCGGTGCTTTCGTGGGGCTTGATGCCATCGTGCAGCGACGATTGGGAGCCCGCGGTATCGGTTTCACGGCGCATGCTCCCAGTCAGACCCGTCAGGCCGCGCCCGAGGGCTCAGACGAGTCGGCGGAGATGCTCATGCGCTCACTTGCGCCCGAGGATTTGGTGCGCTTCGGCATGATCCCTGAGTTTATCGGGCGCCTCCCGGTGGTTTCGGTCCTCGCTCCGCTTAAGCTAGCCGACTTGGAGAAGGTGTTGTCCGAAACCAAGAACTCGCTGGTGAAACAATACTCGAAGCTCTTTGCGATGGACGGCATCACCCTGCGCTTCACGCCCGAGGCCCTGCATGCGGTGGCGCTCAAGGCCATCCAGCTAAAGACCGGCGCGCGCGCCCTTCGGGCCATACTCGAGCAGATCATGCTGGATGTCATGTATGAGCTGCCCAATCGCGACGACGTGGGCGAGGTCATCATCGATGCTCCTGCGGTAGCCGGTGAACGGCGTCCCCGTTTTCGTCGTCGTCGTTCGGAAGTAAAGCCCATCGCCAATCTCGGCCATCAGGAGGACGCCGCCTAAGCGCGGCGCAAGTGGAGTGACCTTTGTCGGCGGCGTTTGGATTTGATCCATAATGCTCATATTTTCGCGATTAAGTCTAACGTGCTTTGCGGCTGGCTCCTTTTGTTTGAATGGATTGCGCGCGGAGCCAGTGGCGGTCTTCGCTGCGGCTAGTTTGGCCGAAGCGCTCTCGAATGCTGCGATCGAATACGAAGCGGCGGGCGGGGACAAAATTGTGCTCAATTTAGGCGCATCCAGCACGCTGGCCCGTCAGATCAAGGCCGGTGCGCCGGCCGATGTATTTTTCTCCGCTGACGTCGCCAAGATGGATGACCTCGTCCTCGCCGGATGCATCGTCGCGGAGACTCGACTAGACCTGCTCTCGAACTCCCTCGTCATCGTGGTCAACGCCCGCGACGGCGCAGCGGTTAGCACTCCACTCGATTTGCTGGGCACCAAGGTGCGCCGACTCGCACTCGCGGAGACCAGCACGGTGCCGGCGGGCATCTATGCGCGGGAGTTTTTGAACCGTGCCGGGCTGTGGGAACGCGTCGCGTCGAAGGTCGTCGAAACCGATAATGTGCGCGCGGCCCTCGCGGCGGTGGAGGCGGGTGATGCCGACGCGGGCATCGTTTATAAGACAGACGCTCTGGCCTCCAAGGCGGTGCGGATTGCTCTCGAGGTGCCGGCAGCCGAGGGGCCGCGTATTGTCTACCCAGTCGCGGTGGTGAAAGCGGGTCCTGCACCGAAGGCGGCGCGGCGCTTCGTTGAGTATCTCGCCACGCCACGCGCTCGAGCGCTGTTCAAGCGCTGCGGGTTTTTAAACGCCGATTAACGCGACGGACTACGGGGCTGGAGCGGATTGGACTGACTCCAGCCACCAACCGTCGGTTTTTTTGACCAGAGTTGCGGTGATGCCGGTGTTTTTTTTCGCGGCGGCGAGGGTAGGTGCATCGACCTTGAGCAGCATCGTCATGGCGGCCATCACGCCTGGGACCTCTTCGTGTTTAACGAGCAGCGCGGACTTTTCGGGCAGGATCGCCACGACTACGCCGCGCAGCGGGTGGCCGACCTTGTCGGCGGCCGGGGGCGCTACGCAACAAGTGCAAGTTGGTTCGGCTTGCCCAATTACGGCAAGGGCTAGGAGAATGACGACGATGGCTAGGCGAGGGTGTTTCATGCGATGGAAGCGGAGAGACGTGAGCAGGGTGGCATTAAAAACGTCGGGTAACACTGGCGCGCACCGTGCGGGGCTCGGCAGGGTGGAAATGGGTGTCGAGGACCGGCGCGGCCTCGGTCGCCAGTCGGGACTCGTAGGCGTAGGCGATGTCGTAGTTGTCGCGGTCGAAAACGTTGAGCAGGTCGATTGTGAATTCCCAATTGCCGAGGCGGCGCGCGAGGCGGGCGTTGAAGGTCAGCGACTCCGGCGCGACGATGGAATTTTCCTCGTTCAGCGGCTGCGGGCCGAAGTAACGCGCGCGCAGGCTACCGGACCAACCGGACTGGAATTTCAGGACGACACCGGCGGTGGTGACGTTGGAGATGGAGTTCGCGATGCGGTCGCCGCCGTGTGCGACTCCGGTGTAGCGGGCGCGGGTGAAAGCGAGGTCGGCCTCGAAAGCCAGCCAAGGCGCGGCCTCGTAGAAATTAGTTAACTCGATCCCCTGGCGGCGGGTTGGGTCGCCGGCTTCGGTCGCGCCGGCGTCGCCTACGTAAGCGAGCTCGGAATCGAAATCGAGCCGCCAGACCGACAGGGTGCTTCTTAGGCCGGGCAGGGCCGAGGTGCGCACGCCCAGCTCGACATTTTTTGCGCGGACGAGCGGGGTGGCGGGATCGACTGGATCGGTTATGCCGCGGGCGTCGTTGCTGTGGAAGCCGAGCCCGCAATTGGCGTAGAGTTCGGTCTTTGACCAAGGTCCGGCAACGAGGCCTAGTTTGGGGCTAAAGATACCAGCGGTCTCGGTGCCGGAGTTGATCGGGTCCCGGCCCTTAACGTCGAAGAGGTAGAAATCACCTCGAGCCCCGGTGGTGGCGCGCAGCCAAGGGGTGACAGCTAGAGTGCTTGCGGCGAAGAGGCCGGCACTGCCCTCGCGGACGTCGTCGCGGCGCACGGTGGCGATACGGCGGCGGTCGGCGGTGTGGTGTAGGCCAACGTCGATGAAGTCCTGGCGGAATTGCACACCGGCGCTGGTCAACAGGTTGCGACCTGCGAGCGTCCTGTCCCAGCTACGGCTTGCGCTGCCGCCGAGCTGCACGCGTTCTTCGTTTTGGTTGAACTGGTCGCCGTTCACAGGGTCGTCGAGGAAGTAGGTGAAGTCAGAATACAGATTGAGATCGCTACGGACGAGGTAGGCATTGAATACGGTGGTGGCGTCGGGCTGGCGGTTGCTGCAGTCGAAGGACAGGCTGGCCCGGTGGCTCTCGCCGCCGTCGGAAGTGTCGAGGTTGCCATAGCGGTTGAGGTCGCCGGCGGCGACGGCGCGGAGGGGAATCTGATCGGAGGAGTTCCAGCGCGCGTCGTAGGCAAGGGCGGTGACGGCATAGTCGCTCGCCCCGACGGCCCAGACGTGGCGGGCGAAGCTGTTGAGGCGGTGTTGCTTGCCCACAGCACTTCGCTGCCATCTTTGTATAAAACAACATTGCCATCGGTTTGCATCCTGAGCTGATATGACCCACTGCCGCGAACAGTATTGGTTGCCCAAACGGCATTGTTCCCGGGGATTCCTTGTGGACCGGGCTTTTTGTAGACGACAAAGTTGCCGTCGTTTTGCATGATCCCTTTGTACCAGCCATTGGCGGATGTGATGTAATCGCCGTTGCTGAGTGTCTCGCCGGCGGTTAGTTGGTTGCCAAATGCACTTGCGGCAAAGTTGACGGCAGGTGTGGCACCAAGGGGATTGTCGTATTCGTCAAAGTAATTTGCACCTGTGTAACCGCACTCTGCACTGCGGTATTTCCATTGGCAGATGTTGGCGATGACTTGACGCTTCGGTGCGCGCACACCAGCTAGGTCGAAGACGGCGGCAAGCTCGAACTCGACGATCTCGCGGTTTTCGACTGATTTGCGGTCGATGTAATAGACCTCACGCGGCATCTCCTCGTTCGCGGGTGTGCCGTAAGGATTGGTGCCGCCGGTGAAGTTGACCGGATCGAGGAAACGGCTGAGCGTGCGGATGCGGATCAGCTTGGCGCCAGTCAGGTCATTGCCGGGTGTGATCTCGTTGACGCCAAGCAGCAACGCGGAGATGCTGCCGAGCAAGTTGGAGATGCGGATGCGTGGACGCGGGAGCTGGCCGTTCCCGTTGTACTCAAACCCGTCAGCTTCAATGGGCAGTGGCTGGTACGGTTCACCTTGCCAGTAAATATCACCCGCTGGTGTTTTCTGGTTAACGCCAGAATGAAAGCGAACGATCTCCGCACTGCCGTGCAAATCAAGATCCAAGTGCAGCTCGAATAATTCAATGATCGCGTAAGGATTGGAGCTAAGTAGCTCCCTGAACATTTCGCTCATGGTTCATAGACCTCTATAAACTCAGCCTGCACGGTGTTGTTGTTGCAGCTTGTCATATCCATGGACCACTGCAGGCATACATATTTGCCGGCAGTACCACGAGGTGGCGTCCAGTCAAAAGACTCCGAACCACCTCGTGCTTCTAAGAAGGCAAGAATGTTATCGCGTTCCGTATCCGTTCGATTGGCGAAAGTTAGCCGCCAAGTTTTGGGGTCAGTATTTAGGCCAAACCGCAGGCGCTGCTCATAGCCATCACCAAACTGCACACGCCGAACACGCGGCTGACTTTGCTCTGTTGCCGTGAAGCTGGGCGTGTATGTAAAGGTAGCCATTATGCGAGCAAGCCTCCTGGGCGTTTCTGCTTGATCAATTCTGCTTGAACTGCTGCACCAACGACACGACCCAAAGCATTGGCATCAGGAGCATTGCCTTGCACGCTTGAGCCGCTGGCATCAACACTGACATTCACAGTTACAGGTCCGCCGCCGCCTGAAACACCAAGCCGACCATCACGGCCGCGGCGCAATGGCATGATCGCCTCAGGTCCGGCCTCACCCATCAGGCCGATGCCATTAGCAAACGGGAACACCGTTGGTTTGTTGACGATGCCGCCACGGGCGAACTTCTGGATGCCGTTCTGGGCATAGACGTTGCCCATGGCGCTGGTTGGAATATTAAACAAATTCATTACACCACCAACCAATGGTTTAATTATTGCCTGCCGGATCGCGATGCGAGCAATGTCGGCAATAATGCTATTTGCCAAATCGGTAAAGTTTGCTTTGCCAGTCATGACAAAGTTAGTTAATTGATCCTCAAGGCCTTGGAATGTATTGACAACAGCATCGCCAACTTGAGCGCCAAAATTTTTAATTGATTCGTAGTAGGCCGTAATCTTTTCGTTAAAGTTTGCACCAAAGTTATCCTCCTGCTCCTTTTGTTTTTTATTAGCAGCATCCAAGGCAGCAGCACGATCGCGCAATAGCGCAACGTGTTTCGCTAGCTCTGGGTTGGTGGCGGCCAGAATATCCAGTTGCAGGAGATTGATTTGCGAATTGAGCTTCTCGACTTCAGTCAGTTGCTGCTTGCCTTGTTGCACCTCGCGGATCTTCGTGTCGTAATCCTCGAGGCTAGGCAGTAGATCCTTGAGGCCTTGAGTGAATTGCTGTTGAGCAAGGTCTGTGTTTGCCTGTGAAAGCTGGTTAATAAGTTTCTCGAGTGGCTTGATGTCCACCTCCCCGCCAGCCGCTCTAATTTCGCGAAACAACTTAACGACCTGAATGGTTAGATCATCAACCGTGCGATCGTTTTCTCGTAACGCATCGGCTCGATCAGCCAACAGCTTTTCAACTGGAGTCGCGCCAACATTCTTAAAGGCTGCATTTACATC
>RGVP01000271.1 GCA_010027235.1 bacterium
AATTGCGCTGAACCGAGTCACCGGCGACCAACTGTCGCTCATCGACGGCAGCCTGCTCGCCAACGGCCAGGTCTGGCTGCTCAACCCCAACGGCGTGTTCATCGGCCAAGGCGGGCAGATCTCCAGCCGCGGCTTCCTCGGCACCACGTCGAGCATCGGCAACGACGACTTCATGGCGGGGAGTTACAACTTCACGCGCAGCGCCAAACCGGGTGGCGCCGTCGTCAACCAGGGCCAGATCACCGCGCTGCGGGGCGGCTACGCCGTGCTGGCGGGTGATGCAGTACGTAACCAGGGCGTCGTCTCCGCCGAACTCGGCCAAGTGGTGCTCGCTGGCGGCCGCGCTTTCGCCATGGACCTGCAGGGCGACCGGCTCATCTCGTTCCAGGTCACCGCGCCGGTCGAGACGCTCGCTGCCGACGGCAAGGCCGTCGTCCTCAACACCGGCGCACTCATCGCCAACGGCGGCCGCGTCACCCTCACCGCCAAGGCCGCCGAAGACGTCGTCACCTCGGTCATCAACACGGGGGGCCTGATCCAAGCCACCTCGGTGCGCAATGTCAACGGCAAGATCGTCCTCGAGGGCGATACCGGCAACGTCACCGTTGCTGGCACGCTGGACGTCTCGGGCAAGAACCCGGGCGAGACCGGCGGCGCCATCAAGATCTTTGGTCGTAACCTCGAATTCGCCACAGCCAGCCTCGATGCAACAGGCGACGCCGGCGGCGGCAGCATCTACGTCGGCGGCGGCTGGCAGGGCGCATCCATCGACGGCCGCCTCGCCGCACTCACCACGCGCATCTCCGCCGACTCCATCCTCAACGCCTCGGCACTGACCAGCGGCAACGGCGGAACCATCGTCGCCTGGTCCAACGTCAACAACCCCCTCTCCTCCACCACCGTCGCCGGCACCCTTCTCGCACAAGGCGGCGCCACACAAGGCAACGGCGGCAACATCGAGACGTCGGGACATCACCTCGACGTCAACGGCATTGCCGTCAACGCCGGCGCAACAAACGGCTCAGCAGGCAACTGGCTGCTCGACCCCTACGACATCACCATCGTCGCAAGCGGCGGCAGCGGCGGCCTCGGCGGCGGCTCATTCACCTCGGACTCCAGCGCCACCTCGATCGACGCCGCCGCGATACAGACCGGACTCAGCACCACCAACGTCACCATCCAAACCGGCGGCACCACCGGAGACAACAACGGCAACGGCGATATCAAGGTCAATAGCGCCCTCGCATGGAGCACCGCCAACACGCTCAGCCTGATCGCCCACGGCGGCGTGTCGGGCGATTCCGCCATCACCATCGGTACTGGCGGCGGCCTCGTCATCAACCAGGCTGGCAACTCGACCTACTCCGGGACCATCGGCGGCGACGGCTCGCTCACAAAGGCGGGCACCGGCACGCTTACGCTGACCGGCGAAAACCACTATTCCGGTAACACCACAATCAGCGCCGGGACCCTGTCCCTGAAAGTGACGGACAGCGCGCCCGGCCCCACCACTTCGGGGACCTATTTCATCGCTTCGGGCGCGACGCTCAATCTGGATGTTGAGGCTGCGGGGAAAGATTTCATCTATAGAAGCGCCCCGAACACGCCACTCCCTGTCGAATTCCAGGGGGAGGGCACCATCAGCAAGACCGGCAGCGGAACTGCTGTCTGGGGGGATGGTGCCGCAACTTTTGCTCTGGGCTCTGGCGGGCTGATCGACGTCAAGGCAGGCACGTTCGTCGGCGGAAGTTACGGCGACGAGAATTGGACCAACAATTTGGCGTCACTACACGTGGCCGCTGGCGCAATCTTCGACGGTGTCGAAGCAGCAGTGCGGATAGATGCGCTGACTGGTTCGGGCATCCTGAGCAGCGGCTACTACGGTGAAGGCAGTATCACTGTCGGCGTGAACAACTTCAGAGCCGGGACTTACAACGCGGCGGATGTTGCCACGTTTGAAGGCACAATCCAAGACACCAATGGGTCGCCGGGCTCCTTGATCAAGACCGGCAGCGGCAAGCTGACCCTCTCCGGTACCAACACTTACACCGGCACGACTACAGTCGACGCGGGGACGCTGACATTCGCCAACCGGCAGTCGCTCTACAACAGCAATGTTGACTCGATGACCACCGACAGGTGGACGGCAGACTTCATCACCGTCAAGGCTGGCGCGACATTGGCTCTAGCGGTCGGCAACTCCACCGATGCGACGCCCAGC
>RGVP01000272.1 GCA_010027235.1 bacterium
CCCAGGGGTGACCGGCGGCCGCCAGCAGGGTGGCGGTGGAGATCAGGTTGTCGTGGCGGCTGGCCACGGCGGTGGCGCCATCGGCGCGGAGGCCGCTGGCGGTAACGCCATAGGCGCGCAGCAGCGACGCCTCCAGGCTGGCATCGCCGGCCAATTGGGTGCAGTAAAAAGCCCTGGCCTGGGCCAGGGCAAGCAGGTAACTGTCACTGCGGCAAAGGGTGCCGTCCTTGTCGAACAGCACCGCCCCAGGTTCAGTCGACGCTGACGGCCACAAGTTCTGCATCGTCTTCCGATTGCTCCATAAGCATCTGCTTGTAACGGGCGGCCATCTCCTCGGCGTTGTCGAACACCTTCTGGGGATCGGTGAGCATGTCACCGGGTTCGGGTTCGAGGGCCTTGGTGGAGAGCGAGATCCGCCCGCGCTCGGCATCGAGGTCGATGATCATCACCTTCATTTGATCGTTCACATTCAGCACCGTGTGCGGTGTTTCGATGTGTTCGTGGCTGATTTCAGAGATGTGCAGCAGGCCGCTGACCCCACCGATGTCGATGAAGGCGCCATAGGGCTTGATGCCGCGAACGGTACCAATCACCACTTCGCCCACCTCGAGGCGATTCATCTTGCGCTCCACCAGGGCGCGGCGATGGCTAAGCACCAGGCGGTTGCGTTCTTCGTCTACCTCAAGGAACTTGAGGGGCAGGAAATCTGCCACCAGGTCTTCTTTTGGCTTGCGGGTGCTGATGTGGCTGCCGGGGATGAAGCCCCGCAAACCTTCCACCCGCACCAGGGCGCCGCCCCGGTTGGTGGCAAAAACTTCGCTGTAGATCGTGGCATCTTCCTTCTGGAGCTGACGCACCCGTTCCCAAGCCCGTTGGTATTCGATCCGGCGGATCGAAAGCGAGAGCTGACCGTCTTCATTCTCTTCGGTGAGGATGAAGAACTCACGAACTTCCCCAGGTTCCAGTACCTCTTCGAGGGTTTCCACCCGGTTGATCGACACCTCCTGGAGGGGCATGAAGGCGGCGGTCTTGGCGCCGATGTCGATCAGGGCCCCCTTCGGCTCCAGGTTGAACACGGTGCCGTTAACAACGTCCCCGGGCTTGAAGTGGTAGTCGTACTTGCTCAGCAGGGCGGCGAAGTCGTCGATCGTGAAGCCGACGTCTTCGTTGCTACGGCTCGGGATGCGATTGCCATCGTCGGCGCTGGGCACCTCCTCGGGAATTTCTTCGGCCAGCAGGTCCTGGGCCATCGCATCGAGGCTCTGCTCGAGGTCAAGGATCGGCTCAGCCAGTTGTTCGCCGGAGTCGGGGGACGGGGAGGTCACGGTCATGGGGGTGGTGGCGGCCTGCCTGGGGCAGGGATAGGGGAGGCCGTTCGGGGCTCCGCCGAAGCAGAACGGCGATTTGTAACCCTATCAGCTGATGCCAGCCAATTGGCGCTTGAGGCTGCTGCGCTGGCGCAATTTGTCGAGGGTGCTGATGAAATCACTCACGCCTCGGAATTTTCCATAAACAGAGGCAAACCTCACATAGGCCACCTCGCTGAGATCGCCCAGCTGTTCCAGCACCAGGTCGCCAATTTCCTGGCTGCTTACTTCCCTTTGGTTGCGCTGTTGGAGCAGCACTTCCAGGTCGTCGATCACTAGCTCCAGCCGCTGGGTTTCCAGGCCTGTTTTTTCACAGGCGCGCATTAGGCCGTGCAGCAGCTTGGACCGGCTGAAGATTTCTCGGTTGCCATTGCGCTTGAGCACAGTGATTGGCACGCTTTCCACCCGTTCATAGGTGGTGAAGCGGTGTTCACATTGCAAGCACTCCCGGCGGCGGCGCACACTCCTACCGGAGTCGGCCGCCCGTGATTCGAGCACCCGACTATCGCTGTGTTGGCAGGAGGGACACTGCAAAAGCTGTCCAGAAGTAAGCCGGCTAAGTGTATCCAGATTGAATCCATTTGAGAAGGGTCTTGCCGCAATAGGTCTCATCGAGACCTTTGGATAAGACATAAAAAACCCCCCACTGGAGTGGGGGGTTAATCGGAATCAAGGGCTGATCACTTGCCGATCTTGGGGGGCTCCCGAAGGGCCACCGCGAAGAACAGAGTGCCCAAAACTAGGGCGAGGATCAAGATGTAGGCAAAGCTTTCCATCGATGCGGGGCTCCGGAGGGGTCAGCTGAGCGGGGTGCCTGCCGGGGG
>RGVP01000273.1 GCA_010027235.1 bacterium
CTCCTAGCGCCATTTCCTCCGCCACCCGCGCGGAAACCGCATTAACCTCCACCGCATGCCCTGCATCGACCCCCAGCAGGCGCACCTTCGCCTCGGTGGCATAACAAGTCAGGCCCCCCGCAAAATAGCCCGAAGCCCCGCTCCAACGCCCCAATTCCACTTGCACCCGACCGGCCGTCAGACTCTCCGCCACCGCTACCTTCGCCCCACAGGCAAGCAATCCCCCGTGCAGCGCCCTGCCCTCCGCTTCCGTCCAATCCAGATTATTTTGCTCCGAGTTCATCCGGACGATCCTGCATCAAAGATCAATCTCCACCCCTACCGGACAATGATCACTGCCCAGCACCTCCGGCTCGATCCAGGCTCGCTTCAATTTGGGCCTGAGCACCGCAGAAGCCAAAAAGTAGTCGATCCTCCAGCCCACGTTCCGGCTGCGTGCCCCACCGCGGTAGCTCCACCATGAGTAGTGCGCAGGCCCCTTTTCGAAGTCGCGAAAGGTGTCTACAAAACCGGCCTCGATAAACCGCGTAAAACCCGCCCGCTCCTCAGGCGTGAAGCCGGGGTTCGCCACGTTGTCCTTGGGCCGAGCGAGATCGATCTCTTGGTGCGCCACATTGAAGTCTCCGCAGGTGACGACCGGCTTGCTGCGCTCGAGCCCCTGCAAAAACCGCAAGAACTCCGCATCCCAAAGCTGCCTATACTCGAGTCGCCGCAGCCCGTCCTGGGCATTGGGCGTATAGACGTTGACCAAGAAAAAGTCCTTATACTCGGCGGTTAATACGCGCCCCTCGGCATCATGTTCCGGTTTGCCGATGCCGAAGCGCACTTCGATCGGAGCGTGTTTGCTCAGTATTGCCGTGCCACTGTAACCCTTTTTTTCCGCCGCGTAAAAGGTCACCGAGCCGTAGTCCGAGGGCCAGGAAACATGGGCGACATCACCGGGATGGCATTTGGTTTCCTGCAGGCAGATCACGTCCGCACCGCTCGCTTCCATCCACGACACCAAAGTGCCTTTGTCGAGACCCGCGCGCGCCCCGTTCACGTTCCAGGAAAGTAGTTTCATTTTCGTATATCATCCACGCTCTCCCCGGCCCGCTCGCTTTTCAATCCTGCAACGAAACGCCAACTCGGCTCTACTGCCTTGCCCCAGACCCTCTTGCCATAGAGGATCTACGTATCCCGACGCCCATGTCCGCCTCCGCCCTAGTTCACCGACCGCTTGGCCAATGTATTCCTGAACGCCTGCACGCGGTTTCCTGCAGCCTGCCAACCATGCGGGATGTTATCGGCTACGAGGAAAAAGACCCCGCCATCACCGCCCACCTGACTAGCGGCTACCCACGCTTTGTCGTTCACCCGTTGCTACGACACGCCACCGAGATCCTTCGCCAGACCACGCCCCGCTTTGCTGACCGCGAAATCTGGCTCTGCGCCGGCCCTGCCGTCGCCGCCGCCCTCCATGACCACCTCGGCAGTCTCGGAGAAATCCTGCCGATTAACGCATATATCACCGCCCTCGCCTTGCCTGCCGGGTGCGAGCCCGAGCTTTCCCGCCGTGCCCGCCATTACCTTCAGCACACTGGGGCCTTCGCTTCTTCCCGCGCCGCCGAGGACTGGTTGGTTGCTCACGGTGACCTCGCCGCGATCGCGCCCGAAACACTTTTCGCTGGCCCCGACGAGACCGCCGCCAGCCACGTGCGCGCCGCCGTCGCCCACTCTTTCGATCGCCGGTTGCCCGCTTCCGAGGTCCACCTCGTCCCCAGCGGCATGGCCGCCACCTACGCCGCTTTCCAAGCCGTAAATGCCGTGCAGGCCCCACGCGGACGCACCCGCTGGATCCAGCTTGGCTGGCTCTACCTCGATACCATCGCCCTGCTGCAAAAGTTCACCGCCACTCCCGCCGAAGATTACCTGCACCACCGCGATGTGTTTGATCTGGAAGGCCTCGCCCGGCTTTTTGCCGCCCACGCGGGCCGTATCGCCGGGGTTTTCGCCGAGATTCCCACCAACCCGCTCATCCAGACGCCCGCTCTGCCCGCCCTCGCCGCGCTTTGCCGCGCGCACGGCGTCGCACTCGTGCTCGATCCCACCATCGCCTCGCCGCTAAACGTGGACGTGCTGCCTCACGCCGACGTAGTGGCAAATTCTCTGACCAAATACACCGCGTCCGAGGGCGACGTCATCCTTGG
>RGVP01000274.1 GCA_010027235.1 bacterium
TCTTAAAGCCAAGAGAAACCCGTCTATAAATATGCTCAGGACCCTGTTTCTGAGCGGGATCTCCGTCCTTACACTGGGTGCTTTTGGTCTATCGATGGTCTACGATTTTGGGTTGGGCGTCTCGGTGTATTTCTTTTTCATGGTTGTCTATTTTGTGCTCCAGCTCGTGCTCTCGGCCAGAAACCACCGGCGGTACGCGCGGCTGGCTCGTGAGAACGGCGACGCGGAGCCGTCCGCGTCCGTCGTGCTCCTCATGGTCGGGCGGCTGGAGCGCGAGGACTACTGGATCAAGGCCCTGCTGTCCATCACGCGCCTCTGGCCGGCAGGTCTCAAGAAAGTGCTCCTCGTCATCGACGGCAACCAGGAGGAGGACGTCTACATGCTGGACCGGGCGCACGAGATCCTCGTCGACCTGCCGTGTCCCGTCGAGACCGTCATGATCAGCCAGCGCGGCAAGCGCGGCTCCGCGACGAGTTCCGCCGCGAGCTCACGAGCACGGATCTCGTGGTCACGGACAGTGACACGGAGCTCGAGCCCGACTGCCTCGTCCGGCTCCAGGAGTGCCTGCGCTCGGACAAGCGCAACGGCTGCGCGACCGGCTTCCTGACCATCTACAACCGCGCGGACGGCCTCCTGCCCAAGATGATCCACGCGCGGTACGCGTACGCGTTCGCGGTCGAGCGCGCGGCCTCCTCGTTCGCGGGCTGCATGACGTGCTGCAGCGGTCCGATCAGCATCTACCGGCTGGACGCGCTGGACGAGCTCGTCCTCCGCCGGTTCGTGACGCAGCGCTTCCTCACCCGACCCGCAGAGCCGGGCGACGACCGGCATCTCACCAACCTCGTCATGGCCGCCGGCCTCCGCAGCCGCCAGACGTCCCTGGCTCGGGCCGGCACGGAGGCGCCCGAGACGTGGCGCCGCTTCATCAACCAGCAGCTGCGCTGGTCCAGGAGCTTCTACCGCGAGATGTACTGGCAGCTCAAAGCGCTCGAGAAGCAGTCCTGCTACCTCGGTGTCATTACGGCCTACGAGACCATCTTTCCGTTCGTGATTGCCTCGTGGATTCTCCGCATCCTGTATTTCTCCGACTCGGTCTCGATCCTGTGGCGGATGAGTGCCGTTGCCGTCACCGTCCTCCTCCTCCGGACGCTTGTCCTCCTCCTCTACTGCCGCGATACACGGGTGCTCTACAACATCCTGTACTACCCGGTCTATGTGGTCGTCCTCCTGCCACTCAAGTTTTACGCGCTCCTGACCGTTGTGGACAGCCGGTGGGTCACCGCCTCACGGAAAGAAAGCCTGCGCACCCGTGACCGATTCCCCGCGCACCTCGTGTTTATCCTTTTCTGGGATCTCGTGATCCTGGGCGGTGTGGCGTACCGGGTCTACGAGCTGTGTTTCTAGGGGGGCGGGCGCATCCACAGGTTGCAGATCCATTTGACTCCTCGCGTGACGGGCGCGCCCTCGTGGAGCGCGTCCTCGTGCGCGCTCGAGAACAGGAGCGCGTCGCCCGTGGCACTCCTGAACGAGCGTTTCAGGCGCGGGAAGCGCGTCTCGCCGCCTCCGTAGCCGTCGTTCAGGTAGACGAGCAGCGTGTACCGCCGCTTCCTCCCACCGAAGCGCCGCGTCTCGGCCGAGCAGGCCTCGCTCCCCTCCGAGCACTGGTCGTAGTGCGGGCGGAAATAGCCTCCGGGCTCGTACCGCACCACCTGGAGATCCTCGAACCACTGCGGGTCGATACCGGTCGTTGCTCTGGCTCGTTCCGAGAGCACGCCGAGGAAAGGATGATCTGCGGGCGTCAGCCAGGCCGTCCGACTCCGGCGGTTGTCGGATCTGTCCTCGGCTTTTTCCAGCAGAACCGTCGATTCGACCATGCTCTTGCGCTCGGCAAGATGGATGAGGAGCGCGCACTCCGCAGCGGATAAGAAACCCGCGATCGGTCGGATCTCCATTTTCTTTTTCTGCCAAAAAAGAAATCGCGGCATTCAGCGGAGCGGACAGCATCCGTCGTAGGGTCGGCTGCAACAGTCGTAGACGGGCGGTGGTCGGTAACAAGGGTCGTAGCACGGATCACGGTAGCACCGCGACGGCGCGACCGGCAGGTAGAAAAAGCGGTAATTGTCTTGCGGCGGCGGTGGTGGGTAGTAGTAGTGTGGCGGCG
>RGVP01000275.1 GCA_010027235.1 bacterium
ATGCCAAAAAAACCAAAGCCCGGGGTCTTGAATTCGATGAATACGCACAGTAGTCCCAAGCCCATTAATACTGGCGCGATGCGGTTAATCGCCGACGCCATCTCCTCCGACCAGCTCACCTCCAAGCGGGTGATTGTATAACGGTCGCGGCCAAACTTTTTCTCCAGCAAGTGCTCCAATGTGTCCCTCGTGCCTGCGGAAATTAGAGACGTGGGCGGATCGCCATAAACCTTCGCGGCCTCATCTGCCGTGAGGGAAAGGAGCTCGCCCTTAGGCTTCACCACCACGTCGCCAATCTTAAACTCGAAATCGGCGTCCATCATCGCGCGCACCGCGTCCGCCCGATACGCCTTGCCGGCGTTGAAAGAGCGCACCTTGGCGCTAAGGTAGCTGTTGATCTTCTGTTTCATGGTCGCGGCAATGTCCTCGCCCCCACCACTCACCGCCGCCGCCGCGCCGATCACCCCGCCGGGCGCGAAGTAAATCTCATCCGCCGCCGAAGAGATGATCGCGCCGGCGGAGATGGCCTCCTTGTTTACATAAACGATCGTCTCACCCTCGAATTTATCAAGCGCCGCCATGATTTCGAGCGTGGTTCCCAAATCCCCGCCCGGCGTCTCCATATCGATCAACACCGTGCCCACGCCCTCCGCCTGCGCTTCCTTCAAGCCACGTCGCAACACATACAATACCGGTGGCGCGATTGGCTCGCGAACTGGGATAACCTTCACCCGCGCCGGCTCCGCGACCTCACTGGCGCCACCCGCAGCCGCATCCAACCAGACCGCGCCACCAAGGAACAGTAAACCCGACACCACCAAAATCCATTTGCGGAACATTAGCATATTATGCGCATCCAATCCCGGGCGGAGCAATCGCGCAAGCGCCACCGGTCCCCCTCATTTTCAAATATCCCTTTGCTCCTTATCGCCCCGCGCGTCATTTCACCCGCCGCATGCTCGATACCGTTCCCTATCTAGGCGAAACCCTGCACCGCTGGCGCGTGGGCCGCTCCACCTTCCTTGCCTCGCCTGAACGCGGGGCCCGACTCATGAACTGGAACCTAGCCCTCGCCGACGGTTCGGTGCGCGATGTCATCCATTGGCCTGAGCTCGCCTCCTTTGAAAACTTCGCCGGCGTGCGCGGCGGTAATCCGATCCTGTTCCCATTTAACGGTCGCTCCTTTGATGGTGGTGACATCCAATTCTGGCGCGATCCCGACGGCGTTCGCCGCCCTATGCCCATGCACGGCATCGCCCGCCAAGGCCGTTTCGAAGTCATCCGGGCTGACACCACCGGCTTCACTTCGCGTTTTCAACCCGACGAGACCGCACGCGAGGCCTACCCCTTCGACTACGAGTTCACCGTCAACTACCGCTTCGGCCCCGCCGCCCTCACCTGCGAGTTCGTGCTAAAAAACCTCGGCCTCCGCCCGTTGCCTTGGAGCGCCGGACACCATTTTTATTTCACCGTGCCCTGGGAACCTGGCCGCAGCCGAGAAGACTACCGCCTCTCGGTCCCTGCCACCCGCCGCCTGCGTCAGAATAAACAGGGGAAACTCATTCCCGGCCCAGACCTGCCCGCCGCCGATTCACTCGCCCGCCCCGAGTGGATCGATACCTTTCACCTCGGTCTGACTGGTCCCACCGCGACCCTGACCCCAATTGGCAGCGACCGCACCGGCGCGATCCAAGTCAGCCTGGGGCTGGATAAAAAAGCGGCGCCAGCGCCTGATGCCACCTTTGTTACTTGGTCCGCCGCACCTGACGCCCCGTTTTTCTGCGTCGAACCCTGGATGGGGCCGGCCAACTCGCTCGAGACCGGCGTCGGACTGCACCTCGTGCCCGCAGGTAAAAGCCAGACCTTCGTGGTCGAGGTCGAGCTCACGTCTTAATTTCACTCGCCCTCTTTTTTAACCGACCATGACCACCCTCACGCTCCTGCCCCCCCGTCTCGCCTTGGGCTTCCTAGAGGGTATCGGAACTATGGAAATGATGCTGGTCGGGGTGATCGGCCTGCTACTTTTTGGCGGAAAAGGTCTGCCAGAGATGGCGCGAACCTTTGGTAGAGTCATTCGCGAGTTTAAAAAAGCCAGTGCCAAAAATGGCTGCATCTTTGATTTGAAAAGTCGTTATCTCGTGAACTTTTTGTTTCATGAA
>RGVP01000276.1 GCA_010027235.1 bacterium
CCGCCGCGTCCCCCGCCTTACCGCGCGGGATCCGCGCGATTGTTCTTTGAGTCATGTCCATTTCGCTCGTTGCCGGCCTTGGCAACCCCGGTCGCGCCTACGCCACCACCCGCCACAATGCGGGCTGGATGGTGCTCGAGGCGCTGGCCGGCACCGAGAAGCTCACTTGGCAAGCCCAGGATCGCTTCGAGGCCGAGGTTGCACGCTGGGACTTCGCTCCCGGCCACACCGTGTGGCTGGCCAAACCGCTTACGTTCATGAACGAAAGCGGCCGTGCCATCCAAAAGCTGGCGGCCTTCCACAAGGTGCCGCCCGCCGCAATCACAGTCGTGTATGACGACCTCACCATCGACCTCGGCCTGCTCAAGGTCGCAGTGAAAGGCAGCGCCGGGGGCCATAATGGTGTCGCCGACCTGCTCCAACGCATGGGCGATGGTTTTGTCCGCTACCGCCTCGGTATCGGGCCCAAAAAGCCATCGGAAATGGACCTCAAGGATTTCGTGCTAGGCCGCTTTACTGACGAACAACAAACTCTTTTTAACCAACAACTCCCACACTTTGTCTCAGGCCTCCGTCTCCTGCTTTCGCAGGGCCCAGATCAGGCCATGAATCAACTTAACCGCCGCACCCTCCCAACATGAGCACCACCGCCCACCGCAATTACCTCGCCTCCTTCATCCTCGATAACCGAGGCAAAGAAGAGACCGTCGAGCAGATCGTCGAAGTCGTTAAGACCGAGATCGCCGCCGTCTCCGGCGTCGTCGCTACCGTAGAAAACATCGGCCGAAAAGACTTCGCCCGTGTTACCGACAACAAGTTCCCCGCTGCCAGCTACGTCCAAATCCGCTTCTCCGGCCCAGCCTCCGCGCCCGCCGCTCTCACCGAGCGCCTCCGCCTGAAGCACGCCGTCTACCGCACTCTCGTCGAGAACGCGTAAAGACCTCGCTTCGTAGTTTCATACTCCCACCCTCCCGCCATGGCCAACCTCAACCGCGTCCTCCTGATCGGAAACCTCACCCGTGACCCCGAACTGCGAGTCACGCCCAAGGGCACGGCTATATGCCAGTTCGGTCTGGCAATATCGCGTTCCTTCAAGGACGAGTCTGGCCAGACCCGCGAAGAGGCCACCTTTGTAGACATCGAAGCTTGGGGCAAACAAGGCGAGTTGATCGCCAAGTATTGCACCAAAGGCCGCCCCCTCTTCGTTGAGGGCAGGCTCCGCTTCGATCAGTGGGAAGATAAAACCACCCAGCAAAAGCGCAGCAAACTCAAGGTTGTCCTCGAGAACTTTCAGTTCCTCGGCGGCCGAGAGGGCGGCGCGACCGGTGCCGGCGGCCCACCCGCAGGAGCCGAGGATGCTGGCGTGGACCAAGTCTACGAACGCCCAGCCGCCGTGCCGCCTCGCGCTCCCGGCGGTGGCCGCCCAGCTCCGGCCCCCCAGCACGAGATAAACGACGACGACGTTCCGTTTTAAACCGCGCCCCTTAGCGCGTTGCCCGATTCCCTCTTTCTTCTCCGCCTACTTTTTAACCAATACAACCCATACACTCCCATGGCTCACCATGAAATCCTCCTCCTGAAACCCGTCGCCGGCCTCGGCGGCGAAGGCGACCAAGTCCGTGTCCGCGCCGGCTACGCCCGCAATTACCTGCTTCCCCGCAAGGACGCCGTCGCGCTTAACCAATCCAATCGCAAGCGCGTAGAATCGCTCAAAAAACAACGCGCCCAGCGCGAAGCCGCCGAACTCTCCGGCGCCCAAGAACTGGCTAAACAGATTGCCAAGGTCGCCCTCGCCTTCGCCGTAAAGACCGGCGAGGCCGGTAAGATGTTCGGCGCGATTACCGCGGCAGACCTCCACGCCAAGTTCGTCGAGGCCGGCATCGAGCTGGATAAGAAGAAAATTCACCTCCACACCCCAGTAAAGGCTCTCGGTAAACACGAGGTAGCCATCAAGCTCCACGCCGAGGTCAGCGTCGACATCAGCTTCGATGTCGTTTCCGAAAACCCGATCGAACAGGCCCCGGCCGTCGAAGAGGCACCTGCGCCCAAGACCTATAAGTCGAAGAAAAAAGCCGAGTAAACGAGCCCCGCAAGAGCCGCCCACTGGTTATCCCTGACCGCGCCCATCACCCGGGCGCGGTTTTTTTG
>RGVP01000277.1 GCA_010027235.1 bacterium
GATCGGAAGATTTAACCACGAAGGCGCGAAGACGCGAAGGTTCGGAGTTGGGGAAGGGTGGATGAGAAGAGATTTGGCGACTGGCTTCGTGCCTTCGTGGTTCAAGGGATCGGAAGATTTAACCACGAAGACGCGAAGACGCGAAGGTTCGGAGTTGGCGTGAGGGAGGTGAGTTGGAATTCGGGCCTGGCTTCGTGCCTTCGTGACTTCGTGGTTCAAGGGATCGGAAGATTTAACCACGAAGGCGCGAAGACGCGAAGGTTCGGATCAGTGGACGAGGCGTTTTACGCCGTGTTTGAGCAGCGGAACATTGAAGTTGATCAGCAGGCCGATGTGGTGGCCGGAAAGTTTCAGGTAGGTAAGGAGCTGCGCCTCGTGAATCGGGGCCAGTTGCTCGACCGTCTTAAGCTCCACTACCACCGAGTTTTCAACCAAGAGATCGATCCGAAAGCCGCAGCCCAGGTCGCGGCCCTTGTAGATGACCGGCAGCTGGACTTGCGCGGCAAACCGCAGGCCGGCGTCCGTTAACTCCTGCACCAATGCCTTTTCATAGACCGTTTCCAACAGCCCCGGCCCAAGGGTGCGATGCACCTCTATCGCGCAGCCCAGCACTTTCTGGGAAATGGGATCGAAGTCCATCTTCGTGCCTTCGTGAGCTTCGTGGTTAAAATGATCGGGCTGGTGGCAGGTCACTTCCATTCCATCTCCGCGCCGAGGCTGCGGAGGTTTTCCACGAAGCGGGGGTGGGCGCGTTGAATGATTTCGGCGTGGCGGACGATGGACTTGCCCGGAATGGCGGCGGCAACCATCGCGAGGGCCACGGCGGCGCGGATGATGTAGGGCGAATCGACTACGGCGGGGCGGAGGGGGCGGTTGCCGAAAACGATCAGGCGGTGCGGGTCGCTCACCACGGCGTGCGCGCCGAACTTGGCTAGTTCGGGAATCCAGGAGAAGCCGTTCTCATAGACTTTGTTCCAGAAATGGATGGTGCCGTCGCAACGCACGCTCAGGGCGATCATCAGCGGCAGCAGATCGACGGAAAAATAAGGCCAGGGCGCGGCCTCGATCTTGGGTAGTAGGTTGCTGGTGAAAGGCTCCTCGATGCGCAGGCGCTGGCCGCGGCGCACAAAGGCGACGTCGCCTTCGTGTTCGACGGTTACGCCGAGTTTGGCGAAGGCGCGCACGATCAGGTCGAAGTGGTGCGGGAGCGCCTTGGTCACGCGCACCTCGCCGCCGGTGATGGCGCCGAGGGCAAGGAAGGTCACGATCTCATGGTAATCAGTGCCGATGGTGATATCGGCGCCATGCAGCGAACCGACGCCGCGGATCTGCAGTCGGGAGGTGCCCAGGCCTTCGATCCGTGCACCCATGGCGACGAGGGCGGCGCAGAGTTCCTGCACGTGGGGTTCGCTGGCGGCGTTGATGAGGGTGGATTCCCCGGCGGCCAGAGCGGCGGCCATGGCGAAGTTCTCCGTTACCGTCACGGACATGTAATCGCACCAGTGGCGGGCGCCGATAAAGCCGGATGGTAGGGCGATCACCAGCGGGTCGCCGGAGCCGACGGTGGCGCCGAGTGCGGCGAGGATTTCGAGGTGGGGATCGATCTCCCGCACTCCGAGGGAGCAGCCTTTGGCATTGGCGAGCAGGGTGATGCGGCGCAGGCGGTGAAGCAGGGCGGGAAACAGCAGCACGGTCGAACGCATGTCCGAGGGCAGCTCGTCGTTGGCCAGTTGGCTGCGGAAACCGGAGTGGTCGAGCTGCATCACCCCAGTCTCGCGGTTCCACTCGATGCGCGAGCCCTGAGCGGTCAGGAAGGCGACCAGTTTGTTTAGATCCGTGATGTCGGGGACATTGCGCAGGGTCACCGGTTCATCGGTGAGCAAGGTGGCGCAGAAAATCGGCAGGACCGAGTTCTTATTGCCGGAAGGGACGATGGTGCCGGAAAGCGGCTTGCCGCCTTGGATGTGGAGGTCGGACATGAACGTGGGTGGGGGCGTGGAGTGGGGAAAAGTGGCTAAAAAAAGCGCCCGCCGGATGAGGCGGACGCTTTAAAAATGCGCGGGGAGGCGCTGGGCTTGGCAAGGTTTATCAGGCCTGTGGGCGGTGGTTGCCGCCGTCGGG
>RGVP01000278.1 GCA_010027235.1 bacterium
CCGCGGTTGTTACCCGTGAGGGTGAGCGTGCCGGTGCCCTGCTTGACTAAGCTGGTACTGCCAGTGATGGCGCCAGCGATGCTGCTGTTTGCGGCATCGGAAGCGATGGTTAGCGTCCGGAGGTTGCTGGTGGCGCCAGCGATATTCACCGCGCCGGTGCCGGCATTGATGTTCAGTGATGGGGTGCCGCCACTGACTGAGATCTGCAGTTTCCACTGCGCCTTGTTGGCGTTTATCTCGTTCCCATATTTCGATGTGTTCGTCCAGTCAGGGCTCCCAGAGAGCCCATTGCCGAATCCGATCTCCGCAGGACCGCCTGCACGGTGCATATTCCAGGCCATGATGGTCTGGCGGTCGGTCAGGTTGTGGACTTGGAAGCTGCCGTGTCCGTTGATATTCGGCCCAGGGGTGTCGTCAAAGTCGTAAGTTCCGCCGCTACCGGACTGCAATCCCGCGCTGCTGAGTAGCGAGCTCGTCTTGGGGTCGTAGTTGTAGGACCAGATCTCCAGCGAACCGGTCTTCGCAGAGCCCGTCGTTACACCACTGGAGACCAAGGCAGTCGCGGCCGATCCGGTTACGTTCGACGTCACCGACAGATTGTTGACGATTCGTTGTTGCACGAGATTTCGGTCACCTGCATCGTCAGGAATGCGCAGTGACGCGACAGTGGCTCCGCTCCAGGCGTCAAAACTTGCTTCGGCGAAGTTGGTGGTCCCGGCGCGGGTCAGCTCCATGCGGTAGGTGATTCGTTCAATCGGCCCCTTAAACAGCTCGGCTGCGTCGCCGGCGACGAGGCCGTATCCGGGTGAATAGGCTATGGTCCCGTTGGCAAGCCGGCTGGGGCTTTTTGTTTCATAGAGGAGCGTGGGTTGGATGGAGAGTCCCGAAACAGCACCAAGGATGCTAATCCCACCGCCATCAGAGGTGAGGCTGACGTCTGACCCGACTTGGAGGTTGCCCGTATACGATTGCGCGCCGGTCGTTGTGACATCGCTGGCAATTTTGATTGAGTTGGCTTGCACGGTGAATTGATTGGCCGTGCGTGCGTTTTCGGCGGAGTTCCCAGCGGGAAGATTCACGGTTACGTTGCCACCGATGTACGTTTGGTTTGCCGCGCTGATGGCCGTATCCACGACGATGTCACCGGAATCCACCGACTTGCCTAGCCGGAACCCTCCCAAGTTTTGAATGGCAGGGGCAATTTGGGACAGCGTTACTGGTTGGCTGATGCCAGAGTATGACGATTGAGCATCTATGGGCTCAATTGCTAGCGTGCCGGGGCCCGTGAATCCGTAGAAGCCTTTGACAGACGTTCCGATGTTCGGAGCATTGGTTTGCAACACCAGTGTGCCCGCATTAATCGTAGTGGTGCTGCTTGCAATCGCTTTGGCGCCAATCTGTGGGCTTGGCGGTGGGTAGAAGATGTAGTTGCCGGACAACACCAGAGTGCCGGCGCCGGTCTTGGTGATATTGCCGCTAGCCGACAACGTTCCGGGGAAACTGACCGTAACGTCGCTATCGGTCTCGAACGTGCCGCCCGAGGGGCCAATCTTGATGCTGCGATCGGCGTTTAGCGTCATGTTGGCCGTGGCACGCAGGGTGCCGCCGTCAAGCGTCAACGAGTTGATATTCGTGGCAGGTGTGACAGCGCCTAGATTTCCAGTCGCGCTGGTTGTTTGTGTGACGCCGGTGTTGGTGGCGCCGCCGCTTTGCGTCAATACGTTAGCAGTCGTGGCAGGTGTGACAGCGTCAGGATTTCCAGTCGCGCTGGTTGCTTGTGTGACGCCGGTGTTGATGGCGCCGCCGTTTTGCGTCAACGCGTTGAGGGAGTCGGCAGTCGTTACTGCGCCTAGATTTCCATCTGCGCTGATTGCCAGCGTGCCGCCACTGACGGTGGTGCCGCCGGAATGGGTGTTGTTACCTGTCAGGGTCAGGGTGCCGGCACCGGCCTTGGTCAGCGAGGTTCCGGTCCCCGAGATCGTGCCGCTGTAGTCGCTGTTCCCACCCTGACTGACGGTGACAGCCCCGCCTGCCAGCGCCAGATTGCC
>RGVP01000279.1 GCA_010027235.1 bacterium
GGTTATCTGCGCCTCAGCTATGCGACGGGAGACGAGACCATCCGCAAGGGCGTGACCCGCCTCGCGGAGTTTTGCTCGGCGCTGCGCGGGTGAGGTCGCGCGGTGGGGTGAGCCGAGCCAATCGGCTTAGGTGAATGAGGGGCAGCTCTACCAATTCCGAGGGATACCAGAGACGCGCCGATTCGCCGAGTAACGCCGTTTCAGCAACGCCCATACCAGTCGTGCTTATCGATAACTACAATGTGTCACATGGGCACGGATTACTACTGATAGGAAACTGGATTTTGCCGGGGATCGGGCCGGGAGGTATTTCTGGATTTTACTCGGAGGCCTTGGTCAGTTCGGCGGGCGAATCGCCGCCCTTGAGGCCGAGACCGCCGGTATCGAGGAGGGTGTAGGCGCCGTCCTTTACGTTGGCGGAGACGACGTCGCGGGTGACGCCGGGCTGGTCTTGCACGATCGAGATGCGCGACTGCGTGTGCCGGTTAAAGACGCGGCTCTTGCCCACATTGGGTCGTCCGACGATGGCGACGATGCGTGACATGAATGGAAAAAAGAGAGGTTTTTCTACGCCTTGACTACATTCCGGCACAAGCCCGGAGGCACCATGCGCATTTCACAGAGTCCTCCTTTGCACGGCCAAAGCTCGGAGTGCGAACGTATGGCAAAAGCAATTACTGGCACATAATTCCGAAGAGTGAACATCAATGCCAACCTGAAGGCATGCTCATGAACTTATAAAGCAAGGTAACAAAGCGACGATCACGATGCCAAAGCAACCGAGCCCCATCAACCGCATTAGCAATCAGCTTTTTCCAATCGCCTTAAACGCGCGGCAAGCGGCTCGGGGTAAAGGCTCGAAAGTGGCACACGAAGCGCAAGAGCCAGAGTGGCCGCCTCGAGATCGGTAACGCAGCGAATGCCCGCCTCGACTTTAGCCAAGGTGCCACGCGAGACATCCCAGCCAGCCACCGCGCAGCGCGCAGCAAGCAATTCCTGCGAGAGCGCCTGTTGGCTGCGAGTGCGCCGAATCTGCGAACAAAGGATATTTTGTAAAGGTTGCTCCAATTTCGGAGCTTGAAAATAGCGGAATCTATCGCGGAATTGCTCCGATATCGGAGCTTTTTAGGCTTCGCTTAACCAACACCATATATCCATGAAAAACCTGATTGTTCTCGGCGCGGCCCTCGCTGCTACCGCGTTATCCTCCATCACCGCATCGGCCGCCGACGCTACCTACGTGCGTGGCAGCACAGCTTGGTTCGAGCCCGTCGCAAGCGAAAGCTTCGACGGCGCACTCGGTGGCTTGGTCGCTTTCGGCCAAACTTTTGGCGTGCATAATATTGAAGCTGAAATCGGCTACGTTAATTTCAGCGCATCCGGGAGCTTCTACGGCATAACCGGTAGCGCAGATCTGGAAGTCATCCCGGTTACGATCGGCTATCGCTACGATCTCAAACTGACGGACAAGCTCAATCTTGGCCTCGGAGCCAACACGGGCTTTGCCATCACCCAAGGAAGCGTGAGCGTAACCGTGCCAGGTGTTGGCAGTGGCAGTTTCAGCGACACGGACACGGTGTGGGTTGCATCAGGCGGACTTCGCTTAAGCTATGCGTTGACCGAAACAGTTACTCTGAGCGCTGGTTATCGCTATTTGCTCGTCGACGATATAAGTTTCTCCTTCGAAGGCGTGCCCGTAAAACTGGAGGATAACAACACCCACGCATTCGAGATCGGCGCCGAATATCGCTGGTAAGTAATTCGCCATCATATTCTAAGAAAGCCACGCCCTCATCAGGCGTGGCTTTTCGTTGGTTCAAGGGAGCACCGGCTTAGCTTTATCAGACCGTCTTGAACACTACGGCGGCGTTACTGACTGATAGGAAACTGGATTTTGCCGGGGATCGGGCCGGGAGGGATTGCGGAGATGGAGGCGATCGTCGAGGTCGCCCTGCGGCACAACCTCTACATCCTTTCCGACGAGATCTACGAGCACCTGACCTATGACGGGGCAAAACACGTCGCGCCGGCCACCTTCTCA
>RGVP01000280.1 GCA_010027235.1 bacterium
GCCGCGAGTGACGTGATGCGCAATGGGTGATGCAACGCGCGAGGTTGCGCGCTACACCCCCAGCCCCGTGGGTTGACCCGCTGGAGACATGGACAGGAACGACATCATGGATTTGCGCAGCCGCTTCATGGACGAGATGAAGACCAGCATGAAAACGGGCAACGCGCCGCGCACCTCGGCCATTCGCATGATCATCGCCAAGATGAAGGATGCCGACATCGCCGCCCGCCCCGGCCCGCCGCTGGATGACGCTGCCCTGGTGGGCCTGCTGCGCGGCATGGTGAAGAGCCGGCGCGAATCGGTCGATATGTATCGGCAGGGCAACCGCCCCGAACTGGCCGATAAAGAAGAGGCCGAGATCGCGGTGATCGAGGCCTTCCTGCCGCAGCAAATGGATGAGGCCGCCATGCTGGCCGCCGTGGCCGAGGCTGTGGCCGAGACCGGAGCCGCTTCCATCAAGGATATGGGCCGGGTGATGGCGGCGCTGAAGGCGAAGCATGCCGCAGCACTTGACATGGGTAAGGCCGGGCCAATGGTGAAGGCCGGGCTGGGAGGCTAGAGCATCATTCGTTCAAACGGGAACGTTTGAGCGGATTAAGATGCTATAAAAACAGAAGACTAGCAGCCTGTCGGATTCCGGTCACAGCCGCTGCGTCGCGTAGCCGCTGATGTTGTTCACGCGGCCTGCAGGCGGTGGAGCCGCCTGCAATTGTAGGCGAGAGAGATCAGCAGCCACTCGCTGGCGACGTGGCAGAGGCCGCGGAGGTGGAAGCGGCGGAAGCCCATAACGCTTTTGATGATGCCGAAGACCGGCTCGACGGTCTGTTTGCGTTTGGCGTAGCGGGTTTTGGCATCGTCTTTCTCCAGCTTGGCCTGCATGGCGAGGCGCCAGGGTTCTTTGATCTTCCTCGGGGTTTTGGATGGTGGCGGGGGGCGGAAATCATACGGCCGGTGCGGCTGGGTGCGGCCAATTGCGACCAGCGGCTCGATGCCGCGCGCTTGTAGCGCCGCCACCGCCGGTCGGCTGGCGTAGCCGGTATCGGCCAGAACCACGGCCGGCAGGCCGATGGTCTTCTCCATGGCCAGGATCGTCGCGGCGAAGCCTGGTGCGTCGGAGGCGCAGGCCACCAGGTTGGCCGCCAGGATGAGTTGCGAGCCCTCGGCGCAGACCACGGCCTGCGCGTTGTAGGCTTGGCGGTATTCATGCGCGTCCGAACGGCGCATCAGCGCGCTGTCTGGATCGGTCAGGTTGCTCTGTCGCTCTGCCGGCGGGGCGTCATCGGGCGGCTTTGGCGGGCGTCCACGCCGGCCCTTCTTCGCCTCATAGGCGGCCTTCTTGGCCTCGTATTCTGGCTGCGCGGCCGCGGCCTGTTCGCGCGCCTCGGCCTCGAGCCGCGCGCAGGCGGTATCAAGCTTCGCCCGCAGCGCCTCGCGTCGGGCGATCTCGGCGGGCAGCGCCTGAGGGTCGGCCGCCTCGGCATCGGCTGCCTCGGCGCGGCCGGTCAACGCCGCGATGTCGGCGGCGAGCTTGGCGCGCAGCGCCCGGGCCCGGTCATAGCGGACCGAGCGGATCTTCGAGGCGTTCGCGTCGATCTTGGTGCCGTCGATCGAGACCGTGCCGAGCCGCAGCAGGCCGCACCCGCGCGCCAGCAGCAGCACCTCCAGGAAGGCCGCCTCAAAGGCCACCTTGTTGGCCCGCCGAAACACCGCGATCGTGTCGTGGTCCGGGTGCAGGTTCGCCGCCACGAAGCGCACGCCAATATCACGATGCGTCGCCCGCTCGATCCGCCGCGATGAAAACAGCCCGTTGGCATAGCAATAGACCAGCAGCGCCAGCATCAGCCGCGGATGATACTGCGGCTTGCCGCCAGCCTGCGGGTTCAGGGGGAACGACGTCAGCGGCAAACGCTCCACCGCCGCCACCACGAAATGCGCCAGATCGTCGGCCGGCAGCCACTCCTTCAGGTCGGGCGGCAGCAGGAAGGACTGGTCACGGTTGTACGGAACGAAGGTTGCCATGCGGGTAGTGTGCAATGTCC
>RGVP01000029.1 GCA_010027235.1 bacterium
CTGGGAATGAGCAGCCATGCCGAAGAGTTGGAAGGCCTGAACATCACCTACGAGGATTACGAAAAGGACTTCGGCACCCCGCACGGCATCGCCCGTTCCCACGAACTCGTTTTCCGCGCCGTTGCCTCCACCCCCGCCCGCGAGGAGTTCCCGCTCCTCGCCTCCTCACTCCGCCGCCCGCCCCAGCTCGCCGCCTCACCCGCCCACTGCCATGCCGCCGGCGTATTCAGTAACTGGAGTCTACCCGATCGCTCCAGCCCCCTCGCCGCTAAAATCGAGGACCAGCTCGATTTCCTCCTCCGCACCTACCTCGACCAGATTGACCAGCGCCGCTGGTATGGTTTTTGGGATTTTGGAGACGTAATGCACAGCTACGACGCGGACCGCCACGTCTGGCGCTACGACGTCGGAGGCTTTGCCTGGGCCAATTCCGAACTCTCACCCGATCTTTGGCTTTGGTATTCCTATCTTCGCTCCGGCCGCGCCGACGTGTTCCGCCTCGCCGAGGCCATGACTCGCCACACCGGCGAGGTCGACGTCTACCACCTCGGCCGCTTCAAAGGCTTGGGCTCCCGTCATAACGTGCAGCACTGGGGCTGTTCGGCCAAACAACTGCGCATCAGCACGGTCGCGTATCGGCGCTTTTACTACTACCTGACCACGGATGAACGCACCGGCGACCTCATGCGCGAGCTGGTCGATGCCGACGAGGCCTTCCTCACCCTCGATCCTATCCGCAAGATCCGCACCGAACCCATCCCGCCGCCCACCCGTGCCGCCGCAGCAGTCGGTTTCGGCACCGACTGGGGCTCCCTCGCCTTTGCCTGGCTGACCGAGTGGGAACGCACCGGCGACCCCCGCGTCAGGGAAAAGCTTCTCGCCGGCATGCGCAGTATAGGCGCCCAACCGAAAGGTTTCTTCACCACCGGGTGCACGTTTAATCTCGATACCGGCGAGTTCTCCCGCGGCAGCGAAAGCGGGGTGAGCGTCTCCCACCTCAGCGCCGTCTTCGGCCTGCCCGAGATCTGCGCAGAGTTGATCTCGCTAATCGATCAGCCCGCCTTCCGCGCGGCTTGGCTAAGCTACTGCACTCTCTACAATGCCTCCGACGACGTGCAACGGGCCGCGCTAGGCGAATCGCTTGGTAAACTCAATCTGCGCGACGCCCATTCCCGCCTCACCGCCTACGCCGCCCGGCAAACGAAGGATCCCACTCTCGCCGCCCGCGCTTGGGACGAGTTTCTCGGCGGACGCTCCGGTCGCGGCGTGCGCACCGACCTCCGCTCAACCCGTATCACCGGTCCCGCGGTGCTCGCTCCAGTCGACGAAAGCTTCGCTTTGAGCACCAACTCCTCCTCCCAGTGGGGCCTTTCCGCTATCCAGCTGCTCGCGCTCGTCGGCGAGCACCCACCGGCACCCTGACCTGCCTATGTTTTTCACCTCCGTCCGCCTTTGGATCGTCCCGCTTGTGCTCGTTACAAGCGCCGACGCCACTACCCAAGCGCTGCGCTTCGACTTCGGCCCCAACTCCGCCGCCCTAGGCTGGACCGCAGTCAGCCAATATACCCTTTATAACTCCACTCGCGGCTACGGCCTAGTCTCTGCCAACGGCGTAACCGCGTCGACATCGCTTGGCACCAACGCAACCTCCAATACCGCCCACGACGCCTTAGCCGGCAATCGCCCCTTCTCCTTCGCAGTCGATCTGCCCGAGGGTAACTACGACGTCACCCTGCAAGTCGGCGACCCCGCCGCCCCCGCTGACACCACCGTGAAGGCCGAGACGCGCCGCCTGATGGTCGAATCCCTACCCACCGCCACCGGCGAAGTGCAAACCCGCACCTTCACCGTCAACATCCGCACGCCCGCCTTGCCCGATGGACGGAGCGTCAGCCTGAAACCACGCGAACGCGGCGTAGCCCATTGGGACCAACGCCTCACCCTCGAGTTCAACGGCGCTCACCCCGCCGTCGCCAGCATCGAGATCCAACGCAACGACGACGCTCTCACCATCTACCTGGCCGGCGATTCGACCGTCACTGACCAACCCGGCGAACCGTGGGCCGCTTGGGGCCAGATGCTGACACGCTTTTTCCCCGCCGGCGTCGCGATCGCCAACCACGCCGAGTCCGGCCTGTCTCTTGCCTCTTTTCGCAACTCCAACCGTCTCGAAAAAATCCTCTCCACCCTAAAACCCGGTGACTACGTTTTCATTCAATTTGGCCACAACGACATGAAGGAAAAGGGCGAGGGCGTAGGCCCCTTCACCACCTACGCCGCCGACCTGCGCAGCTACGTTGATGCCATCCGCGCCAAAGGTGGAAAACCGGTCCTCGTCACATCGATGTATCGCCGCCGCTTCGACCAAGGCAGGTTGGTTGATACCCTCGGCGATTACCCCGTCGCCGTCCGCCAAGTCTCCAAAGAAAAAGAGGTGCCGCTGATCGATCTTCATGAAATGAGCCGCCGCCTGATCACCGCCCTCGGCCCAGAACAGTCCAAGCTAGCCTTTGTGCACTTCCCCGCCGGCGCCTACCCCGGCCAAGATAAGGACGTAAAAGACGATACCCATTTCAGCGCCTATGGCGCTTATTCACTGGCCCGCTGCATCGTGGAAGGCATCCGCGCCCAGGTCCCCAGCCTCGCCCTGCGCTTGGCTCCAGATATCCCGGGCTACAACCCGGACTTGCCTTCGCTGCCCGCCAGCTTCGCCTTGCCCCCAAGCCCTCCCGCCAGCGAAGTCCGCATCCCCGACGGTGACGGACGCTAAATCCTCTCTAGTTCTCATCCCCCCGCCTCATGCGCTTCCCCTCCTTTGCCACCTGTTTATTCATCGCCGCCACGACCGTATGCATCCTCAGCGCCGCCCCCTCACCAAGAGAGAGCCTGCCCTTTGATGCCGGCTGGCGTTTTCATCGCCACGACCCCGAGCCCATCGGCACCGACCTCACCCGCGAAGCCCTGCGTCCTTGGCTGCTGCCACAGACCAACTCGTTTTTAAATTACCTCCCGGTTCCCCTCGTTCGCCCCGCAGGCACCGAACCCGGCGCGGCCCTCGCCTGCATCCAGCCCGGCTATGACGACTCGAGCTGGCGCTCGCTCGATCTGCCCCACGATTGGGGTATCGAGGGCCCCTTCGACCAGAACCTGCCGGGCGAAACCGGCAAACTTCCCTGGCACGGCAGCGGATGGTATCGCAAAACCTTCGCGCTTCCCGCCACCGAAATCGGCACCAGACTGGCCCTAGAGATCGATGGCGCCATGTCCCACTCCGCCGTCTGGCTGAACGGTCGCTTCATCGGCGGTTGGCCTTACGGCTACACTTCTTTTTCCCTTGATCTCACCCCCTACGCCAAGCCCGGCGCGGACAACACCCTGGCCATACGCCTCGATAACCCGCCCGACTCCTCCCGCTGGTATCCCGGCGGCGGCCTCTACCGCCACGTCCGCCTGGTTAAAACCGCGCCCGTTCACATCGCGAATTGGGGCGTTTTCATCACGACTCCCGCCGTTTCGGCTGAAGCCGCCGTTGTTGATGTGCGGATCGAACTCGAAAATCACGGTGCCGACACCGCCAAACGCCTGAGCGCGTCCGTCGCGCTGCACTCCCTCGATGGCGACGGCCGTCCCATCGCCGAACCGGTGACCTTCGCCCAGCCCCAAGATCTAGAGGTCAAACCAGGCCTGCCCCGCCAGACTAGCTTTTGTCTACGCGTGGATTCGCCCAAACTCTGGGCTCCGGGCGCCCCCCACCGCTACGTCGCCATCACAACCATCTCGCGCGACGGCGCCGTAATCGACCAAGTGGAAACTCCTTTCGGTATCCGCTCCCTCACCCTCGACCCCGATCGCGGCCTCATCCTAAACGACGAGGTGCTGAAGCTCAACGGCGTCTGCCAGCACCACGACCTCGGTGCGCTTGGCTCGGCGGTCAATGTCTCCGCCCTCGCCCGCCAGCTCCGCATCCTCCAAGAAATGGGCGTTAACGCCATCCGCACCTCGCACAATCCCCCCGCGCCCGAGCTTCTCGATTTGTGCGACCGCCTCGGTCTGGTCGTCATGGTCGAGGCCTTCGACGCTTGGGCACTGCGAAAAAAGAAAAACGACTATTCCATCGACTTCCCCTGGTGGCACGAGGCCGACCTGCGCGCCATGGTGCGCCGCGACCGCAACCACCCTTCGGTGGTTATGTGGAGCATCGGCAACGAGATCGTGGAGCAATACAACTCCGTGGGCTGGAAACTAGCCACTCGATTGGCTGGCCTCGTCCGCGAGGAAGATCGCACCCGCCCCATCACCGCGGGGTTCAACCACACCTGGTCTGGCTATAATGGTTTCAATACGGCCGTGGACATCGTCGGTTTCAACTACAAGCCGGATGAATACCCCGTCTTCCACGCCCGCCACCCGCGCCAACCGGTTTTGGGGAGCGAGACCGCCTCCACCATCAGCTCACGCGGCGAATACATGTTCCCCGTCGTCGATGACCAGTCGGCCGGACAAGCAGATTTCCAAGTCAGCAGCTACGACCTGAGCGCCCCGCGCTGGGCGACCCCCCCCGACCGTGAATTCGCCGGCCAGGATAAAAACCCCTTCGTCCTCGGTGAGTTTGTCTGGACCGGCTTCGACTACCTCGGCGAACCCACCCCCTACAACGACGACTCCACCAACTTGCTAAACTACACCGACCCCGCGGCCCGCGAACGCGCCGCCGCCGAACTCGCCGCCCTCGGCAAGATCCGCGTGCCCTCCCGCTCCAGCTACTTCGGTATCATCGACTTGGCCGGCTTCCCCAAAGACCGCTATTTCGCCTATCAAGCCCGCTGGCGCCCCGAGCTGCCCATGGCACACCTGCTCCCGCACTGGTCCTGGCCCGGCCGCGAGGGCCAAACCACCCCCGTCCACCTCTACACCTCCGGCGACGAAGCCGAGCTGTTCCTTAACGGCGTGTCCCTCGGCCGGAAAAAACGTGGCCCCGGCGACTACCGACTGCGCTGGAACGACGTCGTCTATCAACCCGGCGAACTCCGTGTCGTCGCCTACAAAAACGGCACCCGCTGGGCCGAGGACGTGCGCCGCACCGCCGGAGCTGCCGCCGCCCTGCGCTTGAGCGCCGAAGCACCCAGCCTCCGCGCAGACGGCCGCGCGCTAGCCTTCATCACCGCCCAAGTCGTGGATGCCGCGGGCGTGACCGTCCCTCGCGCCAAAATCCCGCTCGTTTTCTCCGTGGAAGGCCCCGGCGACGTGATCGCGACTGACAACGGCGACGCCACCAGCTTCGAGTCCTTCCAAGCCCCCGAACGCAAAACCTTCAACGGCCTCGCCCTCGCCATGGTGCGCGGACGCGCCGGCTCTCCCGGCCTGCTGACCGTCACGGTGCGATCCGAAGGCCTGCCCCCCGCCCGCCTCGAAGTGCGCGCAGAGTAAGCCGCCTTCAATCAGCTGCCCCCTGCATTGGGGGCTTAGCAGGCCAATCAATCCAACCAAGTGGCTTAAAACTTGAGCGAAAGCCGGTCGCCGCTCACGCCGACCCGGGTGATTGAGGCGTAGAGTTCTTCACCGTCGGCGAGGCGATGCACCACGCGTTCGCGCACCTGCGCCAGAGAACGGTCTTCGTCGCCGGGCGTATCCTCCAAGGCCTTTGCCAGCAGTCGGTCGTGCCGTGTATGAATAACCGCCGGAGGCTCGATAACCAAGCGATCCGCCGAGGTCTCCGAAAGGGGTGCCTCCGCAAGGGACGAACTCGGCGTAAGCGCCAAAGCGTCAGCCACTACCGGCTCCGCTACAAAAAGAGGATCAATAATTCCTGGCGCCGTCGCAGCCCGACCCAACGTCTCATCTGGCGTGGACAAATTCATCACGGAGGCAACCGGAGCCGAAACGGGGACGATATCCGCCGCCGCCACTTGGGTAGCTATATCCTGTGATGCCGGACCGGCCACGGCCGCCGAAGCCACTTCCACGGGTGCGGACGCACTGACAGCCAACCCCGGCGCGGAGACTTCCTGGGTAATCGTCACGGCATTGGCTACTGGCGCCAAAACCACCGGCGCGGAGGGAGCCGAGGGCAGCAAAGTCGAACGGCCCTCAATCGGCACGGGGACCCGCAGCGTGGTGAAAGCCAATGCCAGAGCCGCCGCCGCCGCCGCGAAGCCACCATAAGGTGCCGCCTTCCGCGCCCAGAGACTGGGCGCATGCCACCAAGGGCGCGGCAAGACGATCGCGGCGAGCTGTTTCTGCCGCAGTCCGCGCTCGAACTCGTGCCAAAAGGTTTCATCCGGCCGCTCCGCGCGCTTCACGGCAAAGAGGTCGTCCAAGGTGGGCTTCATACGGGTTTTCAGGGGATCGCTCATGCTCCGAGATATTCCTTTAAATCACTTTGCATGAGTTGCTTGGCATAGTGCAAACGTGAGCGAACAGTGCCCACCGAGGTGCCGGTAATTTCGGCGATTTCCTCGTGCGACAAGCCATCAATTTCAAAAAGGGTAACCACGGTGCGATGCTTGGTAGACAGTTTCTGCATCGCTTCGTTCAATTTTTGTTGGAGCTCAGAGAGACAAGCACGGCGGTCAGATGCATCGCCCGGATCCGCCAACTGGTCGAGCAGGTTGGCTACAGGCTCGTCGTCACGGATTTTCTCCAGACTAAAGAAACGCCGAAGCTTATTCTTCTGCAAGTGGTTCAAGGTCCCGTTTACTGCGATCCGGTAGAGCCAGGTGAAAAATGAAGACTGTCCTTGGAAACGGTTGATCGACTGGAAGGCCTTGATGAAGGCGTCCTGCGTCAAATCCGCCGCGTCCTCGCGATTCGAGGTCATATGGTAAATCACCGCCCAGATACGTTCGCGGTATTTACCCACCAGTTGATCGAATCGCTCCACCTCACCGGCCTGAACGCGTGCCACCAGAATCCGATCCGCCTCCGCCTCGCGGCGACGCTCCGCCCCGGCGTCCACAGCGGCGTCGAGCGTTGAGGTGGAACTGAGCATGTTAGGGAAACTAAAAAACAAACGTGAACCCCTGTGGCAACCCTCCGTGCGAAACGTGCCGAGGCGGACGCCTCAACCCAGAGCGGCTACCTGGGCGCGGAGGACCAGCGGCAGCGCAGCGAGATGCCCCGCCGGCGCCAGATCCGGATGTTCGGCAAGGGCTACTTCCGCCCGCACCAATTGTGCCTCGATCTCTCCGGTCACGGCTAAAAATACGCCGTGATCGCCCATCTCGGCCAACCGTTGCTCGAGCCGAGGGGCAGCGCGCCCCTCCAACTCAGCCTCCAAGGTCGCCCGCTCCTCCGGGGGCAGACGGTCACGCAAAAAGAGCAAAGGAAGCGTCAGTTTTCCACTCGCCAGATCGGTGCCCAAGGTCTTGCCGATGCGTTGCTCGCGCCCAAAAAAGTCCGCCAAATCGTCGTAAATCTGGTAAGCGATACCGAGGTGCCGTCCAAATCGCGCCGCTGCGTCTACAAACCCCTGCGGGTGCCCACCCAACCGCGCCCCCAGCGCGCAGGATACGCGAAAGAGCTCCGCCGTCTTGAGGTCAATCACCCGATCGTAATCCGCTCGGGTGATGCCCACCGTGCGCCGCCGCAAAGTCTGCACGATCTCACCCGCGCAAACCTTACGGGTTGACTCGCTAACCGCCCGACAGACCTCGGTGGTGGGAAACAACGAAGCGAGGTGCAGGGCGTGGGCGAAGAGCGCGTCGCCCAGCAAGACCGCCGCCGCCGCTCCGTATTTGCGTGCCGCCGTCGGCCGCCCGCGGCGCACATCCGCCTCGTCCATGATGTCGTCATGCACGAGGGTGGCGAGGTGCACGAGCTCCACCACCGCCGCCACCTGCACCAGACCCGGCGCGGGCGTCTCCGCATCGGACCAGCCGCTGAAAAACACCAGCGCCGGGCGGATACGTTTGCCCGAGGTGTCGATACAATAGTCGGCCATCTCCCGGATCTCCGGCTCAAACGACTCCAATTGGTCATGGAGAAACTGATCCAGCGCCGCCATATGCGGAGCCACTCGGGCGAAAATACCGGAAAAATCCCGAAACGGAACAGAAGAAGAGGCAGGAACGCTCATGGACGGATTAACTAGTGATTGGTAACCACCCGCGCGCCCGGCGCAACTCTCGGAACACGGATTCCTCAACCCTTTTATGGGATAACGACTCTATCTTTCGTCCCTTGCATCGTGTCCCAAAAACGGACGCGGGAAACCCTGGGCAACCCGTGGGCTACGCTCTGTTCATCCTACGCCTGAACGCCGCGTGCTAAAAGCCACACGGTAAACCACCGCACCGAGTCAGGCCCGCCCAACGGGCTTGCGCCTCTCCGCCCGGCCCCCACCTTGCGGGCGATGTCCGTCTCCGCCCCTTCGCCATCGCTCGCTCCCGCCCAGACCCGCTACGCCCGGCCGGAGTTGCTCGCACCCGCCGGCGATTGGGAGTGCGCCCGCGCCGCGGTCGAAAATGGCGCCGATGCCATCTTTTTCGGCCTCGAGCGGTTCAACGCCCGCATGCGCGCCCACAATTTCACCGTGGCCGACCTGCCCGCGCTGATGGCCTACCTGCACCGCCGCGGCGTGCGCGGCTACGTGACCTTTAACACCCTCGTCTTCACCAATGAACTAGAGGACGCCGCCGATTATTTGCGCGCCATCATTGCCGCCGGCGTGGATGCCGCCATCGTCCAAGACGTCGGCATCTGCCGCCTGATCCGCCGCCTCTCGCCCGATTTTCCTATCCACGGCTCGACCCAGATGACCGTCACCAACGACGCCGGCGTCGCCTTTGCCCGCGACCTCGGCGCCGAACTCGTGGTGCTCGCCCGCGAAAATTCGCTCAAGGAGATCGAGCACATCCAAGCCACCCAGCGCGCCGCCCTCGCCCCCGGCGAAACACCCCTGCCCCTCGAAGTTTTTGTCCACGGCGCGCTCTGCGTAGCCTATTCCGGCCAGTGCCTGACCAGCGAATCGCTCGGCGGGCGCTCCGCTAACCGTGGTGAATGCGCCCAAGCCTGCCGCATGCCTTACGAACTCGTGCGCGACGGCGAAAAAGTCGACCTCGGCGACCGCCAATACCTGCTCAGCCCTCAAGATCTCTCCGGCCTCGAAGTGCTGCCTCAACTGGTCCGCGTCGGCGTCGCCTCCCTCAAAATCGAGGGTCGCCTGAAATCCGCCGAATACGTTGCCAGCATCACCCGCACCTACCGGCAGGCGCTCGACCGCGTGATGGCCGAGCTGAACGGCGCTTCTGCCCTGCCCCCCTTCGACCCCAGTCCGGCGAAATACGAACTGAACATGGCCTTCTCCCGCGGCCTCTACCCGGGCTGGTTCAACGGCATTAACAATCAGGAGCTAGCCCACGGTCGCTTCGGCACCAAGCGCGGCGTATTTCTCGGTCAGGTCACCCGCGTCGGCCCTGATCACGTGGCGCTAAAGCTGGTCGCTCCAGCCAAACCCGGCGACGGCGTGGTGTTCGACGCCGGCAACCCTGCCGCGGGCGAAGAAGGCGGCCGCATCTATCAGTCTACCCTCGATGCCAAATCGGGCGAAAGCGTGCTGCGCTTCGGCCATGGCGATCTCGATTTTAAAAAAATCCGCCCCGGCCACCGTGTCTGGAAAACCAACGATCCCGCGCTGGATCGCGAACTGCGCGCCACCTTCTCGGGTGAAAAAATCCGGCAGACCCGACCCATCCGCGCCGAGGTCCATGGCCACTCCGGCGCGCCCTTCACTCTGCTCCTAGATGACGGTTGCGGTCACGTCGTGCGGGAAGCCTCCGCGATGCCCCTCGCAACCGCACCTGCCGACCAACGTCCTCTCACTGCCGAGCGCCTCCGCGAGCAACTCGGGCGGCTCGGCGGGACCCCCTTCCACCTCGAGGGCTTAGTCAACCACCTCGAAGGCGAGCTGATGCTGCCCACCAGCGAGCTCAACCGCATGCGCCGCGATGCCGCCAGCCGCCTCGAGCAACTACGCGCCGAGCCCCGCCGCTGGCAGTTGAGCGAAGACGCGGGCGCACCGCCGGGCCGTCCGGCCGAGCCCGCGGCGCCAGGCCTTCCGCCCGAACTGATTCTCTACGTCCGCGACTTCGCCCAACTCGACGCCGTGCTCGCCGCCGAAGTGCCCTTCGCCGACCTCTACTGCGAGTTTGAGAACCCGAAGCACTACCGCGAAGCGGTTGCCAAGTTCCGCCAGTGGCAGACCGCTTCCGCCTCGCTCCTTGGGCATTGGACATCCGACCTTCCGGCACTGCAGGCCCCGGGGATCTGGCTCGCCCCACCCCGTGTCTACAAGCCCGGCGAGGAATGGATTCTGAAGCAGGTTCTCTCCGCCGCACCCGACGGCATCCTCGCCCGCAATCACGAGCACCTGCGCTTCTTCCCCGCCGCCGCCCCCGGCCTTCGGTTGCGCGGGGATTTTTCCCTCAACGTGGCCAACCCACTCGCCGCCGAGTATTACCTCTCCAGATACAAACTGGAGCGCGTAACCGCCAGCTACGATTTGAACGTGGCCCAGCTGGAATCTCTGCTACGCGGAGCCCCGCCCGCTTGGTTCGAGCTGACCCTGCATCAGCACATGCCGATGTTTCACATGGAGCACTGCGTTTTCTGCGCCTTCCTCTCGACCGGCAAAGACTACCACGACTGCGGCCGGCCCTGCGAAAAACACCGCGTGGCCCTGCGTGACCGGGTCGGCGCGCTGCTACCGCTCAAAGCCGACGCCGGCTGCCGCAACACCGTTTTTAACCCCCGCGCCCAGACCGGCGCCGAGTTCACCGACCGTCTGCTTGCGCTCGGGGCCCGCCAATTCCGTATCGAGTTTGTAGACGAAGCCCCGGAAGAAGTGCTCCGCACGGCGCGCGCCTATCACAAGCTGTTGCGCGGAGCTCTTTCCGGGGCCGAGTTGTGGCGCGAATTGAAGCTGCTGAACCAGATCGGCGTCACCCGCGGCCAACTCGAGAGCGCGCCGCAGGTGCTATTTAAAAAACGTTGACCGGCCGCGGCGTCACTAAAACCGCGCCGCCGCCGGTAAGCCGTAATGCTCGACCACCCGCCGTGTCGCCTCGTCCAACGTGGCCGCATCGAGCAACAGGCGTTGCAGGTTGTGACCGCGCATAAACTCGAAGCGGTGCACCCCCTCGGGCGACGCAGTCTTCAGGGCCTCCGCGAGGTCGGTTAGGGTAGCAATGGACCGGCCGTTCACGCGATCCAGCACAGATAGGTCCGCATCCTGATAACCGAGGTTGATTGCATCCGGCAGCACCCCGGTGAGCACGACCAGCGAGTCGCGATGATCGTGTGCGTCGGCGTATTGGTAATACTGCAGCCGAAAGGGGGCGTATTTCCTCCATTCATCGCCCCAACCGCGCAGGAAGGGCTGGGTCAAGGGCTGGAACACTAGGCCACCAGTGACAAGGTAGACGGGCGGGGTGCCAAAGACCTCGCGCGGCACCAGTTCATCGGTAAAGCGAGCCTTCGGCACGACGTAGTCGATCGTGCGCTCCTCCGCGCCACGTCTCAGCCTGAGCTTCACCGTATCACCGGCGAAGTGCGCGCGGTTGGCGAGGTTCTCAAGCACGAGGTGACCGAAATCAGGATCGAGGTAATCGCCCTCCGAATCGACCTCGAAACCATCCACCGCTAGAATGATATCGCGCGGTTGGGGAGCCTTTTCGGGATCAGTGACGTGCCCGGCTCGGTTAACCACCCCGCCGCGCGAAGGGCCTTCTAGCCCGAGCTCCTTGAGCAACTCGGGATTACCGCCCGCCTGCCACGTGAAATCGAAGTAGCCGAGCCCGGTAAAAGTGCCCGCCCGGTGCGCCGCCAACACGCGCCGAATAAAGGCCGCAGGCAACACGCCGCACACACGGCCGTTAGAATGCGTGGTGAGGCCGAGCACCCGACCCTCACGCATGATAGGCTCAGCCCAACCGAGCCCGCTGAGGTCGGCTGCGACTTCCATCTGCACGTGCGGGGCGAAGCCGAGCACGCCCTCGCCAACCGTGAACTGGCCGAACTCAACCCGCCGCTCCTCCAGGTTGCCGTCGCGCCAGCGGATCAGCTCAAAATCGGGACCTCGTGACACAGCCTCCGCCAAAGATGCCGCCTGGAGGCCCTCCCAGAAAGCCGGGGAATCGGCGGTGAGCAGGGCAAGGTTAGACTGGGCGTCCCACCACGTCACCCGAGCGTCATACCAACGGCCACGTCCGCCCTTTTGCAGGCGCACTAGGGTATGAGTGGGGAGATTCTGCGCGGTGGTCAGCACCTCGCCCGGGCCAATGACCAGACCGTGCTTCCGCACCGCGCGCGTGGGATCGTTCCACGGCTGGAAGGCGTCATAAACCTTGGAAGTCACCTCGATACTCACAAGGGAGTGTTCCCACTCGGACTGGGCGGGTAGCACGGCGCCGGCGCAAAGGCCAATCGCGGCGAAACGAAAGAGGAAGCGGAGGAGTTTCATAGACGTTGATCCGAGACTATGCCGTAAGTGCGAAGGATTTCGGCATGCGCGGCGGATGCGGCCGCGCGATCAAGCGCCTCCAGCATCCCGTGCTCCGGAGTATTAAACTCGATCAGATGACGCGCGCCGTGATTTTCAAGCAAGGCGCGGCGGACGTCCTCGAGCCGCTCGATGCGCACACCGTTGATGCGGTTTACCAACACCCGACCACGCAGAGCGAGGTCAGCGTTGACGGCATGCGGCAGGATGCCGGACAGCACCACTGGCTCGGGGCGCACCGCCCCAGGAGCCTCGGTGTCTAGGTGGTAGAGTTGATAAGTGAGCTCCGCCAGCCCCTTCCAAAGGTAGTCACGACCAGGGTCCCCGAACGTCTCGAGGTAATTCGCACTCAGGGGGGTGAAGATCAGGCCGGCGTAGATAAAATAACGAGGCGGCTCGTCGTATTGGCGACCGGCGAGACGGTCCCCCGCGTAAGCCTCCATCTTGATATCGACCTCGAGCGTTCTGCTCTCGCGGAATACGGAGAGCCTTAACGCCTCGCCGGCTTGGGGCTGTTGAAACGCCACCCCGACGGCCACGCGGTTTCTCTGATACGGAATCATTCCGTCACTGCCCACCGGATACCCACCCGCTTGGAGTAACACGTCGTCAGGCCGCAACACCTGCGCCGCGGGTCCGCCGAACCGAAGGGAATCGACCCGCGCGCCGCGGCCATCGTCGACGAGCCCCAAAACGCGGCGATAAGCGGGATTTTGCAGCGGCTCCAATGTCACCCCCGCTTGCGGGAACCCGTCATAATGGCCGTCGGCGATGTCCTTGAGGAAATGCTCCACGATCTCGGGCGGAATGAAGAAGCCCGCATTCTGCAGGCCGGGTATGCCTTGGAAAGCGACGCCCACGACCTTGTCGCCCTGAAACACCGGACCGCCGCTGTTACCCGGATTGATCGCGGCGTCGGTTTGCACGGCCAGGAGCGCGCGATTGCCGGCATGGGCATAAGGCTGCACCTCGATGCGGGAAACCACGCCGCGGGTGAACGACATCTGGTCGCCGCCGGCCGGGTAGCCGCAAGTCACCACGGTGGACTGCACCGGTGGCAATTCGCCAAACTGGAGGGGTTTTACATCCGCGAGCTGCGCCGGTTCCTCCAACTCGAGCACGGCGAGATCACAGTCATGGCCAGCGAAGACCACCCGCGCCGTCAGCAGGCGTGGATCTTGATAACGACGCACGAGGATCTGCTTGGCCCAAGCGATGACGTGCGCGTTGGTCAAAATACGCCTGCCCGCAATGACGAAGCCCGTGCCCGAGGAACGCATCACCGGCTCGAAGCGCCACGGCGAGGCGAAGTCCGGAACCTGACTTGAGGTAAGAATTTGCACAACCGCCTGCTCCGGCGGAGCCTCCTCCGCGCGCAGCGTAACGCCCCAAGCGCACCCCAGCAAAACCAACGCGGCGAGCCACATCGCCCATCCCCGTGCCCTCACCGCTGACGGGGTTTCCACGCCCGCCGCATGGCCGAAAAGATATTTCATCTCCCGATCTGCAATTCGCCTCGGCCCGACTGCAACGCCCAAGCGTGCTTTCCGACAAAAACAAGACGGGGCCCCCTTTGCAGGCGGCCCCGTCAGGTCCAGCTTCAACTAACACTCCTGAAGTTCGCGGCTTCAGGAATCGGGTCGGGGCCGCTAAACGGGCCCGAAAGAACAAAAAGAGTTAAACCTTGAGCCGATCTCAGGTAGCGGCCTTGGGGGGAAACTGACCCTGAAAGCGTGCGCAAGGATGTAGGGATTCCGACCCGCGAGCACGCCAACGGTTCCATCTAAAATCGTCGGTCCAGGCTAGGGGGCGATTGGGGCTACAAAAGGGCGACTTTGCGCGGTTTTGGGGGTTGGCTTCAATTCATGGTCGAAAGAACCGTCCCTTTCGCTCTGGCTGGGAGCTTCACCTCATGTCCACGCCTTCTCCCGATTTTAAAACCGCCGGCCAGTTGCCGGTTGCCGCTCCTGCCACCGGAGCCAACCGCCATCAGGATTTGGAGATCAAGGACGCCCAAGTGATTTTCGACGACGTCTGGCGCAACCTCGAGCAAGACTACGGGCGCCAGCAACTGCGTTTCCCCAAGGAAATCATCCTGTTGGGCGGCGCCCCGGGCGCGGGTAAAGGCACCAACACCGGCTTTATCATCAAGGCCCGCGGCCTCACCTGCGAACCTATCGTGGTAAGCGCCCTGCTCGACTCGGCCGAAGCCAAGCAGATCAAAGATGCCGGCCACATGGTCGGCGACCGCGAGGTCATGCGCCTGCTTTTCCGCAAGCTCATCGAGCCCGCTTACCGCGACGGCGTGATTCTAGACGGCTTTCCCCGCACCAAAGTTCAGGTCGAGTGCCTAAAACTGCTCGTGGATCGCATGCATGCACTGCGCCGCGAATTTTACCACACCGCACTGCGCATACATTTCCGGCACCCCACCATCCATATCATGGTGCTGTTCGTGGACGAAAAGACCTCGGTCGAACGCCAGTTGAAGCGCGGGTTGGATATCCGCGCCCACAATGACGAAGTGCGCCGCACCGGCCTGGGCGAACTGGTGGAGGAGCGCGTCACCGACTACGACCTCGAACTGGCGAAACGTCGCTACCGCATCTTCAAAGAACAGACTTGGGATGCGCTCCAATCGCTCCGCGAAATCTTCCACTACCACCTCGTCAACGCCCAAGGCCAGATCGCTGATGTTGAGCAAAACATTCTCCGCGAGCTGCAATACCAGAGCTCTCTAGAACTGGACCCGCGCACTCACGACCTCCTGCGCTCTATCCCAGTGGCCAACGACATCGTCATCCACGCCCGCCAGGAACTGGTGAAACGACTCGATGACTATGCCTTCGAAAATGCTGAACTGCTGTCCAAGGTCGTCGATTTCATCGCGCGGAAAGTCATGCCCATCGTGCTGCGGCACGCCATCTCCGGCGTGGCGTCAGTCAACACCGAGGACGCCGTGCTCGAGGATCCGCTAGCGCTGGCCATCCTGATCGACGTCTTCAGCGAGCGCGGCTACCATGCGACCGTGGACCTACACCGCATTGAAGTGCCGGATACCTTTGATGCCGCCACCAGCAAAATCACCTGCCGCGTGAAAAAGGTATACCGCCTCTCCATCCGCTTCGAAGGCTCGGAAATACGTCGCGGTTAAAGCGGCGTGCCGCCTGCAAATAGTAACCGCCGCCCGCCGTAGGGCGGAGCGGCGGGGCGGCCAGCCTGAGCGCAGGAGCGGATCAACCGCCCGAGAGGGTCTGAATGATCTTCACCAACGGGAGGAAGAGAGCGATCACGATGGTGCCGACCACCACGGCCATGAACACGATCATGATTGGTTCGATGATCGAGGTGATCGAGGTCACGGCGTTGTCCACCTCGTCGTCGTAGGTATCCGCGATACGCGTCAACATCTCGGGGAGCGCACCGGTTTCCTCACCGACCTCCACCATGGAGGTAACCATGGTCGGGAAAATCTTGGTGGCCTCGAGCGGCTTGCCCACGCCTTCGCCCTCTTTCACGCGGTCATGGACCTTATTGAGCGCCTCGGCGACGTGGACGTTGCCCGAGGTATCGCGGGTGATGATCAAGGCCTGAAGAATCGGCACGCCGGACGACAACAAAGTGCCCAGGGTGCGGGTGAACCGGCCGATGGCGGCTTTTAGGAAGAGCGGGCCGAAGGCCGGGATGTGAATCTGCAACCAGTCCACCGCCCGTTTGCCGGATTTGGTCTTGGTGATGCTTTTGAAAAAGAAGAACACGGCGACAACGATGCCGATCGTTGCGAAGATCTGATCCTTCATGAAATTCGACAACCCGATCACGCCCTGAGTCAGCAGCGGCAGTGGAGTGCCCTTCAAGAGACCGGTGAAAATCTCTTGGAACTTCGGGATGACGAACACCATCAGAGCGGACACAATCAAAACGGCAACACCCGCAATAATAACGGGATAGGTCATGGCGGCCTTGACCTTTCCCTTGATTTTCTCGGCCTTTTCCATGAACTTGGAAAGGCGGTCCAGCACGGTGCCGAGCACACCGCCCGCTTCGCCGGCCTTCACCATGTTGATGTAAAGGCGGTCGAAGACTTTGGGGTGCTGGGTGAGGCCGTCGGAGAAGGTGTTACCCGACTTGATGGACTCGGAAATCTGTTCCAGAACCCACTTGAAGCGGAGGTTTTTTTCCTGGCGCGCGAGGGTCTCGAGCGAACGGAGGATGGGCATGCCGGCGTTGACCAGGGTGGACAGCTGCCGGGTGAAAACTGCGAGGCCTTCATTGCCGATGACTTTGCCAAAGGAGAGACCGGGACTCCCCGACTTCTTTTTCTTGGGCTCCGCCTTGGGCACGAAGGCCTTGCCGGCGGGTTTGGGGGCGGCTTTCGGAGCGGCTTTGGGCGGGAGCTTGAAGGGGGCTCCGGCGGCGGCCGTGATTGAGGTCGGCAGTAAACCGAGGGCCTTTAAGTCGAGCGCAGCTTGCTCGGACGATGCACTGTCGATGACGGCTTTTTTCTCGCGACCGGTGGTGGACTCGATGGCGGTGTAGGCGAACTTGGGCATGGGGAGTAGGATCCGGAGGACAAATTCCGCAGGACGAAGTCGATGCGGGCGTCAGGTGGGTGTTAGGGCGGCGGTGCTGACTGGGGGAACGAGGGCGGGATAAGTTTCGCTGGAAACGTTTGGGACTTCGCGCCTCGGGGCGCGCGCTAGGTGTATTTGACGACTTCCTCGATGGAGGTGATGCCATCGAAGATGGCGCGCAGACCGTCATCGCGCAAGGTTCTCATGCCCTGTTCGAGGGCCTTTTGCTTGATCACCAGAGTGGGGGCGCGATTAACCACGAGATCGCGGATAGATTCGGACATGCGAAGCCACTCATAGATACCCAAGCGGCCCTTGTAGCCCGAATTATTACAGGTGGGGCAGCCCTTACCGTAGAAAAATTCGCGGTTGCCGATGTCTATCGGGTCGATGCCCAGTTGCTGCAGCAGGGTGGCGGGGGGCTCGTAAGCGGTCCGGCAGTCCTTGCAGATGCGACGCACCAGACGCTGAGCCAGCACGGCCTCGAGCGAGGAGGCGATAAGGAAGGGCTCCACGCCCATGTCCACTAGACGGGTGACTGCGCCGGGGGCATCGTTGGTGTGCAGGGTGGAAAGCACCAAGTGGCCCGTTAGGGACGCTTGAATCGAGATTTGAGCGGTTTCCAAATCGCGGATCTCACCCACCATGATGACGTCAGGGTCTTGACGGAGGAAGGAGCGCAGGGCGGCGGCGAAGGTGAGGCCTACCCCGTGATTCACCGGCACCTGCATGATACCCTCGATCTCGTATTCCACCGGATCCTCAGCGGTCAAAAGCTTGATATCGGGGGTATTAACGATGCGCAAGGCGGAGTAGAGCGTGGTCGTCTTACCCGAGCCGGTGGGGCCGGTGACGATGAAGATGCCATTGGGGCGTTTAACGATTTCGGAGATACCCTCCAGCACATCCTCGGGCATGCCGAGTTGGCTAATGTCGAGTTGCACTGCCCCTTGGTCGAGCACGCGGAGCACCACCGACTCGCCGAACTGGGTGGGGAGAGACGAAACGCGTAGATCGACCGGGCGGCCGCCGATGGTGAGCTTGATGCGACCGTCCTGGGGAATACGTCGCTCGGCGATGTTGAGGTTGGCCAAAACCTTGATGCGGGAGGTGATCGGCAGGGCTAGGTTCTTGCCGGGAGGGGACATCTCGTAGAGCGCGCCGTCGATCCGGTAACGGATCTTAAACTCGTGCTCGAAGGGCTCGAAATGGATGTCGGAGGCCTTGTTGCGAATGGCCTCGGCCAGGATGACGTTGACCAGCTTGATGATCGGTCCCTGGCCGGCCATCGCCTCGATGTCGTTGGCGTTGAGATCGTCGGGATTCGTGGTCGGGCTGGTGGTCTCCTCCGCGCCCATTTTGCTGAGAATCTCGTCGAGGGAGGCGTCTTCCTCGGCGTAATGGTTCTTCAGCAGGGTGTGGATGCGTTCTGGATCAGCAACGACCAGCCGGATGTCCTTACGCAGGGTGAAAGTGAGATCGTCGATGATCTGGGCGTTGAAGGGGTCCAGCGCCAGCAGATCGATCGAGTGAGCGTCCGCGCGGAAGGGCACGACGCCGTAATTACGAGCGTGGTGGGAGGAAAGCAGGACGGTGATGTCGCCCGAAATGGAGGGGGGCAGGTCGTCCGCAAATTCGAGCCCGAGGGATTCGGCGACCTTGGCAAAAAAGTCGGCCTTCTCGACCAGCTTATTATCGATGATGAGGGAGGCTACGGAAACGCCGGTGGCGCGGTGTTCCTCCTGGAGCTCGGCGAGGGTCTTTTCGTCGAGCAGATGATGCTCGCGACAGAGCTCGAGGATGGCCTGGGTGTGGGCTTCGAACATGGGTGGGGGCAGAGGGCGGGGCCGGAGATTAAGTAAAGGGTAGCGGGGCGGGCTCAGATTGTTTTCAAGGTGGCGCCGAGCTGACTGAGTTTCTCACGCATGCCGATCTGATCCTGGGCTTTTTCCAAGGCTTCGTCGGGCGTGACGAGCTGGCGGTTTACCAAGCTCAGGAGATGGGCATCCATCGTGATCATACCCAGATTACCGCCGGTCTGGATGTCGGAGGTGATGCGGAAGGTCTTGTTTTCGCGGATCATGGCCGAGATCGAGGTGGTGTTAATCATGATCTCATAGCCGGCGATGCGGCCGCCGCCGATTTTTTTGCAGAGCACCTGGGAAATGACCGCGACAAGGGAGGATGCCAGTTGGGTGCGGATCATCTCCTTCATATTGGCGGGGAAGGCATCCACGATGCGATCGACGGTCTTGGCAGCGGAGTTAGTGTGCAGGGTGCCGAACACCAAGTGCCCGGTTTCGGCGGCGGAGATAGCGGCCTCAATCGTTTCGAGGTCACGCATTTCGCCCACGAGGATGATGTCGGGGTCTTGGCGGAGGGCGCGCTTAATGGCCTCGGCGAAGCTAGGCACATCGGCGCCGATTTCGCGCTGGGTGACGATGCAACGTTTGTGAGGGTGGTAATACTCGATCGGGTCCTCAATCGTGATGATGTGACCCTCGCGGTTCTCGTTGATGTAGTTCACCATCGAGGCAAGGGTGGTGGACTTGCCGGAACCAGTGGGGCCGGTCACGAGGATGAGCCCGCGGGGGCAGTAGAGTAGTTCGCGGACTTTGTCGGGCAGGCCGATGTCGCGCAGACCATACATCTTGTTCGGGATCTGGCGCAGCACGAGGCCGTAGTTGCCCTTGGACTTGAGCACGGAGACGCGGAAGCGGGCCTTATCAAGAAAGGCGAAAGCGAAATCGGAGCCGCCGTTCATCTTCAGATTCTGCACGTGAGCGTCGGGCGTGATGGACAACACAAGGTTTTCGGTGTCCTTCGGGCTGAGGCTGGGGCCCTCAATGGGCACCATGGAACCGCTGATGCGCAGGGTAGGCGGCTGACCGACTTGGCAGTGCAGATCGGAGGCGTTTTGATCGACCACTAGGTCAAGCAAGTCGTTCATCTCGTAACTCATGATCAAAAAGGGGGCTAGGGGTAGGAACGAGGGCGTTAGCTGGCGTCGCCGACCGTGATGGAGACCACTTCCTCGATCGTGGTGATACCGGCCAGGACCTTGCGAAGGCCGTCTTCGCGCATGGTGCGCATGCCGAGGGCGCGGGCTTTATCCCGCAATTTGGCAGTGCCGACGTTTTCGTAGATCATGCGCTGGAGTTCGTCGTTGGAAACGAAAATCTCGAAGATGCCGGCGCGACCGCGATAGCCGGAGCCGTGGCAGTTTTCGCAACCCGAGCCCTTGGCGAAATTGGCATTCACGGCCTGCTGGGCGGTGATGTTGAGCGAGCGCAATTCGCGGCTGTCCGGGGTGTAGGGGTGTTTACACTTCTTGCAAATCTTACGGGTCAGGCGTTGGGCCATGATCGCTCGCACCGAAGTCGAAACCAAGAACGGCTTCACCCCAATGTCGATCATACGAGTAACCGCGCCAGGGGCGTCGTTGGTGTGCAACGTGGAAAACACCATGTGGCCGGTGAGGGAGGCGTTGATCGAAATCTCGGCGGTCTCCAAGTCGCGGATTTCACCCACCATGATAATATTCGGCGCCTGACGCAGCATGGAGCGCAGCGCGTTGGCGAAGGTCATCCCGACCTCGGTGCGAACGGGGACCTGGTTGATGCCGGAGAGTTGATACTCCACCGGGTCCTCGACCGTGATGAGCTTGCGGTCGGGCTTATTGATGAAATGGAGGCAGGAGTAGAGCGTCGTGGTCTTGCCCGAACCAGTCGGGCCGGTGACCAGGAAAAGACCATCCGGCAGGGTGATGATACGCTCCATGATCGCCTGGTCGTCACTGAGGAAACCCAGCTCGGGCAGACCGAGCTGAAGGCCCTCTTTGTCCAGAATACGCATGACGATGGACTCGCCGTAAGAGGTCGGCAGCGAGGAGACGCGGAGGTCGATGGGCTTGACGCCAGCGGTCACTTGAATGCGACCGTCCTGAGGGATACGTTTCTCCGCGATGGAGATGTTGGCCATGATCTTGAGGCGGGAGATCATCGCGAGTTGGAGACGCTTCGGCGGATTATCGACCTCCACCAGCACGCCGTCGATGCGGTAGCGCACCCGGAAACGCTTCTCCATCGGCTCGAGATGGATATCGGAAGCGCGGCGGGCGATGCCTTCGAGGATGATCTGGTAAACGAGCTTGATGATCGGGGCGTCGGTATCGTCGTTTTCCGCGCCGCCCGCATTCGTAGTTCCGGTGACGACCTGCGCCTCATCGCCGGAAAGGCTGTTGAGCAGCTTCTCCATCGACTCCTCATCCTTCCCGTAAAAGCGGTCAATGTGGGCCTTAATCTCGTCTGCCGGCGCAACTGCGGGCTCGATGGTGAGCTTAAGAAAATGGCCGATGCTATCGATGCCATCGACGTCCAGCGGATCGCTGATCGCCACGCGCAGAGTGTTGCCTTCGCGCGAGACCGGGAAGACCGTGTATTTGATCGCGAGGTTGCGCGGCAGCAGGGCGAGCAGGTCGCTGTTGGCCCGCACGTTGGCCATGTTGATCATCGGCATGCCAAACTCGTCGGCGAGCAATTGGGCCGCCTGCCGAGAGGAAAAGCCATGCTCCGCGATCAAGATATCGAGCAAGCGCGGCGGCTCGGTGGTGAGGTCGGT